>NZ_NWSZ01000004.1:0-333740 GCF_002531885.1 Rhizobium sp. L9 | reverse complement strand
TGCAAACGCCGAAACACCAAAGTAGTTTGTAGAGCTGGAAAAGCTCCTGCGCATAATCCCAAGCTTCGCATAATTTCGATTATGCAGAGATTTGCATAAAAGAAAGAATGCACTATTTGCCGGTTCCGACGCCGGGGCCGAACACTGGGCGACCATCGCCTCGCTCATCGAGACTGCCAAGCTCAACCATGTCGAGCCACTGGCCTATCTCTCAGACGTCCTCACCAGGATCGCCAACGGCCATCCAAATAGCCAAATCGACGACCTGCTGCCGTGGACCTATGCCGCAAGGCACGAACTCAAAGCCGTGGCCTGAAAACAGCGCTTACGCAATCTTAGCTCGTCGTGCAAATTCAAGAAGAATTGGCTGGGGAACCTGGGAACCAACTCTATGTCGCATCCAAGGGAGCCTAAACGCCTACTGAGAGGAATCTCGCCAGCGCGCCAAAAGCTTCCAACCCGGCGTTTCGACCAAATGGGGCTAGAAAAAATGACGGGTGGCCATTCACAGCCGGCGACGATCACGGATTTTGCAGAAATGAGCCGGCGACCGGATCGGCGACAACCCTCCCGCAGCCGTTCTCTCGTCATGACGAAAGATCGGCGCTGCGATTAAGCCCTCCTGCAGGTAGAGAGTCTCTCCCTCAGATTGGGAATGAATCCTTGTATGGTATCGTCCGGTTGGCTGAACTCTTCAATGTGTCGGAACAATGTCCAGCGTTGTTCGGCATCGGCCGGGAGTTGAGGTCCACGCACATTGGATCCATTGACCTTCGCCGAGAATTCCTCATGCGAGCGCGTATAATAGTGATTGAAGCGTACAGTATTGACCTTGAATTTTAAGGGGTCCTCCCTTGGATAACGTGGTAGCGGTTCGCCGTCCTCGTTCACGCCGATCTTGTTCGTGCCTTTCAGGTTGAACCAATGGGCGCTCTCGATCGATCTGATCTGAGCTGGCTGAACGATCGACTTGACGTTTAGAAGCTTTGGATATTCGCGCTGGGCATCCATGGGAACTGCCTGTCGGAAGTTTTCCGTGACCAGACCCGTGGGCCGAACCGCGTGGCCGCTCGTTCCAAAATTGACACCGGCGACACAAATCGCCTGCTCCTGCTCCCGCGCCTGCAAAAACTCCATCAAGGAAGGCGCATGCGTCGGAAACATGAATTCATCCAGGTCGAAGAAAGCCATCCAGCGGCTGCGTGATCCGAAATTGCTGACGGCATGAGCATAGGCTAAAATCTGGGTGTTTGCCCAAACGCTGAAGGGACGCCACGGAACGACAGTAACAATGCCGGCATTCTCATAGCCTCTCAGTATCGACAAGGACTGATCCGTCGATCCGTTGTCATAAATATAAAAGTGAGAAATGCCAACCAGCAGATGAAATTGAATCCACTCATCGAGATACTCACCCTCATTCTTTGCGACTGTGACGCAAGACAAATAATGATCAGGGTGTGTCGTCACGACGGACTGCGGAACAACAATAGGTTCCCTTACGAGAATTTTTCCGTTGCGGGCCTGGCGGCGTTTTCTGAGCGTGGCCTTAAGCCCGTGCCACATATGCATTATTCGCTCCAGTCATCCTTGTAAGCCTGCATCAGACAGCTAAGCTCGACATCGTCGAAACGCAAGAGGCGGCGAAGTCAGGGAGGGGGCTTGCCTTGCTGATGCAATTTATCCAGCAACCGCCGCGGTGCTAAGGCTCGTCATGGCGAGTCCCGAGACATCTGAAACCCGCCAGGCTGAGGCTTCATCCGCGCAGGTGAGCTACGTGGAAGTCCCATAATAGGGGCGGCTCACGCCGCACACTAATAACCAGAGTCTTATTAAATCTAAGGAAGTACTGACGGTTCGGATCCTTCACATTAGGTCGATTGCTCGGCTTGGGCCTCCAGAAACAGCTCGACAAATAAAGCATCCATCGCTGGCCCGTCGTAGGAAGCCCAAGAACCAAGCCATGGCGCAGCCTGTCATAGCCGTCGACGCCCTAGTGACCAAGGCGATCGCCGCGATCCGCTGCCCGACCATGAGCACACTGCGGACCGCGCAAGCCGGAGCGCGGCCGTCAATAGAGCACGCCGCAATACGCTCGAAAAGGTTAATGGCTTTGTCGACGTGGCGAAGCAGAGCGCGCGCTGGCATCCAGGTAATCGCGACGCGTTCCAAGCCAGCCACGAGTTTGTGACCGTCGAAGCCTTCAGATCCGTGCTGCGTAGAGATAAAGTGTGTTTGCATCGGATCCCATCTTGCAATCTGATAACTATTTGCTGCAAAGGTAATTTTTAGACTCTTGGGGTCGGTTCACCCCTTACTTTGAGATATTCAGGCTAAGCATGAGCTGGAGTGATACTTCGAATGGCAAATTTGCTCGCGCAGATGCATAAAATCATCTACCGCCGCATCAGATATACCCTGACTAGGCCCAAGCCTCCGGAAACCACTGTGCCATTTACGGGCCCTGTCGTGGTCGTCGGATCTGCACCCGTTTCCCAAAAGCCCGTCGGCTTCGATGAGACATATCGCATCATTTCGGTGAACGCCTCGCAAATCGCCGTCCATGCTTGGGGCATCGATGCGCCCGACATCACACTGGTTGGCTTCAACGAGCTCCAGGGCGGCAATACGGCAGCCGTGGAGACAAGGCGCGTCCTCACCGGGCACCGCACCGGCGCTCTCTATGTTCTCACCTGGCGGCGGGGGCAGAAGCGCCAGGGCCGCGTAGAAAACAACCTAAACTCGTTCAACTATTCCTACCGGGATCTTCACCTCGTGGGCCGCTATCAGCGCATCGCGTTGATGCACAAAACCAGCGGACTGGTGAACCTTGAACTCGACGCTGAAACCAAGTGCTCGAACGGAATGATCGCAGTGCTGTTTGCATTATACAACGGCGCCAGCGCGGTCATCATAACCGGCATAAATCCTCATTCGAATGGCCACATATACAACAGCGCCAATCTGACCCGCAAACATACCCGTTTCGACCGGGACATCCTAATAAGGCTGCTCAGGCAAGGCTATCCCATCTACACAGCCGATCGGCAGGTCTCGGATGAAGTCGGCCTGCCGCTTTGGCAGGGCGACAAAGAACCAAGATCCAAGGCGGCACAACAAGCAACCGGCAATTTACAACAGCGATCTTCCCGGGCTTGTCAATCGAGATGATCCAGTTCAGCTCAGGCTGCCAAAGAACACACCGCCAAGACCATCCGCGCCATCTTGTTCGCCAAAGCAACAGCGACGTTGTACGGCTTCGTCGCCAGAAGCTCGGCGGCCCGCGCGTCGGTGCAACCTTAGCCTTGCGGCTGAAGCGAAGCGCCGAGAAGTCGCCGGAGTTAAGGGGCCCTCGTTTGCTGATCTCTCCGATCCGGTCTTTGCCACCAGATGAGTTCTGCCGCGGGTATCAGTCTTATCCACGCCAAATTGTCGGGCCGGATTTTAAGAGCGGGTGTGTCACTGTCGCGACCATTTGCGCTGGAAGCCAATTCCAGTGACGGTCCCGAGGCGACGGCTCAGTTCGTTCGAGGAATGCTACACGTGAATTTGGACGATTCATCTCGCTGACCTTCTCGTGCACCGCCCGCAACTGCCCGATCAGTGAAAGAAGCGCGGACCGCGCAAGCGGTGAGCTGAGATCGCGATCATCGTCTTCGATCAACGCGATCAGCATTCCGACGCCGGCAATGCCCTGTCGCGGCACTCAACTAAGTGGCCGCGCACGGCGTTCGCCAGCATCCTCCCCTGCCGGATCAAAAGCACGCAAACCCCTGCAGCATCAGTACACTCTGTTGCTCCTCGCTCTTTGCCGGAACAATGCGAATCGTCGGTCGCGTCAACGCCTCGCAAATCGTCTCATCATCCGTCGCGTCATTCTTCTGCCGCTCACGTATGGCTTGACGTATGACGATGGCGACGAGTTTCAGTTTGGTCCAGATCAGGTTCTTGCGCTGGCCGGAATATCTCACCGGACGCGCCGACACCTTAATCGTGTCCATCGCAGCGCGAAGATCCAATGCCTAACTTGCTTTGAAGCCAGTTCCGACCGATCCGACATAGACCAGCTGGCCCTCCCTCTGCACAGCCACCAGCAGCGCCGATATTCCCGGACGCCGAGCTGGACCTGTGATGGCCAACAATGGCGAAGTCGTCGCTCTGGATGCATTCGATCTTCTGCCATTCGCCGCCGCGCCCGCCGCGATACGTGCTGTTCCGGTCTTTAGCGATGATGCTTTCATGTCCGCTTTCCGCCGCGGCCGCCGAGTGACTGCTGAGGCTTGCCGAAATCGACCGGCCCAGCTCATTGAACACGACGCCCTCGCCATCCAATGTCTCGTTGAAAGCGGAAGGCGCCGCGCCGCGGCGGCAATGGCAGGAAAACGATCGGTCCAGTCATGACCGCCGCTGGACAGTATCCTGATGCCCTTCGCTCGATATGAACGGCCAGGCGATAGCCGTCCCATTTCACCTCAAACGCCCACTGCCGTCCTTTCGGCGGCCGTGGCTTCAGCAGCGCCAGGCACGGATCGATGCGAGCCGGCATCGGATCGAGAAGCAGTTGCGGCTCGGCTGGGTCGCGCCGCCTGCGGGGCCGGCTGCGGAGAGGTGCTTCGGCAGCACCGAGCAGCGGCTTAGAAGGCTTGCGAGGCGGCTTTGTCATGCCGGCAGTTCAGCAGCAACACCTTAAAAAGCAATTTTCCTAGAGTGATTATTATCTACGTCCTACGCAAATATTATAAGACCGGCGGCTAGCGCATCCCCAGCCAGTCCATCCGAGCGGGGCGATTGAGTTGCCTTGTAATTTGCAATTGCAGCGCATTCTCAAACCAACTAGAAAGTTGACGAAGTATAGTGTTGATTCGCAGGGGAAGTTTTTGAAGCAGAGGGCCGTGATATTCTGTTCTGATGTCAATACGATGGGCGAACCTCTGGTCCCGCCGCAGGGCTTGCTGCTCCTGGGAAATTGCCGCAAACCAACTCGGCTCAACATTGACCTGCGAATTTCCGATGACGGCGAATGCCAACGTGGATTGCGTGCGGACATGCCGGCGGCTGACTGCCTTCCACGTCCTCGTCAAGGTTCGAAGTGCGAAGTGAGTGGCAGGTTCCCCGCTTTCGAAGAAGAAGGTTGGACGACCTCGGGAATACTGGATTGGGCAGCGGCCGATTGCGCAGAGCGCATACTTGAAAAGTGTATCTAGAGCTGCGGTGAAGGCGAATGAAGGTTTTCAATGTCTTGCCTCCGGACGCCTGGAAGACGTTGATGTCGCGCTATTCCCATATTGTGCTGGTGGCAAACAGCGAAGCTGTCGATTTCCAGCGGCTGCGGAGCGAATTGCCGCACACGGCCCTCTACGTCTTCTTCAACAAGGTCTATAAGGTGCTCGACGAGCCCTTCTCCGGCCATTCGGTGTTGGTGGCCCGCAGCGGCGTGATGGGTGCCAATATCGTTCATCGGCGCGAGGTTGCGGATGTCTTGCGCTTCTTTGGCGGCGACGATTTCCTCGGCGTCGTCAATATCCGGGTCTCCGTCGAGGAAAATTTCAGCGAAACGAGCTGCTTCGAAGGCGCTAAAGCCCGTCACCTCGATCTGACGCAAATGCTCGCCGATCTCTATCCGATCGGCAAGATCGCGACGAGCGGCTTTGCGGTCGCGTTGTGGCTCGCCGATCTGCAGTTGCCGGGCAAGATCCTGCTTGCCGGCTTTTCGGCGAAGCGGAGCGAGAAGTGGAAGGTGTTCGACGTTCATGATTGGACATTCGAGCAGATTTTCCTGCGTCTCTTTGCGCGAATGGGTTCGATCTCGATGATGGGCGGCGTCGATGCCAGCCCCTATTCCGCGCTTGCCAAACGGTTTCCCGAGGTGCCGCCGATCGAGATCGCGATGACCGCGGCTGAAGTCTTGTCGGAGCGGCTCGACAATACCAACAGCCAGATCGACAGGCTGATGTCCCTCACTAAATTCATCCGCGCTGTCGATAATTTCTTTCGGCGGTTCAAACCGAAAACCCGCAAGCAGCGTTTTCTCGAAAAGTCGAAGGGATGACTGTCGCAAGCCTCGCTGACGGCGTGGGCTGCCGAGAAAGCCGCTTCTAAGTTCAATTCACTGTTTACAATGCTCGAGGTGGAAAATGAAACAACAGACGGTCCGGATCTTCGTGGGCTTCGACTCCAAAGAAGTGGTCGCCTACCACGTTCTCGTGCAGAGCATCATCGAGAAGTCGTCGATCCCGGTCGAGTTCTCGCCCATTGCGCTTTCCAATCTTGGCGGGATTTTCACTCGTGAGCGCAATGCGCTGCAATCGACTGAATTCTCTTTCTCGCGCTTCCTGACGCCCTATCTCAGTGGTTACGAGGGCTGGAGCATCTTCATGGATTGCGACATGCTGATGCGTGCCGATATCGCCGAGCTTTGGGCATTGCGCGACGAGCGTTACGCCGTCATGTGCGTCAAGCACGACTACCAGCCGAAGATCGACACCAAGTTCCTCGGCCAGACGCAGACCAAGTACGAAAAGAAGAACTGGTCGAGCTTCATCCTCTTCAACAACGACAAATGCCGCGCGCTGACGCCCGAATACGTCAATACCGCGACCGGGCTGCAATTGCATCAGTTCAAATGGCTGGAGAATGAAGACCTCATCGGCGAATTACCGGTGACGTGGAATTACCTCGTCAATGAATACGACTACCGCGAAGACGCCAAGAACGTCCATTTCACCGATGGCGGGCCGTATTTCGAGGAATACAAGAACGACGATTACGCTGAAGAGTGGTTCGCCGCTCGGGAACGCATGCTATTTGTACAGCAGCGCTCGTAGGGACGTCTGAAAGGCCGCCAAACCGCTGTTACACTACCCGGAGAGAATTCTCCGGGTAATACCGCTAGCGGCGGTCGGATATCCTTCCATCAACCGAGCTTTACTTGCCCATTGCCCTGCCAGAGCGGCAGGCTGACATTCTCGGCGACCTGAGGATCGGCGGTGTAGATGGGGTAACCGAGCCGGACAAGCCTCGCCAACATTTCGCTGTCCATTCGGACATGTTTACGCTCTAGGTTGGCGCTATTGTAGACATGTCCGGTGGAGTTCGGATTTATCCCTGAAAGTATCACCGCCGTCGCGCCGTTGTAGAGCGCAAAAAGCACTGCGATGACGCCGTTTGAACACTTGGTATCGGCGTCGAGCTCAAGATTTAGTTGCCCGCTTACCTGGTGCAATAGAGCGATCCGCTGATAACGATCGATGATGTGGGCCTCTGTGCAGCGGTAGCCGAATTCTTCGAGACCTGCTTGCAATCGCTCGCGGCCATGCCGCCAGGCCAACACATAAAGGGAGCCGGTGCGCTTCCCGCCGAGAACGCGTCTTGTTTCTACGGCACTTTTATTGGTGCCTTCGATTTCGTTATACCCCATCAACGTGATGTCCGGCGCATCGATGCCCCAGAATTGAAGCGCGAGTTGTGAGGCGTTGACCGAGATGATGCGATAAGTTGAGTCGAGACCTAGCGGTTTGTGAGATGTCGGCGCCGACCCCAGAACCACGACCGGTCCAGCAAAAGGCACTGTGGTGGTCGGCGGCGTGGGGTTCCGCAACAGATATTTGATCCGGCGGGAGATGAATTTTTTCGCCGCCGCAAATGTCATCAACATCGGGCAATACCACTTTAGAGATAAGGGCGATGTAACATAACGCCATGTAGGGACGCAAGGCGATCGCCTGCGAACAAGATCGGACACAGAAGGGGGCCTGTCCGTGACCGGCCCTTACAGGCGAAAGGCGCATATTACAGGCAACGCTCTGCAAGGTGCGCTGCCCAGAGTCTTTCATAGCGCCCGGCTTCCGGCATTCACGCGGCGGCGTGGAAGGCGTAGACACGCCCCCGTCGGCCGTGGTCACGGCCTGCTTTCCACGGCGGAAGGAGTGGTTATTCAATGGTTCCCGCCCACGATCGGGGCGAAGAGCACGACAGGGTAATCCACGTCCGCGCTGCTGTGGCGTCCTAATGCAGGTCGGTCAGAATGTTGGCATCGCTTCCCGCGAATCTTGTTTAGTTCGCAAAATTGGCCTATCCGCAGGCAACACTATCAAAACGGGATTTGCTGTCATTGGCGTTGCACGTCAGAATATTCATGGAGGGTGATGAGTTCATGGACGCTTACGCGAACATCCTGCCTGGCGATCCGGCCCCCTGGTTTCACCAGCGATCAATGGCCACGCCTGGCGATGGCAGCGAACTCTTCCACCCCGGCACCCGGGCGGCGACCGGTAGATGACGGCACCTTGCTGGCCTGACTTGGAGATCGATGTTGGAGCGGATTACCAAAAGTCTTACGAGGGCAAGCATTTTTCTGGCGGGATATTTCCTGCTGAATATCGTGCTTCGCATCGCCCTGCCCCATACGCTCGATCTCGACGAGGCGGAGCAATCCTTCTATTCACAATATCTGCTTGCCGGCTACGGCCCGCAGCCGCCCTTCTACAACTGGCTGCAATATGCCATCGTTTCGGTGACCGGCATATCGATGTGGGCGCTTTCGGTACCCAAGAACATCATTCTCTTCGGCTGCTACCTGTTCTACGGACTTGCCGCCCGGGAAGCGCTGAAGAGCCGCTCGCTTGCAACGATCGCCATGCTAAGCCTGATTACCCTGCCACAGGTTGGTCTAATGGCGCAGCGCGAACTGACCCATACTGTCGCGCTGCTGTTTGCGACCTCGCTCTTCCTCTTCGGTTTTTTCCGCACGCTGCGCCAGCCGACGATCGCAAGCTATCTCATCATTGGCATCGCCACCGGCATCGGCCTCATTTCCAAATATAACTTCGCGATCCTGCCGTTTGCCGCCTTCATCGCCGTGTTGCCGGACAGGAAGTGGCGCAGCCGCCTTTTCGACTGGCGTCTGCTGCCGGCGATCGCAATCGCCATCCTGATCGTGCTGCCGCACGCGCTCTGGCTGCCCGATAACCTCGCCCGCGCTTCGCTGCCGACCCTGAAGCGGATGACCGCCGAGCATGAGGCAGCCGCCGGCCTTCCCCGCATCGGACAGGGTCTGTTGTCCCTCGTCATCGCCGTCCTCGGCTTCGTCGCACTGCCGATCGTTCTCTTCGCAGCAGCCTTCCGACGGGATTTCTTCCGTGCGCTTCCCGCGTCCAGTCCGATGATCCGGGTCATCGAGCGAATGATGATCGTGAGCCTGCTCGCCCTCGTGGGTGTCGTCATCGTCGCCGGCGCCAGCGATATCCACGAGCGCTGGCTCGATCCATGCCTGCTCGTGCTGCTGATCTATCTGTTCCTGAAGCTGGAGACCGCAGGTTTCGATCTTTCCGCCGGCCTTGCGCGCTTCCGGCCCGTGATACCGGTCTTCATGACCCTCATCTTGGCGATCCTTCTGCTGCGGATCGTCGCCATTCAATATATCGGCACCTATACGAGAACGAACGTGCCCTTCGCCGGCTTCGTTGACGAACTGACCGCGACCCGCAAGCCGGTTCTCATCGTAGCGGAAACCAAGTTCGTGGCCGGCAACATGAAGCTGGAATTCCCTGACGTTCCCGTCGTGATCCCCTTCTTTCCAGGTTCCGGGGTTCCCGAATATGTGACTGCCAAGGGGCCGGTGCTCGTAATCTGGCGCGGCGAGACCGCCGATGACCCAACAATTTCCCCGGATTTCGCGAACGGTCTCGTGAGATCGGGCATTCACCTGCAGGAGTTGAACACGCTGACCTTGCCCTATCTCTTTAGTGGCGGCAAACGCAGCTTCTCCATTGGTTACTCCTGGGTCGAAGGCGGCGCGAAATAGCGTTACGGCAGGTCAGCCGATTGAGGGGAAAGCCTACGGAGACAACGTCTGCATTCATCCCGCGTAAGAATATCTAATGTCTTTAACCTTTGGAGCCGCGATCCTGCGGTCCTTGATACCCCTTTTGTAGAGATGTTCCGCCGGCGCCAACGCGGGTACGATCTTCGCGCATGGCGGAGATGGGGGCATTGGGTCAGGGTTATCGCGTTTCGCAGAAGAAATCGGTGCTGCTCACGGCGCCGGGTTTGGTCATCGGCGCGGTTGCGTTTGGTGCGGCCGGAGGCTGGACCGCTAGCGACATGCTGGCCTCATGGAACGCTTCTGGCGGCTCCGGTCTATCATGCAGGATCAAGGGCAACGTCTCCATCGAGACGGGCGAGCGCATCTTCCACGTGCCGGGGCAGAAATACTACGCACAGACGAAGATCAGCCCCCAGTATGGCGAACGGTGGTTCTGCTCAGAATTCCAAGCTTGGGCGGCCGGCTGGCGGGAATCGAAATCTGATGTTTCGGCTTAGGGCGACGGCAGCAAAGAGAAGGCTCCACGCGCGCGATCATTGGTGTGTAGCATGTCCCGCCGGCCGATAGCTGTGAAGCGCGCTGGCGGCCCCGTGGGAGGCAAGGCGGAGCACCAGCGCCTGGTGGATCAGGTTCCAATATTCACAGAGCAGATCGAGGCATTCGCGGAGGTCACGGGCGGCTTTCACGATCGCTTTTGGCCGGATCCCACCTAAATCCGTTCCATGTATATTCTGCCATCAGCAGAAAAAATAAAAACCTGTAGAACGCATACTTCTCGCTCTCAGTCTCTTTGCTGCGAAATAAGCCGTACCTGACGGACAAGCCGAGGACGCAAAGGATGCCCCAGCCGATATACAAAATCAGCACACTCCTGAGATACAAGAGCCTACAGCGATAAATGCGACCAAGATCGCCCGGTATATCGTCAGCTGTTTTTCGGGGATCTTCATTGAAATTATTTCACCTAAAACTTCCTTGAAAGCTAGAAGACAGAGAGCAGGTCAGCTCCCTATAGCACAGACTTAATTTGCGAATGGATAAGCAAGCTGAAGCCGCAAGGAGCGATGCGGATCGGAGGACGGAGTTCTTTTCGATGACACGGGCATGGGGGAAGGATCGCACAACTCCGAAGGTTAAAAAGGGAGGTACGGCGGGGGTTGGGGCGAGCCGGCATGTCGCATACATGTCGCATGGAGCTACCGTCAGCAAATGACAACCGTTGTAAACATTGAGAAATCTGTCGCAGCCGATGCAACATGAAAACGGCAGCAAGAAGCAGCGGGGAAGGCCGTAAGTCTTTGTTCTGCCGGGAAAAATTTTGGCTGGGGAACCTGGATTCTCACATGATTTCAGCCACTTAGCAGAAAAGCCTTGAAATTCCCTCTGATTTCCTGTCGCGAGCGACCGTGGATGCCACCTTTGTGCCCTGGCTCTGGGCATCAGTCAACAGGTTGGCGGAGCGGCAATTATTTCCGCTTTCGACCTCAAGTTTGCGATAGGTTGGCCGTAAAGCGCGTACTCGTCTCCCCAGGTGTAGTGCTCTGCAGTCTCTCTGCTTACAATCATGCTTCCCTCGGATCCGCGTTCTTGAGCGCTACCAAGGCTGCGCCTCCCCATCAAGTTCACGACGATGTGCCGATGATCTGCATGCCGGCTTCGCGAAGAGGGCTCAGCAATCCTCTGGGCACTTCCTGCTCACGACAAGCCCATCGACGTCATCGAAGCCGACAACGCTGTATGCAGACACGGCACCGAGCTTTTCCCTAGAGCCAAGCACGACAGTTTCCGCAGCCCGCCGGCAGATCGCCCGCTTCACCGCCGCCTCCTCGCAGTCTCCAGTCGTCAGACCGTGCTCTGCATGGATACCGGTCACACCAATGAAGTACAGATCCTTGCGGATTCGACAGATTGCTTCGATGGCGACTGTGCCGACAGAGACGTTCGAATGCTTGTAGATGCGACCGCCGATTAGCTCCACGTCCAATCCCGAATGATCAAGAAGCGCGGTTGCGACATCGGGACTATGGGTCACGACTGTCGCCTTCACGGCCTTGGGCAGGGCGCGAGAGCCTGATAGTCGTCGTGCCACCGTCCAGGGCAGGCGCCGCTAGCTTATGACAGCAGCTGCGCAGACCAATGAACAAAGGTGCCACTGTTTTTGTCATCCGAAGAGACGTCAGCTCCGGCAAGGGCACGACTAAATGTCAGGGCAAGAACGACATTAACATGGAAACTGCCAATGGTGACGGATGGGAACGCTAGGGAGCGGCTAATTCGCCTTGGGTGGGATCGAACCTTCGTCATTGATAAATCCCCTCCGTGCGAGATAGACGGATAATCGAAGAGTTCGGCTCGCCGGAATGACCGCATCTGTGCCGTGAACCGACCGTCCAATATCAACCACCGGGAATAAGGTTGCTGTCATCCGGGTCAAGAGGTTGCTCCGATGAAGCAGGTCTTGGTTCGCTCGCGGACGTGAAGCAGACACAATACCGTGTTACTCATACTAGGCCTTATACCGTTCGCCAGCGACTGCTGGAAGGCTGGAAGCAGCACAGGTTCACCGGATCAGCAGGTGATCAGGCGCAGAAAACCACTATTCCGACATCTTCTACAAAGTGCTGCTAAACAGAAAGACACCGGTCTGCTATGACTGCAATCAATTCGGCTGCCTCTCCTGGCGGTTTCTCGGAAAAGGCATGCCTCAAGATCCTATCGGGATATCGTCAGCCCACCGTAAGCCGAAGCTTTTACGAGCTCGCGGTAACGCTCGTTCCGTTCGTGCTCCTTTGGGCAGCAGCGTGGCTGGCGGTTCATCTCGGCTATTGGATCGGCATGATCCTCGTTGTTCCAGCGGCCGGGTTCCTGTTGCGCCTTTTCATGTTGCAACATGATTGTGGGCACGGCTCATTCTTCGGAAGACGTCGCTGGGACGACTGGACCGGACGTGTGATCGGCGTCTTGACGCTTACTCCATACGATTACTGGCGCCGCGCACATGCTGAGCACCACGCCTCTGCCGGAAATCTCGACGAACGAGGCGTCGGCGACATCACGACACTGACTGTGGAGGAATATCATGCCCTCACTCCCCGAGGAAAACTAGGCTATCGTCTATACCGGCATCCCATGGTTATGTTCGGCATCGGTCCTGCTTTCCTTTTCTTGTTCAAGCAACGCCTCCCCTTCGGGATGATGCGATCGGGCGTCCTGCCCTGGCTCTCGACGATGGCGACAAACATCGCTGTAGCCGTCCTAGCCGCCCTATTGATTTGGGCAATTGGTTTAGTGCCCTTCCTTCTTGTTCACCTGCCCATTGTCCTGCTCGCGGGATCGGCTGGCGTGTGGTTGTTCTATGTCCAGCACCAGTTTGAAGACACCTATTGGTCGAGGCCGCCAGAGTGGACGTTTCCGCATGCTGCCATGCATGGTGCATCACACTATGATCTACCAAGGCCGCTAAGATGGATCACTGGCAATATTGGGATGCATCATGTGCACCACCTTTCGAGCAAGGTGCCGTTTTACCGACTGCCGGAAGTTCTAAGGGACCATCCCGAGCTCGCGGAACTTGGCCGCATCAGCCTGCGTGAGAGCTTTGCCTGCGTCAAACTCATCCTTTGGGACGAGGCCTCGCAGCGGCTGATTTCCCTCCAGGAGGCAAAGACGCTTCCGTCCTCCAATCCTTAACCCTTAGCGAGATCAGCCTCGTCTCGGATGGTTTTGCTTAGTGACACAATGAACGTCTTCAACTGAGGCCACTGGCTAGAGGTGAATGTATGAACGAGTTTCAAGAAGGGGTGGAAGCTACCCCTGCCCGCACTGCCGCCGAGCAAAAATTTGAAAGCGTGAGAGTGCAGGGCGGCATGTTCGTTGAGGCGGTTCGCGTGACACGGATGCCGATGATCGTCACTGACGCCACGCTCCCCGGCAACCCGATCACCTTCGCAAACCCGGCGTTCGTACATCTTTCAGGCTACAGCCCCGAGGAGCTGCTCGGCCAGCACCCTCACTTCATGAACGGGCCGAAGACCGAGCCAGAGGCGATCGCGGAATACGAGGCTGCGATGAGGGAGGGGCGTGACGTGACGTTGGAGATCCTGCAATACCGCAAGGACGGATCGGCGTTCCAGAGCATGCTGCGACCCCCCTCGACGATGGTCACGGACGTGTCACCAATCATTTCATGTCATATCTCGACATAACCCGCCGGTAGGAAGCCGAGGAGGCACTACGCGGGCTCAATGCAGAACTAGAACAACGAGTGGAGGAGCGCACGCGTACCCTGGAGGCAGCGAACGCTGCACTTAGAAAGGCAGACGCGGAACGTGAAATGCTTCTCGTTGAAGTTAACCACCGCGCGAAGAACAGCCTGTCTGTTGGAGCATCCCTGCTGCGGAAATTGTGCTATTCTTGGCGGTTGTTAGGACTTTACCTGCGGCCGCATCCGCGCAAGAGAGCAGATACGTTCATCATCGGCCAGGCGCGATGACGACAACGATTGGCGAGAAAGATGCAATCACGGCGATACAAGAAAAAGGACCTGAGGTTTGCAAGGCACCGCGCCATGAAGGCAGAGCAGCGGGTCAACAGGCAGGAAATAACCTTAAGCAAGCTCCGCGTCCTAGGCGGACCGTTAGCTGTGGAGCATGCGTTGCTGGGCAGGCTCTATGATCGCAAGAGGCGGGCCATGTACCGGCTGAAGCAGATGGAAGACTTCTTTGATGTGAATGCGCAATGATATCGAGATGTTAAATTTGATGGGCGACTTTGTGGGTCGCTAAGGCGGCGCTGTATCCGGCGGGAGACTATCATGTCGACCGGAAATGATACTGAAGTAGCTGGTGCTGAGATTGGCGACGCATCCATTGAATCCGGCGCGAACAGGTATCTCGGCAAACCCTTCGAGCTCTTAACCGAGCGGGAACGGGCAGTCTTCAGGCGACTGATCTCCCGGCACGCGATTGCCCACGATTCCACTCAGTCCTTCTATGCAAAGCTGACATCGTCGCAGCGGCTGGCCGACAAGGTGGCGGAATTCGGCGGTTCTTGGGCCTTTATCATGCTTTTTGGGATCGTCCTTGCGGTTTGGGTTGCCGGCAATCTGTTGGCCGCAACGCGCGCCTTTGATCCCTATCCCTTCATATTCCTCAATCTCATCCTTTCTATGCTGGCAGTTGTGCAGGCGCCGGTCATCATGATGAGCCAAAATAGGCATGCCGCCAAAGACCGGGTGGATGCCGCGCACGACTACGAGGTCAATTTGAAGGCTGAGATCGAAATTATGGCGCTGCATGACAAGCTTGACGAGCTTAGAAATACTGATCTGAAATCGCTCGTCGCCCAGCAGCAGGAGCAGATCGCACTTCTGACGAAATTGATGCTCGGCCGGCCGGATCAGCAAGAAGTGAGCATATCAGGCACCGGAGGCTAGCATGCAACTGCGGTAGATGAGCGATGATGGCTGCCTCGAGTTCCTTGCCAACCACACCTTTGGCCATCTGGCATGCAGCGGTGAACAATATCCCTATATCGTTCCGATTCACTACGCATATGAAGAACGCACGCTGTTTATGTTTTCCCTGCCTAGCCTGAAGATAGATCGGCTTCGGGCAAACCCCCTGGCCAGCCTTCGTATCGATCTTTTCGGCAGTCAGAAATCTCTTCGTCGCACCACCTCAAAAATGCTCAGCTCTCGCCACCCACATCCATCGAATCCGCGCCAACGGCGCAGTGGAGGGCCGTGACCGGCGCACCTGCCTGATTTCGCAGATCCACAGCCTCTTCGATCACTGATGAAACAAAGTGACATCGCTATGAAACAATCGGCCGAGGCAGAGCTGATTCTCCAGTTCGAGATTGGCGGTGCCCAGGATGATGGTTTGTACCTGTCGCTGCAGTTTGTCTCAGCGCTTGCCTCTCGCCTCAGCTGTGATGAGTTGACAACCTAGACACGTGCTACAAAACTCTGCTCTTACCGTTATGGAGAAGTGTAGCCCTATGCGAGTTCGTGATTGGCAGATAGGCGCATTCGTCAAGCGGATCCTCGCCCGCGAAGCACGGAGCCATACAAGTCCTGTTTCCGCGATGTGCAGCTTCTGGGGCCTTATGCGCGCCTACTGGCTTTCCGAAAGCTGGCGCGAAGCCTGGGGGTTGACGTCCGCTATTCTTATCCTCACGGCATTGTCCGCCCAGGCCAGCGTCTGGTTCGCTATCACCTCGGGCGAGTTGATCAATCGGATCGCCTATTTCCACCATCCATCCACGCCCACGACGCCCATGGAATTGTTGACAACAGCGGCGACGCTTGCCGCGATCGCGATCATGAGGGACGTGTGTTTCACCGCTGTCCGCCATTTCTTTTCGACCACGCTTCATCGCAAATGGCGCGCGTGGCTCGACCGACGGTTCAACGATGCCCTGCTCGACAGCAACCATACGCATTTCCATCTTCTGCAAATGGGCTCCGATGCGTCCGGCTCCGCCGTGCCGGCGCCGGACAATATTGATCAGCGCGTCCAGGAGTCTATCAAAGGCTTGACTGGCGGTGCTATCGGGCTCGCAATGGGCATTGCGGGAGTCGTGCTGTCCCTTGGCTTCGTCGGCAGTAAACTTGTTGAGATGTCGAGCGAAGTCGGAGGGCTTGAGTTCCTGGGCAGCTATGGAAGCGCCTGCTTGGCCTTCACGGCAGTGGCGATTTATGTACCGCTCAACACCGCCATTGCCGCTAAGCTCGGCGGGGTTCTCCAGCGCCTGTCGGGACGCATGCAATGGGCGGAGGGAAGCTACCGCACGGAACTGAACGCTTTGCTGCACCGCAGCTTCCATGTTGCCGTCCTCCATGGAGAAGGAGCCCAGAACGTCGTCAACAAGCGCCGGTATCTTGACATTGATCAAACTTGGGCCAGCCTGAATCGGGTGACTGCCGGCTACATGGGGTTCGAACTGGTCCATAATTTCATTGGTTCGCGGATTGTCGCCTATGCACCCGGCCTGCTCCCCTACATGGACAACAAGGTCACCCTGCAGCACTACGTAACGGGCGCCGAACTGGCGACTGCACTGATCAACGAATGCTCGTGGTTCATACACGTCATGCCCGATATTGCGACGTTGAAGGCAAACGCCCGGCGAATGACCGATCTCGCGAAGGCGATCGAAACTGTTCAGCGACCCGAGGAGTTCTATGCCCAAACAGGCCTTTACGAATTCCAATATACCAAGCAGGACCCGGCGCTCGGCCTGAGTCTCGAGCAGATTGACCTTCTGCATGCAGGCACCGAGCTCCCGTTTCTGGCCGCCGACAGACTTCAGTTCCTGCCCGGCGAGTGGACCTTGGTCGTCGGCGAGTCGGGGAGCGGGAAGACCTCACTTATAAAGGCGATAAACGGTCTTTGGGCGCACGGCCGCGGTACTGTCGCAACGCCAAGACACGCCCGAATCCTATATGCCGCCCAGGACGTAAAACTTCAGGCCGTGTCCTTGAAGGAGCTCGTTTGCCTTCCAGACCCGGCGAGCGATTATCCGGAGACGCACGTCGCGGTGGCGTTGCACGAGGCGGGACTCGGCGAATTCATTGATGAACTCCCCAACGAAGGCCGAAACGGCCAGAGCTGGGATCTGCTGCTGTCGGGAGGCCAGAAGCAGAAGCTCGTTCTTGCCAGGATCCTTTTATTGCGGCCTGGCCTCATCTTTCTCGACGAGGCCACGAGCGCCCTTGACACTCAAGCAGTTCGCGCATTTCACCAGGCTATTATGGATCATTGCCCGGAGGTGACTGTGATCGCCGTCATGCATGACGTTTCGCCCATCCGAACAGGAAGCGGCGTTGATTTCTTCGACAGCGTGCTCACCATAGAGAAAGGCGTGGCAAAGAAAATGCCAATTGCTGTTTGGCGTCAGACGGCGGGAGATAACGGCGGCCAGACCATGCCGTCACCGTAGACCAAGCGCGTCAATGCGGTCGTCGCCAGCACGATGCGCAATATGACGCGGGTACGTCGAAAGGCTGCAACGATAGCGTGACGCCGGAACAGCGGACGCAGGCGCTGGAGCAGTTGAGTAGCGTTGGGCGGACAGCTATCATCCGCGCGCGGTCAACTCCGGAAAGCCTGTGCGCAGCCGACGCCGTTGTTGTTCATGAACATGCCGGTCCTGACCTACATCGCGGAGATCTCGCTCCGCCCAGTCCTGTTCATCCACGGCGCGAAGGCCCATTCGCGCCACTTCGCCGAAACGGCCTTCGCCGCTGCCGCGGAGCCTGAGGAGCTGATGATCATACCCGTTGCCAGCCACACGGACCTGTACGATCCGATGGACAAGATCCCCTTCGACCGGACCACCGACTTCTTCGGACAGCATCTGGTGACCGCTTCCCAGCCAGACCTGTCAATCAGCATCCGAAATTCACCCGTTATCGGCATCCAATTTTGGCTCTGACTCAGTTTTGATGCAGTTGTAACGTGCTGCCTTGCTGCTTTCTGCAAAGGGATCAGAATGATGAGCACCAAGTTTCGCCCCTCTGATTTGGTACCGGCAGGCTTCATCGCCGAACGCATCACCTACATTGACGATGAAACCTGCATCTTGCTCTCCCGAGCCGGCGTCACCGCGGCCTGTCCAGCGTGCGGACGGATGTCGCGAACGGTTCGAAGTCGCTATTGCCGCCAGGTTGCGGACCTTCCCCTCTCTGGAAAACGCGTCAGGCTGCTCGTGCAGACATGAAGGTTCGTTTGTGATGCCGTGCTCTGCGGAAGGCAGATATTCGCTGAGGGTTTCGCGATGTGCTGCCGCCCTACGCCAGACGAACTGGGCGTCTTGAGATGTCGTCCATCATTTGGCGCTTGCGCTTGGAGGACGCCCGGCGGCGCGTTTTGCCCAACGGCTGATGCTGCAACGACACCTTGCTGCGCGTCATCCGCAGGCAAGGACTGCCAACGCCGGCACCGCCCTCGGTGATTGGCATCGACGACTGGGCCTGGCGTCGCAGTCATCGCTACGGCACGATTGTGTGTGATCTGGAACGGCGGCGTCCGGTCAGTTTACTGCCAGACCGCGAGGCAGCGACGGCGGAGGCTTGGCTGCGGCGGAACCCCCAAATCCAAATCGTTGCCCGCGATCGTGGCGGCGCTTACGGGTTGGCGGCGGCAAGGGCGTTGCCTAACGCAGTTCAAGTCGCTGATCGATAGCATTTGATGGAGAACGCCAGCCATGCATTCCTGAACGCGGTCTGCAAATCGATGCGGCAAATCCGCAAGACGCTCGACGCAACGCGCCTCGATCCGAAGCTGCTGACTGCGGCCGAACGCATTCAATACGAGGGCTATCTCCAACGGAACAGACGAACGCGGCCATCATGGCCCTGTCGAAGGACGTCCTTCACGGTCGTCGTCACCCCGTTGACCAGAATGATCTCGTGGCTCCAGTCGAACTCGCGCACGTCCGGCTCTGCCACAGCCGGATGATGTTCGCTCGAGCCTATATGCGTGAGAGCTAGGAGATGGTCTTCGATGCCCATGACAAGGCCTTCGCCTTCTTCCGTGGCACCTGCACGCGCGGCATCTACGATAACATGAAGACTGCGGTCGAGGCGGTGTTCGTCGGCAAGGAGCGACAATACAATCGCCGCTTCCTGCAGATGTGCAGCCACTATCTGGTCCATCCCGTTGCCTACACGCCCGCATCCGGATGGGAGAAGGGACAGGTCGAGAACCAGGTCGGTCTACTTCATCTGTCAGCTCGAGATTGTCCGGTTCCGAAGCGATCAGCCTCTGGGTTTCGGCCTCTTCCTCGTCAGTTGGGAGGTGTTTTGAGTGATAATTGGTCATGATCAAAGCTCCCGCATCAGCTTCGCTATATTATCACGGTCGAATGGTATGTCGCGACCGTGAGCGTGGATGTGGAGAACTATCTGAAGCGGTATAGGGTCCAATGCCTTCAGGTAATCGACAGCATCTCGCATGTTCGAGAACGTTTTTTCTTCCGTGAAGAATGCGTCCCGAACGAATGTGATCGTGGTTTCGCTCTCGCCATAGGACGTACTTGATCATGCCTTTCGCGGCTTTTTGCTCTGTGTTGCTCATGCGATCTACAACATCGATGAAGTAGGGAAGTTCCGCCGCCCGGCGTGCTAGCCGTTTAGCTGCTTAACGACATCATCGATCGTCTCTCTGACAGGATAGTAACTCGGTCCGCCATCCTTCTGCGGTGCAGCAACATAGATGTGAGTGCTGTTGGGGAACGCTCGCACAGCAATAACCTGTTCCGGATTGATGAAGACGACGGCGGTGTTATGGCCCGCGTACTGGAATGGCACCAGTCTCATCTCGTTCTCCTCTCGAGTCCATCTCGGGCGTCGAACTAAGAACGTCACCGATGGTTGCAGGGCTCTTCTAGAGTTTTGGACGCAGCCGACCTTAACAGGGCAGGCCACAGCCATTGTGGCGCTTACGGAAGACTCTTCGTTGCGCGGCCCGGCGACCCTACCTTACTCACAGCGCAACATGTTGTTCTGGGCACTGTAGAATACCTCTGATATCGTCGAGATATTCCCCGGAAAAAGCCCCGCCGAGACGGGGCTCTGGGAAAGAACGGATTGCACAGGAATGAATGGAGAGATGGCAACACCCTTTTCAGGGCCCCGTGCAATCCTGTCGCCTAACAAAAGGGGATCGGCCGGGTTCCGGTACGATTTCGTACGCTCTGAGTCGCACCAGTCATTGCGCTGTCGGGCTCCACGTTCGCGCGACCCCCTCCTTGAGCAGCTTCTTGCCGATTTCTTCCCCATTCGTTCTGTTTGGCAGGCCGGTCAGAGCCCTGGCCAAGTGGCTGCAGAAGCGATTAAAACCGGACGTTCCAGGATTCTGCGAACTATCCGGCCGCACGCACAGCGCTCCTCGCCAGCGCCTTCGCGCTGACGAATGAGCTTGTGCCGGTGCTGTCGCAGACGACCTAAAGGCTAGCCGCCTCTCCTTAGCCTGGGAGGCGGTTTTTTGTGGTTTCGAGCGCGTCATTGGTTCTTGCCTCGATGAGCGATTTGGGGGATCGCTGCATCAATATCAACTCCGGCAACCGGATGACCGCGCACGTCCCAAATCTCGATTGCCTGCGGAATTTCCGGTCGATTGGATAGGATAGCTCTTGCAACTATTTCTCTGAGAGCCTGACTCGAAAAGGTTTCAACGATATCCGTATCTTGCCAAGCGTCGTGTCAGGACCCGGATGTGGGCGATAGTGATCCAGGCCTCGGCTGATGCGACGGACTTTTCCCAATCCTTCGCCAATCGTCGGCATCTGCCAAGCCAGGCGAATGTGCGCTCCACGACCCAGCGACGCGGCAGAACCTCGAAGCCCTTGGCCTTGTCGGTCCGCTTGACGATCTGGAGAGTGAACGCAGCGATCTTTTGCAGCGCGCCCTTCAGCTTCGGTCCGGCATAACCACCGTCGGCGAAGATATGTCTCAGCCACGGCCAACGCTTGAGAATGGATTTGAGGACGGCAGGCGCGCCGTCACGATCCTGAATATCGGCGCTGTGAACCATGAGGCCGACCATCAATCCCAGCGTATCGACGACGATATGACGCTTGCGTCCTTTGATCTTTTTACCTGCATCATAGCCCGCAATCCCGCCGCTTTCGGTCGTTTTGACGCTCTGGCTGTCGATCACGCCAGCGGATGGCGAGGCTTGCCGGCCTTCCAGCTCGCGCGCCTCCATCACAAGGTGATGGTTGATCCGTCCCCATAAACCCATCGCTCGCCATGCGTAGAAATAGGCCTGCACTGTCGTAAACGGCGGAAAGTCCTTGGGCAGCATTCGCCACTGACAACCCGTCGTAGCGATGTAAAGCAACGCATTCACGACCTCGCGAAGATCGGTGCTGCGAGGCCTGCCCAACCGCCTCGGTCCGGGCAGTCCCCATTCCCGGTCCGTCAGATCGCTTGCATACCGCACTGCGCGTCGGGCATATTGCCGACGGGTGAAATCAGTCCAGCCCATTGTGGTCTCCGTTCGTCCTAAGCAAACAAACAGAATCACAACTGGCTGATTTCACTCAACTCTTTTTCGGTCAGGCTCTGAGGGCTCCGCTGGCCTCTATTTTCGTTGAGTCAAGATCTACGAAATTCCCACCGTCCGGATCGGCTATGACATAGCCAGCGTGTTTGATGTGAAAGTAATACGTTGGCACGCCTTGCACTTCTTTCAGTTGCCCCTCGTCGGCAAGCACCTGCGCGATGGCACTGAGCAAGAGGCAACCAGCGCGCGCCTGTACAGGAGACGGTCCAACCTGCAGATGGGCGTAAAACCATCTTTGCCACGGCCGAGTTCCCGCAGTGTCGAAACGTATCATCAATTGGGATTACTACAGTACCAATTTCCATACTTGTGCGTTTTCACTGTCGAAATTCGCGAAGCGTTGATGCGTGTACGCAGACATTGACGGAGGCGAGCTGTGAAAAAATTTTCGCAAGAAGACACCAGGAACAACTTATTGAGGCTGCTGCCTGAGGATGCGTTTGAATATATCGCACCAGCTCTTAGGTCGGTTGATCTCCCAGTACGCCAGCCGCTTGTTGAATCCAACCAGCCGATCGAGCGTGTCTATTTCATAGAGAGCGGTCTAGCCTCTATAATTGCGGCAAGTCCAGATGGCAATAGTCTTGAGGTCGGCCAGCTCGGGTTCGAAGGCATCAGTGGACACCCCCTGTTGCTCGGGACCGACCGAACGCCGAATAGAGCTACCATGCAGGTTGCAGGCTATGGCCTCGAATTATCGACCAGCTGCTTCCTTTCGCTAATGGACAATCAAGAAGCCCGCCTGATCTTCCTCCGCTACGCCCACACCAGGGAACTGCAGCTGGCGCACTCCGCTTTGGCGGCTGCACGGTATGGCATGCATCAGCGATTGGCGCGCTGGCTGCTCATGTGTCATGACCGTCTCATTGTGGACGACATGCCACTCACGCACGATTTTCTTTCTTTGATGCTTGGCGTCAGGCGCTCGGGTGTCACCGACCATCTACACATCTTGGAGGGTATGCATGCGATCAAAGCCACACGAGGCAACGTCCGAGTTTTAATCCGTCGGCTACTCCTCGACGTTGCCGGTGGCTGTTACGGCGCCCCAGAAGCCGAGTACGAACGGCTTCTCGGGTCGAAGCCGACGTTCAAAATTCAAAGTGCAATGCCTGGTACGGTCCGCCATGCTCTTTGAGGCGTCGGGCCGCGCGGAGCGTCGCTTGGGAGCGGACCTCAAAGGTCGAAGGCAATGTCGCCGCTGTTAAGGAGGATCTTTTAGGATGCGACCGGTGACCGATGACGTGCGCAGGTGGAAGCTGATAGGGCTGGGAGCGTTGGGGATCATCGGAATAGGAGCATCGGCCGCTTACCTTCATCCTCACAAAGTTCGAGATCGGCGGCAATGACATGGTTGACTGGTCGACGAATACGCACGCTTCAGATTGGTGGTGTGCCAGCCATAGTGCGCTTCACTGATTGAAGATAAACTGAGTTCTGATAGTCATTTTATGTTATCGCATCTTCAAGGTGTCTTCATGGAAGACGAATTGTTGAAAATACTTGAAAAACTAAAATCCGCAAAGCATATCGCCGCCAAGAGCGGTTCTATGAGCATGACAGCTTACCTTCTCGACATGGTGATTGTTGAAGCGGAAGAAGAATTGGATCAGCTCATATTAGACGGGGTTGACCAACAGAAATCTGGAACCTGACTGCCAAGAAAAAGTCCCGCATTCTCGCGGGGCAATTGTTGCGGTAGGGAATGGGCGCGCCAACTACTCACGCCCTCACCAATAATACCGTGATAAAAAGAACGTTCCACCTTTCGCACGTCGTGAACGTAATACGTCCTTCGATATCCAGAAGAAAAATGCCCCGCAAATAGGAAGCGAGGCATTTTTAGTGATCAATGATGCCAAAACGCGAGGGAGGCAATGACATGGTTTGGAAGATATTCAACTAGCCTTAACTTACTACCTTTTACTGCTAGACTTCTTGCGCCTGGGATCGGTTGCCATTGACGAGCGGAAAAGAAAACCCCGCTCTCGCGGGGGGGCCAGGAAGGGGGGTGATTTACGCATCGTGGCGTTATGAAGATACTCATGTACAAGATGGTATCTCTCCTTAATAATACTTTTCAGATTCCCGCGTCCACCGATTTGTTTTTCAACCGAGGGGTTCATTGTTAGATTTTGCTCTCAAATACAAATTGATTCCGTTTCTTTGAGTAAGTGTAGTTATTGTTACTCGGCGAGCCGCTCGGCGATTGTTGCTAAACCCTAAGCAGCGCGTCTCCTGTGCGCTGAGCGGCGAGCTTGATCTATCAATCACACCAATCATTCCGCCGCTTCGGGATCCACGTTCGCGCGACCCCTCCTTGAGCAGCTCCTTCCCGATCTCTTCCCCATTTGTTCGATGGATGTTGGCGCCGCGTTGGCGCCTCGTCCAGCGACGTTCGAGCCACTGGCTGCACATTGCGTCATTCGCTGGTAATCTGGCCGGAAGCAACAGGAAAATGAGGCATGATACCTCTCGGCAAACCAATCGAACAAATTCTGGGGATCGGCGCTCTACTTCTCCTCGCCTTCGGCTGCGCTCTCGTGCTTCAGCCCTTTCTCTCAGCCATCCTGTGGGCGGCGGTGATCTGTTTCTCGACATGGCCTGCCTACAGAAGGTGCGAGCGGGCAGTAGGTGGCAATAAAAGCACGGCCGCTGCCATGATGACGTTGCTGGTCACCCTCGTTTTGGTCGCACCGTTCGCCGTGATGGTGCCGACGTTGACGGCCAACATAGGCAACCTGCTCGCGGCAATGAACCAGGTTCTCGAGCAAGGCCCTCCGACGCCGCCGCGCTGGGTCGTAGGGCTCCCGGTAATCGGCGAGAACCTGGCTGCCTATTGGGAGAGCTTGGCCCACAATGCTCCCGCATTCACCATTGAACTCAAGAAGCTGATTGGCCCTGCCACAAACTTGGCAGTAGCCAGCGGGGCGGTGCTCGGCGCTGGGCTCTTAGAACTTGGACTGAGCGTATTCATCGCCTTTTTCTTCTTCCTCCACGGCCGGCGGATGGGGGCCCACGTGCGCGCAGTCGGCGAAAGATTCGCCGGCCCTCGGGCCCGAGAGCTGTTGGTGGTCGTGGGGGCGACTGTCAAGGGCGTCATTTACGGCTTGATCGGCACGGCGCTCGCCCAGGCTCTCTTAGCCGGCCTTGGGTTCTGGATCGCCGGTGTACCTCAGGCGCTGCTGCTTGGTTTCCTTACGTTCCTTTTGTCATTTGTGCCGGTCGGCCCTCCGCTCGTATGGGGCTCGGTGGCACTATGGTTCCTTGTCCAGGGAGCCATTGGGTGGAGCATCTTCGTCGCAGCATGGGGTTTGCTCCTCGTCAGCAGCATCGACAACGTCATCAGACCGTACGTCCTCGGCAAGACCAACGACCTGCCGGTGTTGCTCGGCCTCTTCGGACTCCTAGGCGGTGTCATCGCCTTTGGCTTCATCGGAATCTTTCTTGGGCCAACGCTGCTGGCGATTGCATACAGCCTGTTCCGTGAGTGGACCAGGGCCGAAGTCGAGGAACGCAGTAACCCCACACCACCTTCCGACTCCGACTGATCGATCCCAAGCTTGTGGTGGGGAACGCACATCGGCTCGGACGCAGTGACGGCACGTGTCATTTAAGGGGCTGCGAGACGAGCAGGATGAGGCGGCGGTTTACGAGTTGGAATAGCGCGAGGTCTGCAGCGTGGGAAGGTGCAGGAGTGTCAACCGGCGCACAAAATTCTCGATGAAAATATCTCGCAATGGCGGATCACTTCTCAGTGCAAATCAACAGTACTTGCCCTTGCCTGCCACCTGCGACGGCACTGCGTGTTTTCCGCCTGGGTATCACCTGTGGGCACCAGTTCTGGGCATCAGGTCGCCAATGATGCCAAAACGATATCCGGCACGACTGGAAAATCAAGGAATCAAGGGCGTTTAGGGAGAATTGGCTGGGGAACCTGGATTCGAACCAAGATCGACGGAGTCAGAGTCCGCTGTTCTACCATTGAACTATTCCCCAGCAAGCGAACCGGCGGGGCGGTTCGGCTGGTGTGCGGCGCTTATAAACAAAAGCCCGGCGATTGCAAATACCTGTTTTGAAAAAAATCGGCCTTCTCAGGCCAGGGGCGAAACTCTTCCGCAAAGCCCTCTGTCAAAAAAGAATTTGGTGATTTTGGCGGGCGCTGATATTCTTGCGGCAACGCAAAATCGAATGAGCGCCTGCTGCATATCCCAGGGACTTGCGCGGCGCGGTGGAAAACAACGTGGAAGACCCCGAAGGCGGCGCGAAGCCGCAATTTGACGGGGCGATGGCGGCAGGGCGCAGGGACGGCAAGAAGTTCAGGCGTCGCAAGGGCAAGCGCGGCGGGCAAACCCGCAGCGCAGCTCAAGCCGCTCCGCATGAGCTCTCCGGCAGTGCCGGGCAGCCGGCGCGCCCCATGGACGATGCGGCCGGACATCCGGCTCGCAAGCGAAAGCGCCGCCGTCGCGGCGGTCAAGGTGTTTCGCAGGACGGTTCGCTTCAAGCCCAGGCGATCGAACAGACAGGCGCGGCAGCCAGTGCCGCCCGGTCCGATGGCGAACAGGCATCGGGCCGGCGCAACCGCCGCAAGCATCGCGGCAAGCGCGGGCTGCAGGGCCGGCCGCTGTCGTCGGCAAAGCCTTCCCATGTCCCGCTGCAGGAAATCCGCGTCGAAGAGACGGCGCGCAGTGCCGTCCTGCGCGAGATGCAGAACGGCGCGGCCGCCGGCCGCAAAGGTCGCCAGGAGAGCAACGGTCACCAGGGGGATCGCCAGGCCGGCGAGCACGCATGGCCGGAAGAACTCTATGCCGCGCTCGATCTCGGCACCAATAATTGCCGCCTGCTCATTGCCCAGCCGACACGGCCGGGTCAGTTCCGCGTCGTCGATGCCTTTTCCCGCATCGTACGCCTCGGCGAGGGTCTTGCCGCCAGCGGCCGTCTCTCTGACGAGGCGATGGAAAGGGCGATCGAGGCGCTGAGGATCTGCGCCGGCAAGCTCAGGAACCGGGAGATCCGCCGCATGCGGTTGATCGCCACCGAAGCCTGCCGTCAGGCGGTCAATGGTGCGGAATTCCTCGGACGCGTCGTTGCCGAAACCGGCCTCCAGCTTGAGATCATCGACCGGGAAACCGAGGCGCGGCTTGCGGTCTCCGGCTGCTCCTCGCTTGTCGGCCGCGAGACCCGTTCCGTCGTCCTCTTCGATATTGGCGGCGGCTCATCGGAGATCGCCGTCATCCGTATCGGCGATAGTCGCTTCAGCCGGCTCGCCAATCACATCACCCACTGGACCTCGCTGCCGGTCGGCGTTGTGACGCTGTCGGAACGTCACGGCGGGCGCGACGTCACGCCGGAACTATTCGAAGGCATGGTGCGCGAGGTCGAAGCCATGCTCGGATGCTTCGATTGCCCGGAGATCGAGATCGCTGAGACCGGCGATTTTCACCTCATCGGCACGTCGGGCACGGTGACGACGCTTGCCGGCGTCCATCTCGACCTGCCGCGTTATGACCGGCGCAAGGTCGATGGCATCTGGCTCTCGGATGACGAGGTTTCCGCCATGCAGGCAAAGCTCCTCTCCTGGGATTTCGAAAGCCGCGCTGCCAATCCCTGCATCGGGCCGGACCGGGCCGATCTGGTGCTGGCTGGCTGCGCCATCCTCGAGGCGATCCGCCGCCGCTGGCCGAGCCCGCGCATGCGCGTTGCCGATCGCGGCTTGAGGGAAGGCCTGCTCACCGACATGATGGCCGACGACGGCGTGTGGCGGCGAAACCGCAACCGCCGCGGCCAGCGGGCGAAATAAGGGGAAGGGCATGACAAAGGCACCGATCGCGGGAAACCGCACCGGCCGCAAGCTCGGTCAGCGCGTCAAGAACAAGAAGATGAAGGCATCCTCCCGCCAATGGCTGCAGCGCCACATCAACGATCCCTATGTGCAGCGCGCCCAGCTCGAAGGCTATCGCGCCCGCGCCGCCTTCAAGCTCCTCGAGATCGACGAGAAATACCACATCCTGCGCGGCGCCAGGCGCATCATCGACCTGGGGGCGGCTCCCGGCAGCTGGTCGCAGATCGCCGCCAAGGTCACCGGTTCGACGGATGAGGACGTGCGTGTGGCCGCGATCGATTTCCTCGAAATGGCCCAGCTTCCCGGCGTCAAGATCCTGCAGCTCGATTTCCTCGATCCCAGTGCGCCGGAAAAGCTGATGGAGGCTGTCGGCGGCACGCCCGATCTCGTCATTTCCGATATGGCCGCGCCGACCACTGGCCACCATCGCACCGATCACCTGCGCACCATGCATTTGTGCGAAGTCGCGGCCCATTTCGCCATCGAGGTGCTGGGGGAGGGCGGGCATTTCCTCACCAAGACCTTCCAGGGCGGTACCGAGCGTGACCTGCTTGCCATGCTGAAGCAGAACTTCCGCCAGGTCGTCCATGTCAAGCCGAACTCGTCACGCGCCGAATCGGTCGAGATGTTCCTGCTGGCCAAGGGCTTCAAAGGCCGCAAGGCGGAAGCTGAATAGCAAGCTTGAGGACCACTCTTATCAGATGATGGCGGTCCTAATTGGATCCGGATGGTCTCAGCCGGCCAAGTCTTGTGGGACACAGGACTGCCCTAGCAGCACCTCAGCCGTGTCTTTCTGCCGATCAGCTTGATCCGTGCGTCGCATCGTTGATCATTGTGGAAATTGGGTTAAGGCGATTCGGAATTCTGTTGTCTGAATACCGCATTGAATAAGGTTATGGATTGCGCCCCGGCTTGACAGCCGGCATCACGATCCGTAGCGAGGCAGCACCGATACGATCAGGCCGGTAAAATGAAATATTTCAAACAACTCATGATAGAACTGCTTTATCCCGGAAATGGAGCTGCAAGTGCACACGACCGAAACAACGGCATTGCGGTTTTTCTCTTTGCAATCGTTCCAGGACTTTCGCCGAACTTTAACTCCTTCATCCTCCTCGCGTCGATGCTGTGGGGCGCCTACTCGCTGGCGACAGGCCGCCTTGCCTTGAACCTGTCGAGATCCGACTGGCTGGTTGCCGTTGGGATGTCGATATACCCGTTGGTGATGATCGCGAGCATATTCATCAATCCGCCTTACTCCGAAGAATTGCACTGGATACTCCGGCTGCTGCCCTTCTTTTCGATCTGGCTGGTATTGCCGCGGATGCGCCAATCTCCCGATGGCCGTCTCGTGCCGCTCTTCATCCTCGGCGCTGGGATCGGCATGATCGTTACTTTTCTGCTCAGTCTCCTGCAGATCGCGTTTCTTATGGACCGGGCGGAGGGCGGGACTACGAACGCTGCACTGCTCGGGATCATAGGCATTCTCTTCGGCGGCATTGCGCTCCTCAACCTTCAATCACCCAAAAGCATGGAGCAAAGGATTGCGATTTTGGGATATGCCGCGGGTCTCGGCTGCGTTCTGCTGTCGGGAACGCGCTCGGCCTGGCTGGTCATTCCCGTCCATCTCATCATCTTTGTCTGGTATTTTCGCAAAAATAGCTTCCATCTGAGCCTGCGCAGCCTCGGCATCATAGGCTCCCTACTATTGGTGGGCCTTATTGCCTTAGGCAGCGGCCCGGTCTTTCATCGCATCGAAGCGCTGCGAGGGGATCTGCCATCGCTGGAACGCACCGACGGTGAGATCACCTCGCTCAGTGCGCGGTTCGCTTTGTACAAAGGTGCACTATCGGCAATCAGCAAGGACCCGTTGACTGGTTACGGCCCGCAAAACCGGATGGCTTCGGTTCTGGCGGAGTTGCCTGACAACATAAGGCCACAACTGTCTTTCACACATGTCCACAACGGTTTTCTGACCGCGGGAATCGACGCCGGCGTTTTCGGCATCGCGGCGCTTTCGCTGATGCTGCTCACACCGGTGATCGGCGCGTGGAGAAAAGAAGCCGGGCCGGGCCGCGATCTGGCGATTGCGCTCGCTCTTCTGCTCTTCAGCAGCTACGTCATAACCGGCAGCTTTGGCATCATGTTCAACCAGAAGGCTCTGGACCCTATCTTCGCCTATATGGTCGCACTTATCTGCACGGATCGAGGCAGCATACGCTTTGCGCCCGTTGTTTCGAGCTGACGTCTTGCATATTGGAAGGCGGCTGGCCAAGGCCTTCAAAGGCCGCAAGGCGGAAGCTGACGCAGAGCAAGCTTGATCTCGGGGCGATCCCGGCCGATGATGATCCCATGCTTCTTTACGTCACCCTCGGAACCAACGACCTCGACCGCGCAGGGCATTTTTACGATGCCGTTCTGCCGGTGCTCGGCTATCGTCGCCAGCATTTTTCGCAGGAGGAAATCGGCTATTCCGCCGCGGGCGATACGCGCTGCCGCTTCTGGGTGGTGACGCCCTTCAATCGCCGGCGGGCCACATCAGGCAATGGCGCCATGGTCGCATTCACAGCCGAAACGCGGGCAGCCGTCGATGCCTTCCATGCGGCGGCTATTGCGGCAGGCGCCGCTGATGAAGGCGGGCCGGGTCTGCGCTCCTACCATGCCCATTTCTACGCCGCCTATGTCCGCGATCTCGACGGCAACAAACTCTCTGCCGTCTGCGAGAGCCCTGAATAGGAAGCTCATTTCACTGCTTGCTGCTCGGCCTCGATCGCAGATGCCGCCACGCGTCTCGAGCGGTGGCCGGAAACGAGCGCGCCTGCATTGCGATCCATGCGGATGAAGGGAATGGTCGCAATCACCGTCAGTCCGGCAATGATATAGAAAGCCAGGTGGAAATCGGCCACATCAAGCGCCTCGCCCCTGATATAGATCGAGGTCTCCAATATTGCGGCCGCCACCGCGACGCCGAGCGCCAAGCTGACCTGCTGCATGACGGAGCTCATCGATGTCGCCTGGCTGGCTTGAGCATCATCGATATCGGCGAAGGCAAGCGCATTGACGCCGGTGAACATGAAGGAGCGGGAGAAGCCGCCGAGAAGCAGCACGCCGATGATGACGAGGTGCGGCGTTGCCGGCGTGAAGAGGCCGGTGACGATGGTCACGAGCGTCGTCACCGTGGCGGCGCCGATCAGCGTCGTGCGAAAGCCAGTGGCGGCGAAAACGCGCTTGGCCATGAACTTTGTGGTGATCGCCCCGATCGCTCCGGCAAAGGTTATGAGACCGGATTGGAACGGCGTCAGCCCGAAGCCGAGCTGCAGCATCAGCGGTGTCAGGAACGGCATGGCGCCGACGCAGATTCGAAAGAGATTGCCGCCCATGGTCGAAGCCCGGAACGTCGGATTTTTGAACAGATTGAGGTTGAGGATCGGCGCCGGGTGGCGCTTCGCATGGCTGATGTAGAGGACGCCGCAGCCAAGGCCGACTAAGGTCGCGGTGATGCCGATGATCGGCGGCAGGGCCGGCAGGCTGACCACCGACAGGCCGAAGACGACGCCGGCGGCTGAAAGCGAGGTCAGCACGAAGCCCGTGAAATCGAGCTTCGGCGGCGCCATTGCTTCCACCTCCGGCAGGAAGATCGTTGCAAGCCAGATGCCGATGATGCCCACCGGCACGTTGATCAGGAAGATCCAGTGCCAGCTGAAATAGGTGGTGATGAAGCCGCCGAGCGGCGGGCCGGTGAGCGGGCCGACAAGGGCGGGAATGGTGAGCAGCGCCATGGCGGAGACAAGGTCGCTGCGCTGCGTGGTGCGCACCAGGACGAGACGGCCGACCGGCGTCATCATCGCGCCGCCCATGCCCTGCAGGAACCGGGCGAAAACGAATTCGACGAGATTGGAGGACACGGCGCAGAAGATCGAGCCAATGACGAAGACCGAGATGGCAAGGCGGAAGATCTTCTTGGCCCCGAACCTGTCGGCCATCCAGCCGCTGACCGGGATGAACACCGCCAGCGCCACCATGTAGGAGGTCAGCGCGAGCTTCAGCGTGATCGGCCCGACATTGAGATCCCTGGCGATTGCCGGGAGCGCCGTCGAAATCACGGTGGAGTCCATCTGCTCCATGAAGAGAGCGACGGCAAGGATCAGCGGGACGATGCGGTTCATAGGCGGGAGCCTTGATAGGCTGCGGATCGGAGCAGGAAAGGCACTTGCTGTGTAGACCCAGTTCCAGGGCCTGCCAATCCTTCAATCCACTTCGATCGCACGTTTGGTTCACGTCTGCGTGAGATGGCTTGCACGAAAACCTTCGCTATCAAGATTGGCAGATGTTCCGGACAGAAAATCCGGGCAGACACATCGTCCGGGCAGCGCGGCGGCACACTGCGCATCAAAGGGGAGTGGATATGGCAATCTCAACGCATATAAAGCGGCGCACGCTTTTTGTCGCAAGCCTCGGACTGTTGGCGGCGCCGATGATTTTAAGAGAGAAGGCCGAAGCGGCCGTGACTGGAGAAAGCAGCACTATGGATGCAGCGCCTTTGCCCGAAATCGATCAATTCAAGCTTGGTTCCTACAAGGTTACCGTCGTGCGCGACGGCATCAACATCTCCGAAAAGCCCCATGAAACCTTCGGCACCAATCAGGACCCCGAAACGGTCAAGGCATTGCTGACCGCAAACTTCCTGCCGGCAGATAAATTTCTCAACGGATATTCGCCTGCCCTCATCGATACCGGCTCGGATGTCATTCTTGTCGATACCGGCTTCGGTGCAGCCGGGCGGGTGCGCGGCGCCGGCCGCCTTGCCGAAGGCTTGAAAGCCGCAGCATATTTAGCCGACGACGTCACCGTCGTGGCGCTCACCCATCTGCACGGCGATCATATCGGCGGCCTGACGGAGAATGCCGCAGCTGCCTTCAAGAATGCCCGCTATGTCATCGGCCAGGCGGAATATGACTTTTGGTCGAACAAATCACGCGAAGGTACGCCCGCCGAAGGCGGCCACAAAGCCGTGCTCGCCAACGTGACGCCGCTCGTCGAAAAAGCCACCTTCATCAAAGACGGTGACAGCGTTGCGCCCGGCATGACAGCGATGCTGGCAGCCGGTCACAGCCCGGGCCACATGGTGTTCCATGTTGAATCCGAGGGTAAACGCCTGGTGCTGACCGGCGATACGGCCAACCATTATATTCTGTCGCTGCTGCGCCCAGATTGGGAAGTGCGCTTCGATATGGACAAGGCACAGGCGGCAGCCAGCCGCCGCAAGGTTTTCGACATGATCGCCACCGAGAAGATCGCCTTCCTCGGTTACCACATGCCTTTCCCGGCGGTCGGTTTCGCCGCGAAGCAGGATGGAGGCTATCGTTTCGTGCCGAAGACCTATCAGTTCGACATTTGATCCAGGGCGGTTCAGCTTTCACCGAAGGAGGAAACCGCGCGATCCCTTTGTTTGGCGCGATTTCCGGCAAACCTGCTTCGCGATTTAGCTGGGAATTGCTCTCCGTGCATGGCACCCATGACGAGCCCGGCCGATGTACCGGGCTTTTTGCTATTTCCTTCCTGTCATAGACGTGTTACCAGCCCTCGCCAACTTCCAAGCAACTCATGCACACCGCCGGGGCGGACGATTCGTTTCCGGGGCCGGTTGCATTTTCTTAAACGAAGGAATTTGGCCATGGCACGCATCATTGAAACGGCAACCGGCGCGGACGCGCTTACCTTCGACGACGTGCTGCTGCAGCCGGGGCACTCCGAGGTCATGCCCGGCCAGACGAACATCGCCACCCGCATCGCCCGCGACTTCGATCTCAACATCCCGATCCTCTCTTCAGCCATGGATACCGTCACCGAAAGCCGGCTGGCGATTGCCATGGCCCAGGCCGGCGGCCTCGGCGTCATCCACCGCAACCTGACTCCGATCGAGCAGGCCGAAGAGGTCCGCCAGGTGAAGAAGTTCGAAAGCGGCATGGTGGTCAACCCCGTCACCATCGGCCCGGAAGCGAAGCTTGCCGAAGCGCTCTCCCTGATGAAATCGCATGGCATCTCCGGCATCCCGGTCGTCGAGAAGTCCGGCCGCCTCGTCGGCATCCTCACCAACCGCGACGTCCGCTTCGCCTCCGATCCGGAGCAGAAGATCCATGAGCTGATGACCAAGGACAATCTGGTCACCGTCAAGGAGAGCGTCGATCAGCAGGAGGCCAAGCGCCTGCTGCATTCGCATCGCATCGAGAAGCTGCTGGTTGTCGACGCCGAAGGCCGCTGCGTCGGCCTCATCACCGTCAAGGATATCGAGAAGTCGCAGCTGAACCCGAACGCCTCCAAGGATGCGCAGGGCCGGCTTCGCGCCGCCGCCGCCATCAGCGTCGGGGACGACGGCTTCGAGCGCGCCGAACGGCTGATCGAGGCCGGCGTCGACCTCCTGGTCGTCGATACCGCCCATGGCCATTCGCAGCGCGTCCTCGATGCCGTGACCCGCGTCAAGAAGCTTTCCAACTCGGTCAGGATCATGGCCGGCAACGTCGCAACCTATGACGGCACCAGGGCGCTGATCGATGCCGGTGCGGACGCCGTCAAGGTTGGCATCGGCCCGGGTTCGATCTGCACGACGCGAATCGTCGCCGGCGTTGGCGTTCCCCAGCTCGCCGCCATCATGTCGGCCGTCCAGGCCGCCCAGGATCAGGATGTGCCCGTCATCGCCGACGGCGGCATCAAATTCTCCGGCGATCTTGCCAAGGCAATCGCCGCCGGCGCCTCCGCCGTCATGATCGGCTCGCTGCTCGCCGGCACCGATGAGAGCCCGGGCGAGGTCTATCTTTACCAGGGCCGTTCCTTCAAGGCCTATCGCGGCATGGGCTCCGTCGGCGCCATGGCCCGTGGCTCGGCCGACCGCTATTTCCAGGCTGAGGTGCGCGACACGCTGAAGCTCGTCCCGGAGGGCATCGAGGGTCAGGTGCCCTACAAGGGACCGGTCTCGGCCGTCGTCCACCAGCTCGCCGGCGGTCTCAAGGCCGCCATGGGCTATGTCGGCGGCAAGGACCTGAAGGATTTCCAGGAGCGCGCCACCTTCGTGCGCATCTCCGGCGCCGGCCTTCGCGAAAGCCACGCCCATGACGTGACGATCACCCGCGAGAGCCCGAACTATCCGGGCGCCGGCCTCTGATCATGAAGGCGGGCAGCGCAATTCCGCTCTGGATCGTCGCGCTGCTCGCCGCCCTTTGCCTTGCCGTGCTCGCCTGGACGACCTTCGGCTTCGTCGTGCCTTTCAAGCACGAAACCGGGCAGGCGGTACTCGACACCTATTTCGCCGGTTACGACGAATCGGCCGTCTTCCACATGCAGAAGCTGCTCGATGAAAACGAGACGGCGGCCAAATTGCTCAGCGCCATGTATTTCGGGCCGGAGCTGATTTTTCCGGCGTTGCTCACGGTGCTGCTGTTCCTTGTCTTCGTGAGGCTCGGCCCCGTCGGCTCGTGGTTCGGCCGGTCACTTCATCCGCTCATAGCCAAGGCGATCTATCTGCTGCCTTTCATCTACGGCATCTCGGACTACGGCGAGAACATTTCCAGCCTAATTGCTTTTGGCAACGGCGCGTTCGCAGGTCCTGCAATGCACGTGCTGCCGTGGATGACGCGGTTGAAATTCGCAAGCCTCGCGATCTGCTTCATCGTCGCCGCCCGGCTTGCCGTCGCCCGTTGGCTGTCGACAGGCCAGGACTGAAGCGGCATCAGCTCCTTCGCCGCCAGACCGGATTTGACAGTCTTGCCATCATGAAATCGGAAAGGACCTCGACCTTCGCTGGCCGATTGCGAGCAGAAGGTGTGACGAAATACAGTGCGCCTGTTGGCAGCGTCCAGCCGGGAAGGATCGGCTTCAGCCGGCCGTCTAAGAGATAGTCATGCGCGAGAAACTCGGGTAGCTCGATGATCCCGAGGCCGCGTAGCGCCATTGGCACCAAAGCTTGCGAATTGGTGGCCTTGAGAGAGCCACTTGGTACGATGACCTCCTCCTTACCTTCACTGTTGCGCAGGCGCCAGACATCCTGCCGCGCCCTGTAGGAGTATCCGAGGCAATGATGAGCCGCTAGTTCGCTCGGATGTTCCGGCACGCCGTACCGATCGAGAAATGCGGGTGCAGCGAGAATGAAGCGATCCACCGGCGTCAGCCTGCGCGCGACCAATGACGAATCCGGCAGCACCGCGATTCTGAGCGCCGCATCAAAGCCGTCTCCCACGATATCGACGACGGCATCGCTCATGTGCAGGTCGATCGAAATCTCCGGAAAGAGCTCGAAAAACTCAGGCAGGACCGGCGCCAGCCAGCGTGTCCCGAAGGCCATCGGTGCGGCAAGCCTGATGAGCCCCTTCGGCCGAGTGGCAATCTCCCTGGCAGTGTCCTCTGCCATCTCGGCTTCCGCATAGATTCGTGCGGCGCTGTCGACCAGTCGCAGGCCGAATTCAGTCAACGCGAGCTGCCGAGAGGTGCGGTTAAAGAGCCTTGCCCCCAGCCTGTGCTCAAGACGGCTCACGGCGCGCGAAACGGTCGGCACTGACACGCCGAGCGTCTGTGCAGCCCGAAGGAAAGAACGCTCTTCGGCGACCTTCGCAAACATCGCCAGACCCTCAAAATCGGGAAACTTGTTCATTTCATTCCTGAAACAATAGCTTTCAATTCTTTCTATTCCGAAAGAATGCCCCCGTCCATATCTCAGCTTCAGTCGAACCAAAGGAGACGACAAATGACACAACGATTGAATGCGAAGATTGCGGTTATCACCGGCGCCACGTCTGGCATTGGCCTTGCAACGGCCAAGCGCTTCGTCGCTGAGGGCGCACGGGTTTTCATCACGGGCCGTCGCAAGGACGTTCTCGATGCGGCAATCGCTGAGATCGGCGGCGGGGTTGTGGGAATTCAGGCTGACTCAGCCAATCCAGCCGACCTCGATCGCCTCTATAAACGGGTGAAGGCAGAAGCTGGGAAAGTCGACGTGCTCTTCGTCAACGCGGGTGGCGGCTCCATGTTGCCCCTCGGCGAAATTACCGAAGAGCAGTATGACGACACGTTCGATCGGAATGTGAAGGGAGTTCTCTTTACGGTGCAGAAGGCCTTGCCACTGCTTTCGGCAGGATCATCGATCATCCTGACAGGATCGACAGCAGGCTCGACCGGGACACCCGCCTTTAGCGTTTACGCTGCATCGAAAGCCGCTCTGCGCAGTTTTGCGCGCAACTGGATCCTCGACTTGAAGGATCGCGGGATTCGGGTCAACACGCTTAGCCCTGGTCCGACGGAAACGACCGGACTGGTCGAATTGGCGGGTAAGGACCCAGTGCAACAGCAGGGCCTGCTTGACGTCCTGGCGGCCCAGGTGCCAATGGGCAGGGTCGGCCGTGCCGAGGAAGTTGCCGCTGCCGCACTCTTCCTCGCTTCGGAGGATTCCAGCTTCGTCACCGGTGCCGAACTCTTCGTCGATGGCGGCAGCGCCCAGGTGTGAAGACGATATCGGGTTTGCGGATGCCGGCGGCGAGCCGCTGGCATCCGCTTATCCTTTCCGCTAATGCAGCCAATGACATACGAAAGCGGAAAGGAAGTGGCGATCATGACCGGCTATGAAATCTTCTGGCCACTCCTCGCCCATGTGGCCCTGGTCTATGGTCTCTACGCGCTTCTTGGCTTGAGGCGAAAGAAAATGGTCCGAGCCGGAAAAGTCGCTCGGTCGGATTACCGAGAAAATCGCGGCGAGCCGGTCGAAAGCCTCGTTGTGAAGAACGCTCTCGCCAACCAGTTCGAACTGCCGGTGCTCTTCTATGCCTGCAGCATTCTCCTTTATATCACGCAGGCCGACAACATCTTCACCGTCAGTCTTGCGTGGATCTTCGTCGCGCTGCGTTATGCTCACGCCGCCATTCACGTCACCAGCAATGAAATGCGCTACCGCAGCCCTCTTTTTGCGGCAGGCTATCTTGTGCTCGCTGTCCTGTGGGTCTGGCTCGCTGTGTGGATGGCGATGGACTGACTTGCGTCGATCGCACCTGACCGAACGCGCGCCTGTACCTAGGTAGGTCCGCCGCTTATCTCTGTTCTCACACAACCTTTCGAAGTCTTTTTCAATGCCCGTCAATTACCGCGATATGCTGTGAGGGCTTGATTTCACAGGCTTTCGCCGGTCGTTAAAATGTGAGCTTTTCCATTTACCGCTGATGAACTCCTGGAATGTCATATCCGCTCGACGCGCTGGCGGCAGATAGCCTCCGCCGCGAAACAATAAGAAATGGGAACGACATGGGCGCGGAAAGCATGGATCGGATCGGCTTGCGCAGGCAGCCGAAGCAGGAGCGCAGTATCCAGAGGCTGGATCTTATTCTCGCCGCCGCCGCCAAGATCATCGCCAAAAAGGGCGTCAGCGCCATGCGGATGACGGAACTCGCGATCGCCGCCAAGGTACCGATCGGCTCGGTTTACCAGTATTTTCCCGAGAAGGCGGCGATCGTAAAAGCCCTGTTCGACCAGCACGCTTCGGCGATCCAGGCGAAGACGGCGGCGATGTTCAGCGATGTGCAGTCACTCGACCAGGCCCTCGATCGCGTCTGCGCCACCATAGACTGGTATTACGAATCTTATCGCGACGATCCCGTCTATCGCGGCGTCTGGATGGGAACCGAAACCGATCAGGATCTGCTTCGGCTGAACATCGAGCATAGCGGTCGCGTCGCCGGTATCTTTCATGACGCCGTAAGCAGGTTGGCTCCCGACCTTTGCGACGAGGAAATGTTCGCGCGCACTTACCTTTTCAGCCACCTGATCGGCGCCGTAGTCCGGCTTGCAGCCGTCAGCGAAGAGACCATAGCGCGGCGCATGCTCGGCGAGTGGAAACGCGTCATCCGCGCGTCCCTTTTCGCCACGGCCGCGCCGAGCGCCGCCTGAGGCTTTCTACCAGCTCGGCATCATGTTGGCGGCCTTCGGCCGCGGGTAAAGGCGCGCCTGAGCCGATTTGACATCCGCGTCCAGACCGTCGTCGACGACAGCCGGCGTGATGTTGTCGAGGCAGGCAGTGATATGCGCCGTAATCGCGTTCATCAGCGACAGCGAGACGCCCGGCCGCTTCATGATGCCGATCTGCACCGGCGGCAGCGCCGGGAAACCGTCGGCCTGGCTTAGCACCTTCATGCCCGTCCGCAGCGCCGATTCCGGCATGACCGAGACCGCCATGCCGGCCAGCACCGCCGCGGCGACGACGGTGCAGGACCAGCTGGTGAACAGGATCTGGTGCTCGCGGCCGACGGCATCGAGAGCCGAGCAGGCGAGCTGGCGCCACTGGCAGTCGCGGCGGCCGACGGCAAGCGGCACTGGCGCGTCGTCGCGGATCGGATGGTTGGCCGAGCCGACCCAGCAGAGCGGCTCGGTTCTCACCACATCGGACATGCGCTCGCGCGGATTGTGGGTGACGAGCGCGATGTCGAGCTCACCCTTGTGCATGCGCTCGGCGAGATCCACCGAGGGCTCGCAGACGATGTAGAGCTCGACGTTCGGATGGGTCTTGGCAAAGCGGCCGATGATTTCAGGCATATAGCGATCGGCATAATCGTCCGGCGTACCGATGCGCAGCGTCCCCTCCAGCCTGTTGTCGTCGAAGGCGGCGATCGCCTCATTGTTGAGGCGGATGATGCGGCGGGCGTAATTGAGCAGTTTTTCCCCCTCGACCGTCAGCCGGTTACCGCGGCCGTCCTTGATGAACAGCTGCTTGCCGATGCGCTCTTCGAGACGGCGCATCTGCATGGAGACGGCGGATTGGGTCTTGTAGACCCTGTCGGCGGCCTTGGTGAAGCTGCCGGAATCGACGATGGCGATGAAAGTCTGCAACTGGTCGAGATCAAGAGGCGCGGACATGGGTTCACCTATAAAGATAGCTGATGATAATCATTAGAAACATTCGTTGGACTGATCAATAGGTCTTTGGCATCTTCGAGATGCAAATCAAGCAAAGTGAAGGACAGACACCCTGCCTGTCCGAGCCGAATCCAGCCTGCTCCCTTCCGCACGACCTCGCGGCAGGGGTGGGTTGTTGCGTGCCCCGAAAGAAAGGAGAGTTCGATGCACACGACAGACCGGACACTAGAACTCGACTGCGGTAAGCTTACCCCGACGTTTTACCAGCGTCTGGCGGCAGGCCTTGCGCCGTTGACCTTCCTCTTTCGCGTGTTCCGCAATCGCATGGAGATCAACGCGCTGCATGATCTGAACGACGCGCAGCTGAGGGACATCGGCCTCACCCGGGCCGACCTGACCTCGGCGTTCCTGGCCTCGACTTTTTTTGAGGACCCGTCGGAACATCTGACGCGCTCGGCGCGTAATCGTTGGCGCCTGCAGTTCTTCCGCTCCTCCGACGAGTAGGAGCGCGAGTTTCCCCGCAGGGTGATAGCCAATAGCCCTGCCGCTTGACCCGGTGATCGGCTTTCCCAGCCATCGCCGGGTCTTTTTATGCGTGCCGGATGTCGCCTGGACGCGACACGCGTTAGGTCTCTGACGAAGGCTTCGGCCGGTAGGTTTCGAAGATCGCCTCCAGATTCCTCTGATAGCTCTTCTGCACCTCCAGCCCGCTGTCGAACATGGCGTTCAGCATTTCGGCATAGCTCTCGGCATTGAGTTTTTGCTCTTCCTTCGGCGCTGCCTGCGTCTTCGCTGCCGGCTTTTGGGCCGCCGGCTGCTGGCTGAGGCCGGCCATCATCTCCTGGAAAGCCTTGGCGAAGGGATTGTCGAGGAAGGGGTTGGGTTGAGGCGCCGGTTCGGGCTTCGGTGCCGAAAACATCGTCTGCATCGCTTGCGTGAACGGGTTGTCGAAGATGCTGGCTTCAGGAGCAGTCTTTGGCTTCGGTGCGAAGCCCGTGCTTTCCAGCCATTTCTGGATGGTCTCGCCCATCGCCGTGTTGACGAAGGGATTGACGGGCGCGGCCATCTGACCGGTCGTTTGCTTGAAGAGCCCGCCCATCAGCGTATCTGCCAGCACCGGCAGCATCTGTTTGTAGATTTCCTGCCCGATCCCGGTCATCTGGGCGGCCTGGGCTGCGATCGCCCGCGAAACCTCTTTGGAGCCGAAGAGCTGGGCGAGGATATTGTTGCCGTCGGAAATGCCCTCAGGCGTGAAAGCCCGGCTCATATCTTCGAAATAACGTGCGTAATTGCCGGAGGCGACGGCCTGCATCAATCCGACGAAATCGTAAGGATTGCTGGTGCTGCGCTTCAGGCCGGCGGAAAAGGCCGGCATCAGCGCGGCCATGGCCTTCGTTGCCTGCTCCTGAGCCAAGTTGAATTGACGGGCGACTGCTTCCATCGCTGCGCCGTTCTGCGCCTGCATCATCATGTCGAAGAGTGGCAGCATGGAGGTCCCTTTCCCCGAGTCGTGACGCGTGTAACGCCACTATATCCGGAAAAGGTAATGTGCAAACGGCTTTTTGCCATAAGAACTTAAAGCCGTTCCGGCAAAGGCGCGGAGCGAGGTATCCAAGCTGGAGAGTGCCGGTGCGGCAAACCTAATACTGGTAGTCCTCGAAGACCGGCTCGACGGAAAGCTGCCAGCGGCCGTGATAGAGCGACAGCAGATCCTCGGCGAGCGTCGCCTTCTTGGCGAGCACTTCGTCGAGCGGCGCCAGGAAGATGCTCTCGTCCTGCCCTTCGCCGTTGAGCTTGCCGCGGGCTTTGAGGCCGGCCCTCGATATGCCCAACACCTCGCGTGCCGTCTCGAGAAGCGAGTGCCCGCGAAATTCAGCCTGCAGGCCTTCGGCCGGAACGGCGTTGCGCAGGGCGCTGACCTCGGCAAAGCTCCAATCCTTGGTCAGCTGGTCGGCTGCCTCGAGGGCTGCATCTTCATAGAGCAGGCCGACCCAGAAGGCCGGCAGTGCACAGATGCGCCGCCACGGGCCGCCGTCCGCACCGCGCATTTCGAGAAAACGCTTCAGCCGCACGTCGGGGAAGAGCGTCGAAAGATGGTTCGTCCAGTCGCCCATCGTCGGCTCCGGATCGGCGACCTCGCCCTTCAATGCACCATTCATGAACTGGCGGAAGGTGACGTGCGTGCAGTCGTGATAGCGCCCGTTGCGGACGATGAAATACATCGGCACGTCGAGCGCCCATTCGGCGTAGGCGCGGAAACCGAAGTCGTCGCGGAAGGTGAAGTCGAGCAGGCCGGCGCGTCGGTTGTCGACATCGCGCCAGATATCGCCACGCCAGGAAAGCAAACCGTTCGGCTTGCCTTCGGTGAAGGGCGAGGAGGCAAACAGCGCAGTCGCCAGCGATTGCAGCTTCATCGAGACACGCATCTTCTTGCGCATGTCGTCTTCCGAGGAGAAATCGAGATTCACCTGGATCGTGCAGGTGCGATACATCATGTCGAGACCCTTGGTGCCGACCTTCGGCATATAGCGGGTCATGATCTCGTAGCGCGATTTCGGCATCTGCGGAGTCTCGGCATAGGTCCATTTCGGACTGCCGCCGATGCCGAGGAAACGGATGCCCATCGGCTCGGCGATCTCGCGCAGCGTCGCCAGGTGCTGGTTCGATTCCTTGCAGGTCTGATGGATCGTTTCCAGCGGCGCGCCGGAGAGTTCGAACTGGCCGCCGGGTTCGATCGAGATCGCGCCCATGCCGTTCTGTTCGGCAAGGCCGATGATGTTGCCGCCGTCCACGATCGGCTCCCAGCTGCTCTTTTTCTGCAGGCCGGTGAGCAGGGCAGAAATGCTAGCATCGCCAAAATAGGGAACCGGGCTGTTGTCGGCGCGGAAGAAGGCGAACTTCTCATGTTCGGTGCCGATGCGGAAGCGCTCCCGCGGCTTGTTGCCCGCGGCGATGTAATCGGTCAGATCCTGAACCGAAGAGAGCGGCGTCTGGTCGGTAGTGTCGCGGGCCATGCGGGGTACCTGTATTCAAGAAGGCGCCCAGGGGGGCGGGCAGTTGGAAGGTGATTAGGACCCAAGCCACGTTTGTTGCAAGTGAAATTCTTTCAACGACGCATCAAAAAAACAGCAGTGATTTCCGCGTCAACCGTTTTCCCGGTCACGTCCAGTCGCCGATCGCCGCCTGGACCACCGCCAGCGCCGCAACGGCCGCCGTATCTGCCCTGAGGATGCGCGGCCCGAGCGGAATGGCGGTGACGAAATCGAGGCTTCGAAGCCGCGCCCGCTCTTCTTCCGAAAAGCCGCCTTCCGGCCCGACGAGCAGAGCGAGATGCCTTTCCTGGATGGCTGCCAGCACCGGCAGCGGGTTTTGCCCGGCATCGCCCTCGTCGCAATAGATGATGCGCCGTTCTTTCGGCCAGCGGTCGAGCAGGTCGGAAAGCTTCGCCGGCTCGGCCACATCGGGAATGCCGAGAATGCCGCATTGCTCGGCTGCCTCGACAACATTGGCACGCAGTTTGTCGAGATTGGTGATTTTGCCCTGCACGTGCTGGGTCATGACGGGCTGCAGCAAGCCGGCGCCCATTTCGACAGCCTTCTGCACGAGATAATCCATGCGGCCGACTTTGAGCGGCGCGAAGAGATAATGCAGGTCGCAAGGCGCCGGCTGTGGCCGCGTCTGCTCGATCGCCGTCAGCTGGATGCGTTTGCGCGTGGGGAAGGAGAGGGAGGCCTTCCACTCGCCGTCCCGGCCGTTGAAGAGCAGGATCTCCGCAGCGTTCTCCATTCTCAGCACATTGGCGAGATAGTTGAACTGATCGGCATTCGCCTCCACGACGGCGCCGCTGGAAAGGGGCGCATCGACGAAAAGCCGTTGCATGCGGAAATTGGCGCGCATTCGAAAAACCTGGAGCCTCAGATGAAGAGCGCGAACATAACCCAATAAATCATCGCTGCAAGCGTCGCCGAAACCGGGACGGTGATGATCCAGGCCGCGATGATCGTCATGAAATGTGAGCGGCGGACGAGGTAGCGCCGCCGCCTTTCATGAATGTTCGGCTCCTCCGGTTCATCCAGTTCCCAGCTCTCGGCCTTGCGCCTGATATAGGCGATGCGGCGCTTGGAACGGCGGGTGTACCATTCGCGGAAGAAGCCGACGCCGAAGACGGCGCCGACGGCAATATGCGTGGTGCTGACCGGCAGGCCGAGCCAGGAGGCGACTATGACGGTGAAAGCGGTCGACAGCGCGACGCAATAGGCGCGCATCGGGTTAAGCTTGGTGATCTCTTCGCCGACGAGGCGGATGAGGCGCGGCCCGAAGAGCAGCAGGCCGACGGAGATGCCGAAGGCGCCGATCAGCATTACCCAGAGGGGCGGATGGCCGACGCCGTCGCCGCCGATACCCACCGAATGGACGATCGCCGAAAGCGGCCCGACTGCGTTCGAAACGTCGTTTGCGCCATGCGCGAATGACAGCAGCGCCGCCGAGCCGATCAGCGGCAGCCGGAACAGCACCCGCAGTGAGCTGTTGCGGTTTTCGAGATCCCGCGCCTGGGCGAGGACGAGCGGCCGAACGGCAAGCCAGCTCACCAGCCCCATGCCGATTCCAATCAGAATGACGGTGAAGGGCGGAAATCTGCCGATCGGCGACAGCTGCAGCAGCATATAGGCCATGAAGCCGCCGGCCATCGTCGCGACCAACACCGGCACCCAGCGCCGCGCCGCTGCGATTTTGTCGTCGCGATAGATGATGAGGGTCTTGACGAGATAGAGCAGACCGGCCGCGATCAGTCCGCCGAGCAGCGGCGAGGTGATCCAGCTCGAGGTGATCTCAAACATCACCCGCCAATTCACCGGCTCCGGCCCCACAGCTGAGATGCCGGCCCCGATCACTGCGCCGACGATCGCATGCGTGGTGGAAACCGGCGCATTCATCCAGGTTGCAAGGTTGATCCAAAGGGCTGCTGCGGTCAGCGCCGCCATCATGATCCAGCCGAGCACCGCCGGCGACACCTGGCCGGCATCGACGATGTCGGAGGAAATCGTCTTGACCACTTCGCCGCCCGCGATCGTAGCGCCCAAGACCTCGAAGATCGCAGCGATGACAAGCGCCTGGCCCATCGTCATGGCGCGTGCGCCTACGGCCGCACCGACATTGTTGGTCACGTCATTGGCGCCGATATTCATGGCCATGTAGCCGGCAAAGGCCGCTGCCGCCACGACGAGCACGGCGCCCGGACGGTCGAAGACGTAGACGCCTGCAAAGAGCATGACGATGCCGACGAAAATCAGCCCTAGCCCAGGCGCCACCAGCCGCCGCGCAACATGCTTTGCCGCGTCCTCGACATAGGTAATCTTATCGAGGTCCTTGTCGAGCGTGCGTTTCGTCAGAACTGCGGGACGGGGCGGCATTCTTTTTCCTGAAGGATGAAATCTGCTTCTACGCTGCTTTCCTAGCAGTGCAAGATGGCAGGATTCATTCCGCCGGAATTTGTTTCGTCGCCTTGGCCGACAGTCTGTCGGTCATCTTTTGCTTGAAGGCGAGGAAGAGATTGCGAAGTTCTGGTTCGCGGACGCGGCTGGCCGCCTCGTCGCATGAGACCCATTCGATGGTGCGCTCGCCCTTTTCCTTGAAGTTCTTCGCCAAGTCGGTAACCTCAAGCGGATAGACCTGCACCTTGCAGACGACCTGCACTCCGTCACGCAGCACCTTCTGATAGGTGTAGGAACCGAGCGTTTCCGCCTCGGCCGCGCCGCGTACGCCGGCTTCTTCCAAGGCTTCCTGCGCGGCGACCTCACGAGCGCACTTACCGTTCATCGGCCAGCCCTTGGGAATGACCCAGCGGCCGGTGTCACGGCTCGTCATCAGCAGAACTTCGACCTCAGCGCTTTTCTTCTTCACCCGGTAACAGATGGCACCATATTGCTGTCGCGGCGGGCGCCGGAACATCAGTTGCACATCGGATGCCAATCGGGCGAGAAGAGTCAATTGTCGGGTCACCTTTGCATGGTTGTTAGGAATCACTCATATACGTGTATCACGGAACCCTGACGCAATCCAAAGCCGCGGGCGATCCAAAACATGATTAGCTGCCGTTTTTAGGGGAAATCGAGCTGGGGCAGGCTCAGAAATCCGTCGCGACCTGTCTCGAATGCGTCATATTGCACAGGTGTACAGTATGAGTCGGTCCGGACCCCTAATCAATGCCGGGACGAATTGTTCCCCTATCATTTTGCCAATGTGGTAATTATGCGTCTCCCGCCTCTCAATGCCATCCGCGCCTTCGTGTCCGTCTGCCGCCATGGCAGCATTCTGAAGGCTTCCGAGGAGCTGAACGTGGTGCGCGGCGCCGTGCGCCAGCAGATTGCCACGCTGGAGAATCACTTCGGCCGGAAGCTTTTCACGCGCGACGGCCGCAGGCTGGTCCCGACACCAGAGGCGAGCGCGTTCGCCGAGGCTGCGAGCGCGGCTTTCGATATTCTGCAGCGGGCCGCTTTGGATTTCGAGGGTGCCGCACCTGGCCGTATTCGCCTCGGCGTGCCTTCCGCCTTCGCGATCTGGTGGCTGATGCCGCGCGTTGCGGATATGCAGGCAAGCCTCGGCGATACTCTGATTGACATCGTGCCGATGGCCGTGGCCGAGCCGCTGCAGATGCACCCGGAACTGGATGCGGTGATCATGGGCGGCGAATACCGGCCGGCTGCAGGAATTGTCGCGCTGCGCTTCATGGAGGACGAATTCGGTCCCGTCATCATCCCGGCGCTTGCCGCGACATTGTCCGCAGGACTCGGCGCGATGGGCGCTCTGACGCAACTCATCAGCCGCAGCGTTCCGCGGTTATGGGACGACTGGTTCGCCGAAAGCGGCACGCCGCCGGTCAGCTTTTCCCGCCGGCAGGAATTCGAGGATCTGCTGCTGGCGCTCGCCGCTGCCCGCTCCGGGCTCGGCATCGCGCTTGCGCCGCGCGCCTCGATAGAGGACGACCTCGCACGTGGGCAACTGGCCGCGCCCTTCGGCTTCATTTCCCGGCCGTCGGGTTACAGTCTCTGCTGCCGCACGCCGGATGCCAGGCGGCCGGCCTTAGCGGCCTTGTCCGCCTGGCTGCTTCGCTGCGGAACACCGGCCTGAAAGGGCAGTTTTTCTGCTCCAGCGCCAGAATTACGTCCATGTCCGCCTTACTGCCGCTGCGCTAATACAGGCGCGGAAACGGAAAAGGGAAGAGAAGATGGAAAGCACCGCAACCCGCATCGACTGGATCGGCAGCGGCTGTCGGCTGCTCAAGGCAACAGCGGCGGAATTCGAGCGCACGCGCCCTTTCGATGGCCTGTCGATCGGCACCGGCATCCATCTGGAGCCGAAGACTGTGGCGCTTCTCATGACGCTTCGTGCCGGCGGAGCGCGCCTCGTTTGCACCGGCAATCTCAACAGCACCCAGCCCTCGACGGTCGAGTTCCTGCGCGCACAGGGCATCACCGTCTCTGCGACCCTGACGACCGATGCCGCGGCCCATCACCAGAGCCTGGAAGCTGTGATCGCCGAAAGGCCGGATCTGCTGCTCGATAATGGCGGCGATCTTTTCGCCATCGCCGTGGAAAAGCCTTTCGCCAATCTTCTCGGCGGCACCGAGGAGACGACGTCTGGCCGCACGCGGCTGTTGCCGATGCGCGCACGCCTGAACATGCCGATCCTCGTCATCAACGACAGCCCGATCAAGCAGTTTGCCGAGAACCGGCATGCGGTCGGTCAGAGCCTGTTCGAGAGCTATCTTCGCTTCACCAATCGCTCCACCAATGGCAAACGGGTGACGGTTTTCGGCTATGGCGCCTGTGGCAAGGGCACGGCCGCCTGTTTTCGCAATGCTTTTTCCACCGTCAGCGTTGTCGACATCGATCCAGTGACGACGCTCGAAGCCCATCTCGACGGTTTCGTGACGCCCTTGCGCGACGCCGCGATCCGCTCGGCCGATATCCTCATCACCGTCACCGGTTTTCCCGCTATTGTGACGGCGGCCGATCTGCCGCTTCTCAAGGATGGCGCGATCCTGATGAATGGCGGCCATTTTCCGCTGGAGATCGATGTCGAAGCCTTTCGGCGCCATCCCGATGTCGCCGGTATCGACCGATATGAGGCCGAGCATATCGAGACCTTCCATCTGAAGGATGGCCGTTCGTTCCACGTGCTTGGCCGTGGCCATATGGCCAACCTGGCCGGTCCCCGGCCGCTCGGCAATTCCGCCGAGTCGATGGACCTCGGCTTCACGCTTCAGGCCCGCTGCCTGGAGCGGATCGCGAAAGGCGAGGCCGGTGCCGAAGCCTGCGTGGTGCCGGTGCCCTCCGATATCGATGCGATGGTGGCGAGCGCCTATCTCGATCTCTGGCGTTAGAGCATGTCGGGAAATCAAGACTGAAAGCGTGGGCCGAGCGGATCCAGAAGATCGCGGCGCGCTTTTAAGCCGAGGCAGCGGATCTGCGTCAGAGCTCCCAATAAGGGACGGGACCATAAAGCTCGGCCAGATAGTCGATGAACAGCCGCACCTTGGCCGGCAGGAACTGGCGGCTGGGATAGACGGCCGACAGGCCAACATTCTGTGAGCCCTCATAGGCCGGCAGCACCTGCACCAGTCGGCCGGACTTAAGTTCCTTGCCGATATCCCAGGTCGAGCGCAGGGCAATTCCAAGGCCTGCGATCACCGCTTCGCGGATCACTTCGCTGGAATTGGTGATCAGCATGCCCTCCGGCCGCAGGCTGAGCGCACCCTCCGGCCCGATCAGCCGCCACGTGTCGTTGTTGTGCGCCGGAAGGCATCGGTGGTGTTTCAGATCCTCGATGTCCCCCGGTTGACCATGCGCAGCGAGATAGTCCGACGAGGCACAGAGCACCCGTCGCACCGGTGCCAGCCGCCGGGCAACGAGGCTCGAATCCGTCAACTCGGCGATGCGGATCGCCAGATCGAAGCCGCCGCCGATGATGTCGCTGAATTCGTCGGTCAGCACCAGGTTAATGGCAAGCTCCGGGTGCGCCTGCATGAACGCCTTCAAATGCGGCGCGATATGCATGCGGCCGAAGGAGGTCGGCGCCGAGATCTTCAGCGTGCCGTGCATCTGCGCCGAGCGACCGGAAATGTAAAATTCAGCTTCCTCCAACCCGGCGAGAATACCGAGGACACGGTCGTAAAAACCCTGTCCGGCTTCCGTCAGCGAGATCTGCCGCGTTGTGCGCTGCAGAAGCCGGGTGCCGAGCCGGTCCTCCAGCCGTTTGATCCGCTTGGAGACGACCGCGGGCGAAAAGCCGAGGGCCCGCCCGGCGAGCGACATGCTGCCAGTCGAAACGACCTTGGCGAAGATTTCGAGATCACCCAGATTGGTCATAAGGTTTTCAGACTTTTTCCCTTTTGACATAAGTGCTTAGCATTTGCGCCACTTTCGGGAAAGTGCTAAGCCGGTTCACCGGCGGCAGAGGCTGGCGGCCGTCCCGCTGTCATCTTTCCGCTGCGATTTCCGGTCGTCAGGGTCAGGGAGGACACCATGTCCGACGCCATTCCGTTTCTCGCCCCGCGCGCCGATGTGCTGGCGCGCCGCGCCCGGATCGTTGCCGATCTCGCCGATCTTCTGCCGCCCGAATGCCTGGTTCATGAGGCGCGCGAGCTGGTGCCGTTCGAAACCGACGCCTTCGTGTCCTATCGCCGCCTGCCGCTCGCCGTCGCCCTGCCGCGCACCACGGCCGAGGTCGCGGCCGTCATGCGCTATTGCCACCGCTACGGCATTCCCGTCGTGCCGCGCGGCGCCGGCACTTCGCTTTCCGGCGGCGCCATTCCGCAGGAGGATGCCGTCGTGCTCGGCCTGTCGAAGATGAACAGCATTCTTGAAATCGATCTGCCGAACCGTGTCGCCGTGGTTCAGGCCGGCGTCACCAATCTCAACATCTCCGAATCCGTCTCCGCGGACGGCTTTTTCTATGCGCCCGATCCGAGTTCGCAGCTCGCCTGCACCATCGGCGGCAATATCGGCATGAATTCCGGCGGCGCCCATTGCCTGAAATATGGCGTTACCACCAACAATCTGCTCGGCGTCAGAATGGTGCTGGTCGACGGTACGGTGATCGAGCTCGGCGGCAAGGCGCTGGATGCGGCCGGTTACGACCTGCTCGGCCTCGTCTGCGGCCACGAAGGCCAGCTCGGCATAGTCACCGAGGCAACGGTGCGGCTGATCGCCAAGCCGGAAGGTGCCCGTCCCGTGCTCTTCGGCTTCGAAAGCTCGGAAGAGGCCGGCGCCTGCGTTGCCGATATCATCGCCGCCGGCATCATCCCGGTTGCCATCGAATTCATGGACAAGCCGGCAATCGAGATCTGCGAGGCCTTCGCCCATGCCGGCTATCCCCTCGATGTCGGGGCGCTGCTGATCGTCGAGGTCGAGGGTTCGGAAGCCGAAATGGACGCCACCCTGAAGGATATCGTCGAGATCGCCCGCCGCCATGCTGTGAAGACCGTACGCGAATGTCAGTCGGCCACCGAGGCCGCGCTGATCTGGAAAGGGCGCAAATCCGCCTTCGGCGCCACCGGCCGCATCGCCGACTATATCTGCATGGACGGCACCGTGCCGCTCAGCCAGCTTTCCCATGTGCTGAAGAAGACCACGGAGATCGTCGATCATTACGGCCTGCGGGTTGCCAACGTCTTTCATGCCGGCGACGGCAACATGCATCCGCTGATCCTCTTCAATGCCAACGACCCCGAGGATGCCGCCCGCGCCGAAGCCGCCGGCAACGATATCCTCAAGCTCTGCGTCGACGCCGGCGGCTGCCTCACCGGCGAGCATGGCGTCGGCATCGAAAAGCGCGACCTTATGCGCCATCAGTATTCGGAGGCCGATCTCGCCCAGCAGATGGCGGTGCGCGCCGCCTTCGATCCGGGCTGGCTCCTTAACCCATCGAAGGTCTTCCCGCTCGAAGGGCGCCCGGCCCAATGATCGATCTGATGCCCACAAGCGAGGAACAGGCGGCGGCGATCGTCCTCACACATACGGAGACGAACCGGCCGCTGGCTATCTGTGGCGGTGATACGCGCTCGGGTTTCGGCAACGCCGTTGCATCGGAAGACCGCCTGCGATCGACCAGGCTTTCCGGCATCATCGCCTACAATCCCGGCGAGATGGTCATGACGGTCCGCTCGGGTACGCCGCTTGCCGAGGTCGAGGCGGCACTGTCCGAAGGCGGCCAGATGCTTGCCTTCGAGCCAATGGATCATCGGCCAATCATGCGCAGATCGGGCGAGCCGACGATTGGCGGCGTCTTTGCCGCCAATGTCTCCGGCCCGCGCCGCCTCATTGCGGGGGCTGCCCGCGACAGCCTGCTCGGCGTGCGCTTCGTCAACGGCAGGGGCGAGATCATCAAGGCCGGCGGCCGGGTGATGAAGAATGTGACCGGCCTCGATCTCGTCAAGCTGATCGCCGGCTCGCACGGCACGCTGGGTTTCATCACCGAACTGACCTTCCGCGTGCCGCCGCGCCCGAAGACGGAACAGACGCTGGTGCTCTCCGGCCTCAACGATGCCGAAGCGGCCAATGCCATGGCGGCGGCGATGGCGCTGCCGGTCGAGATCTCCGGTGCTGCCCATCTGCCGCTGACGGTGACCTGGAAATTCCTTGCCGGCAAATTGCCCGAGGGCGAGGCGACGGTTCTGCGCGTCGAAGGCTTGCCCGGTTCGGTCGACGTGCGCATCGAGAAGCTTGCGGCCGCGATGTCGGCCTTTGCCACGGTGACGCGGCTGGATGAGCCGGAAAGCCGCAGACTCTGGCGAGAAATCCGTGATGTATTACCCTATGCCGACGGCACGACGCGGCCGGTCTGGCGCGTTTCGGTTGCGCCGGGAACCGGCCATCAACTGGTCTCGGCGCTCCGCCTCGAAGCCGGCGTCGACGCCTTCTACGACTGGCAGGGCGGTCTCGTCTGGATGAGGATGGAGGCGGATCCTGAAGCAGATCTGGTCCGCCGCTTCATCAAGGCGCTCGGCGGCGGCCATGCGACACTGATCCGTGCATCGGAGGCAGCGAGGGCGGCAACGGCGGCGTTTCATCCGGAGCCGGAGGCGGTGGCGATGCTGTCGCGGCGGGTGAGGGAAAAGTTCGATCCGGCTGGGATTTTTAATCCGGGGAAGATGGGGTGAGAAGATGAGTCTGTGCGCGGGTCACCCCCCTCTGTCCTGCCGGACATCTCCCCCACAAGGGGTGAGATCGGATCGGGGCGACGGCTTCCCCAAACAACGGGGGCACTGCCGGTCGAACACGGCAGAGAGGGACCGATGGCCGATCGTCTTGCCGATCTCCCCCCTTGTGGGGGAGATGTCCGGCAGGACAGAGGGGGGTGCCCCAGGCACAGCGCCCCCTAAGCGGAGGCCCCGCTAGATGCAAACCAATTTCACCCCAGCCCAGCTCGCCGATCCCCATGTCGCCGAATCGGAGCAGATCCTGCGCAAATGCGTTCATTGCGGTTTCTGCACCGCCACCTGTCCCACCTATGTGACGCTCGGCAACGAGCTCGATAGCCCGCGCGGCCGCATCTATCTCATCAAGGACATGCTGGAAAACGGCCGGCCCGCCGATGCCGAGGTCGTCACCCACATCGACCGCTGTCTCTCCTGCCTTTCCTGCGTCACCACCTGTCCCTCCGGCGTCGACTATATGCATCTGGTCGATCACGCCCGCGCCCATATCGAAAAGACTTACAGACGGCCGTTCATGAACCGGCTGACGCGCGCCATTCTCGCGGCCGTGCTGCCCTTTCCCGGCCGGTTCCGGCTGGCGCTCCATCTGGCCCGTCTCGGCCGCCCCTTTGCCGCACTGATGCGGGGGGCAGCGCTGAAACCCTTTGCCGCCATGCTGGCGCTTGCACCGCGCCGCGTTCCCGCGCCTTCAGATTTTTCAAAACCCGGCACATATCGGCCCGAGGCGGAGCGGCGCGGCCGGGTGGCGATCCTGTCCGGCTGCGCCCAGCCGGTGCTCGATCCCGGCATCAACGCGGCGGCGATCGGGCTGCTGACGCGGTTCGGCGTGGAGGTCGTGGCGCCGGAAGGCGAGGTTTGCTGCGGTTCGCTGGTCCACCACATGGGCCGGGCCGAGCAGGCGCTCGCAAGCGCCCGCACCAACGTCGATATCTGGACGCGCGAGATCGAGAGTCATGGCCTCGATGCGATCATCATCACCGCTTCGGGCTGCGGCACGACGATCAAGGACTACGGTCACATGCTGCGCCTCGACCCCGCCTATGCAGCAAAGGCGGCCAGGGTCTCGGCGCTGGCAAAGGACATTAGCGAATATCTGGCGACCCTCGACCTGCCGGCCCATATGCCGAGGGGCATCACGGTCGCCTATCATTCCGCCTGTTCGATGCAGCACGGCCAGCGCATCACCCTTCAGCCGAAGCAACTGCTGAAGGCGGCGGGCTTCACCGTGCGCGATCCGGCCGAAGGCCATCTCTGCTGCGGCTCGGCCGGCACCTACAACATCCTGCAGCCGGAGATTTCGGCGGCGCTGAAGGCGCGTAAGGTCAAAAACATCGAAGCCACCAAGGCCGATGTCATCGCCACCGGCAATATCGGCTGCATCACCCAGATCGCCACCGGAACCGAGATCCCGATCCTGCATACGGTCGAACTTCTCGATTGGGCCTATGGCGGCGCTATGCCGGAAAAATTAACCGGTTTGTCGTTAGGCTGAAGGGAATGCGGGCCCATTCGGGCCGCTCCCGGGAGGTTGGGCGATGTGGCGGGGAATGATTGTACTTGCGGGACTGCTCGGTGCGGCAGGCGCGGCCCGTGCCGACAGCCGCCTATTTTGTTCCGCCGATGACGCGCAGGCGCGGTTCACCCTCGAAAGCGGTTTCGCAAGCGATGCCGGCCACAGGCTCAACCATTTCCGCGGCGCGCTTATTGTCAAGGATCCCGCACAAGCGGCCTTTGCAAAACGTGTGTTCGAATCACAGCATCTAAGCAATCACTGGTCGCGCGATGGCGAACTGCTCCTGGAAGTCTTCGACGGCGGCGGTGACGATACCGGCGGCGCAACGCTGGATCTGGTGGTGGTCGCCGGCGCGCGTGGCAAGCCGGCGGCGAATTTCAGCGGCACCTATTCCCTGACGATCGAGGGCGGCGGCAAACCTTACGCCGCCGAGGGCAAGGTCAGCTGCGGCACGAAATAGCGCCGCAGCTGAATTTCAATTCATTACCAGTGGAACGATACGCCGACATTGACGGCGTTGGTGAAGATGTTGGTCTTCAGCCGGTCGCCGCTGTCGATCGGAACGTCGACGCGCGAATAAGTGCCCTTGTATTCGACGAAGGTCGACCAGCGGTCGGTCACCTTGAAGTCGACGCCGGCCTGAGCCTGCAGCGTCACGCCGCCGAATTCATAAGCCCAGGTCTTGCCCTCGGGGCGAATCACTTCGACATGCGGAATGTTGACGCCGATGCCGGCGCCGAGATAGGGCGTCCAGCGGCGAGTCGGATCCTGGAAGCGATAGAGACCGTTCACGGTGAGCAGGTTCAGGCCGTCGGTGAATTCGAAATGCGACCAGCCGGCCTTGGCGAGCGTGTCGTCGTCGGCATAGACCTTGTCATGGGTATAATCGAGCGAGATACCCCAGTTCGGCTTGTTGAAATTCTCGAGCCACCAGGTGACGCGGCCGCCGTAATAGGGCGGGCTGCCGAAGGATTTGCCTTCCCAGCCGGCCGTGAAATGCGTGCCGTCGGAGACGTCGACACCACTGTGCGGCGCGGTCTGGTAGCCGCCATAGATGGAGAATTCCAGATCTTCCGCTGAAGCCGAGGCGGCTGAAAAGATGGTGAAAAACGCGATGCCCGCAAGAAGGGAGGCGGAGGAGCGCAGCGCAGACGTCATTGAATAACCCCAAATTGCAATATGTCGACTCTGAGGCAGCTTTGGCAGTTTTCCGCCGCAATGTCTAAGCAAAACAAAGGGCGCCTCCAATGGCGCCTTTCGTTTTTTTCTAAAGTGTTGCTCAGCCGCCGAACATCGTGCGCAACACGTCGATGCCTCTGTCTTCGAACGCCACGTTGCCCTGCTTGTTGCCGGGACCAATGACGATCACCTTGGTGCCGACCGGGGCGCGATCGTAAAGATGCATCACGTCCTCGTTCATCATGCGGATGCAGCCGGAAGACATATTGAGACCAATCGTCCAGGGCTGGTTGGTGCCGTGGATGCGGAAGATGGTGTCGCGGCCGCCCTGATAGAGATACATGGCGCGGGCGCCGAGCGGATTGTCCTCGCCGCCTTCCTGGTAGGCGGGGATGATGTGGCCCTTGGCGGCTTCGCGGCGGCGCATTTCGGCCGGCGGTGTCCAGGCCGGCCATTCGGCCTTGCGGCCGATCTTAACGATACCCGACCAGCCGAAGCCGTCGCGGCCGACGCCGATGCCGTAGCGGGTGGCGCGGTTGTTGCCTTCGACCAGGTAGAGATATTTGTTGTTGGTATCGATGATGACGGTGCCAGCCGCTTCCGTCGTCACCAGGCGCACTTTCTTGCGCTTGAACTGCGGCTTTACGTACTTCGGCATCTGCGCCACGCGCACGATCTGCGCCGGCTGCCGTGCATTGTCGGAAGCCGAGCCGACCGGCGCGGCGAAGGCTGATGTAGAAATCAAGGACAGGACAAGTCCGGCCGCGGCCAGTCCCGGCATCACTTTGATCATAGTCGATTCCCCTCAAGCAAGTCCGCCCGAAGCTACATGATCTTCTGCCCGATTCAAGATCGACATGGCCGGATAAAGCAATTTTGACGAGTGAAGCCGCCTGTCTTAACGGCGTCATAGAGCATTTCCGTATTTCTCCGAAACACGAATATGCTCCATCTCATTGTTTTTACTCAATTCCCAACGCAAAACCGCTGAACACTCTTGCTGGTGCTCCAGCTTTTGCGTGTGCCGTTACATGACGATAACGCGGGTTCCGACGTTGACGCGGTCGTAGAGATCGACGACGTCCTCGTTGCGCAGGCGGATGCAGCCGGAAGAAACGGCGCTGCCGATCGACCAGGGCGCGTTGGTGCCATGGATGCGGTAAAGCGTCGAGCCGAGATACATGGCGCGCGCGCCGAGCGGGTTTTCCGGGCCGCCGTCCATGCGCGCCGGCAGATAATGGCCCTTGGCGGCCTCGCGGCTGATCATCTCGGAAGGCGGCGTCCAGTCCGGCCATTCCGTCTTGCGGGTGATCTTATGGACGCCCGCCCATTCGAAGCCCGGCTTGCCGACGCCGACACCGTAGCGCCGCGCCTTGCCGCCGTCCATGACCAGATAGAGAAAGCGGTTGTTGGTGTCGATGACGATGGTCCCGGGCTTTTCCGTGGTGTCGTAATCGACCATCTGCGGCAGATATTGCGGCTCGATCGGATGGCGGATCGCCGGTATGCCGGGATTGATCGCCGAAACGGTCTGAGGGGCCGGCTGCGGCGCCTGACGCATGATGCGGCGCTGGAAAAGACCACGCTGCTGCGGCTGCACCACCGGGCGCTGATAGACGACAGGCCGGACCTTGCCGCCGAGCTGATTGATCCACGGTGCGGTCAGATCGGGGCTGAGGATGATTGGCGGACGGGTGGCGTAGCGGTCGTCCGCAACGGCGGCCGTGGAGAAGATGCCGCAGAAGGCTGCGGCTAGAAAAAGGTGTTTCATCATCGGACGAACTCTCTACAAATGACCGAAAATGGACTGGCGGGACGGATCCGCTCGCACAGACGCTGCCACCCCATCCGCCAGCGAATGGTAAATATCGATCCGTGAAAAACCGACGGGCCGAATAAACTTTTCGTCAGGGTTACCGATCGGTTTGGAAAGACGGTTTGCAAATGGTAAAGCCGGAATCATGACTGGACAGCGAAGCGGATCCCCGAAAATGAAGCGGACATGAGCACGAATGGCATCATCATCGGCGAGGACGGCAGGAGCCGCTGCCACTGGCACGCCAACCTGCCGGACTATCTCAAGTACCACGACGAGGAATGGGGCCGGCCGGTCACCGACGATATCCGCCTGTTCGAGAAGATTTGCCTCGAAGGATTCCAGTCCGGCCTTTCCTGGCTGACCATCCTGCGCAAGCGGGAGAATTTCCGCGCCGCCTTCGCCGGTTTCGATTTCGAGAAGGTTGCCCTCTTCGGTGAGCAGGATGTGGCCCGCTGCCTGGCCGATGCCGGCATTATCCGTCATCGCGGCAAGATCGTCTCCACGATCAACAATGCCAGGCGCGCCATCGAACTTCGGGACGAATTCGGCTCGCTCGCCGGTTATTTCTGGCGCTACGAACCCGGCCACAACGAGAGGCCGGCTGTGGTCGATCGCGACCACATCGTCGCCAATCCGACGACGCCGACATCGGTCATCATTTCGAAGGATCTGAAGAAACGCGGCTGGACCTTTGTCGGCCCGACCACAATTTATGCCTTCATGCAGGCGATGGGCCTCGTCAACGATCATCTGGAGGGTTGTTTCTGCCGGCCCGAGGTGGAGGCGATGCGCGCCGTGCTGGTTCGACCATGAAAGATCTGTCCGTGAAAATATTGTTCGCTGCCCTTGCCCTGTTCTTCTTGCCGGCATTTGCCGCGGCGCAGACGCCGCAGCTCGATCCCGGCGAGAAGCTGGAGAAGCTGCAGTTTCCGGCCGTCACGATGCAACTCAAGGGATGGACGAAATTCGGCAATAGCCATGTTTACACGCTGCCGGTGCGCGCCGGTCAGCACGTGAAGATCGATTTTTCCACCAAGAGCAAGTTCGCCTTCCTGGCGATCTTCGACCTGTCGAAACCCGATGACGAAGCTTTCTTCGGCACCGATGAGGACGGCATGAGCTACCAGACGACGGTGAAGGAAAATACCACCTGGCTGCTGCGGCCCTATTACTCCAAGGTCTCGCCGCGCCGCGGCCTCGGCGCCCCCTTCAGCATCCTGATCGAGCCCTTGACCGCAGCCCCGCAGCAGCCGCCGGCTGAGCCGGAATCGCCCTCACTGTTTCCGAAGGCGCCTCCCAAGGCGAAGTGAGGCGCGGCCGCGCTATGCGAGCCCGTCAATCAGTTCGCGCAATTCGCCGAGATGGTCGATCTTGCGGAAGCGCGGCGCTTCCGTCGGTTCGTCCACATGTTCCAGCACCCAGGTGAGTTCGTGCGGCACGAAGACGCCGTAGCTGCCGGCGGCGATCGCCGGCACGATATCCGATTTCAGCGAATTGCCGACCATCATCGCTCGCTCCGGCCCGTCGCCAACCTTGGAGAAGATGCGGCGATAGGTGACGGCAGTCTTGTCGGACACGATCTCGACGGCATCGAAGAAGTCGCCGAGCCCGGATTGGGCGAGCTTACGCTCCTGGTCGAAGAGATCGCCCTTGGTGATCATGACAAGCAGATACTTGCCGGCGAGCGCCTCCAGCGTGTCGCGCGCATGCGGCATCGTCTCGACCGGATGGCTGAGCAGGTCGCGGCCAGTATCGAGGATCTTGGCGATGACGCTCGCCGGCACCTTGCCCTCGGTGATCTCGATCGCCGTCTCGATCATCGACAGCGTGAAGCCCTTGATGCCGAAGCCGTAGTGGCGAAGATTGCGTTTCTCGGCTTCCAGCAGCCGCTCGGAGATCTTCGGGCCTTCGGCGAAATCGGCAAGAAGCTCGGTAAAATGAGCTTCCGTCAGTCGGTAATATTGTTCGTTCTGCCAAAGCGTGTCGTCGGCGTCGAAGCCGATCGTCGTCAGTGCTCGCGTCGTCACATGTGCACCTCTTGAACTATGGCCGGCAATCTATCGGCCGCCTGTGTCGAGACAAGGGCTAAGTCGAGACAAGGGCGTCAGCCTTCGATGCGACAAGGCCTGGCGTTGAAAAGCGCCGCCGTCGCACTACATCGAATGGGCCTCACCCAGCAGCCAGCCACGGCTGTGCCTGTCGCGCGCAGGCCAATAATCAAAAGATGAAGTTCTTCCGTTCGCAAGTCCCTCTTGCGGCAGACACAAAGGATTTTTTCGACCATGCGTTACAATCAACTCGGAAATACGGGACTTTTCGTCTCGGAAATCTGCCTGGGCACGATGACCTTCGGCGAAGCCAAAGAAGGCAGCATGTGGGGCGCTATCGCCGATGTCGACCAGGATGCCGCCGACCGGATCGTCGAGCGCTCGCTTGCAGCAGGCGTCAATTTCATCGACACGGCCGATGTCTATTCATCAGGCGAGTCCGAAAGGCTGCTCGGCCAAGCGCTGAAGAACCTCGACATCCCCCGCAAGGACGTCGTCATCGCCACCAAGGTCTATGGCGTCATGGGCGACAAGCCGAACGACCGCGGCGCCTCGCGCGGCCATATCATGGATTCGGTCGAGGCGAGCCTCAAGCGGTTGCAGACCGATCATATCGACCTCTATCAGATCCACGCGACAGATACGGTGACGCCGATCGAGGAGACGTTGCGCGCTTTCGATGATCTCGTTTCGCGTGGTCTTGTGCGCTATATCGGCGTCTCCAACTGGCAGGCCTGGCGCATTTCCAAGGCGCTCGGTCTCTCCGAACGCCGCGGCTTTGCCCGGTTCGAAACGGTGCAGGCCTATTATTCCATCGCCGGCCGTGATCTCGAACGGGACATCGTGCCGATGATGCAGGAGGAAAAGCTCGGCCTGATGGTCTGGTCGCCGCTCGCCGGCGGCCTGCTCTCCGGCAAGTATGGTCCGGGCGCCCCCGGCAACGGCGAGGGCCGCCGCGCCAATTTCGACTTCCCGCCGGTCGACAAGGACAGGGCCTGGGCCTGCGTCGCCGTCATGCGCGAGATTGCCGAAAAGCATGGCGTCAGCGTCGCGACCGTTGCGCTCGCCTACATCCTCGCAAAGCCTTTCGTCACCTCGGTCATCATCGGCGCCAAGCGTGTCGATCAGCTCGACCAGAACCTCGCCGCCGTCAGGCTGAAGCTCGACGAAGGCGATATGCAGAGGCTCGACGAGGTAAGCGCGCTGGCGCCTGAATACCCGGGCTGGATGCTGGCAAGGCAGGGAGCCGGCCGACGCCCGGCCGATTTCGAGCCGAAGGACTGATCGCCGAAATCCGGTCCAGCACTTCGCAGGGACGCCGGAAAGATCCGGCGTCCCCGTTTTCAGACGATCGGCTATTTGCCGTGAGCTTTGAGCCAGGCATTCATCTCCGTAATCTCGGCTTCCTGTGCCTTGATGACGGCTTCGGCGAGTTTGCGCAGATCGGGGTCCTTTCCGTACTGGAGCTCGATCTTGGCCATGTCGATCGCTCCCTGATGGTGGGGGATCATGCTGCGGACGAAATCCGTATCGGCGTCGCCACTGTACTTGATCATCATATCCTCGTGCATCTTGTCGTTCGCCTTCTTGAACGCCTGGCTGGAGGCGTCGTGGCCGGTCATCGGCTTGCTCATGTCCATGGGTTTGTCTTCGGCAAGAGCGGGCGAAGCAAGGGCAGCGAGCACTGCGGTGATGGCGATGATTTTCAGAGACATGAGAGTTCCTTCCTCTGTCTGACAATAGGTTTTGGGCGGCGCCTGCCGCCCGTTCGGCATGAAAGAATCCGAGATCAGAACATTCGGGGAGGGGGCGCCAGCGGAGCAGGGCGATCGTCATCCAGGACGCGGGCAAGCGCCGGCGCGGGATAGGCGAAAACCGGCTTTACACCAGCGGCCGTCATGGCCGCCGGCGGCAGCAACAGACAGGCCGCACAAAGTGGCATTTGCGCCGCCCTGCCGGCAGCGCAGGGATCTTTCAGCGCCTGCGCCTTGCCCGTCGCTCCGGACATGTCCATCCCGGCCATCGCGTGATCCATGGTGGCGGACTTGGGGGCCGCCGGCCCGTTCATCGATGCGCATGTCGGACAGCCTGCCCATGCGGACATCGCGCTGTAGACCAGCCAGCCGAGTACCATCGTCATGAGAGCGAGCGTGCGCATGAGTTTCAATGTAGGCAAATCCCGGCGGAAGCCAAGTCAGTAACGCAAATCTCAATCGTCGACGGCGCGACAGGCCTTTCACCAGGCGGCAATCACCTTGTGTTCGATCCGGTAATCCCTGCTCTCTTCGCCGAGCGGAGCGACCGGCCATGTCCAGACCGCTTTCGCCGGCGGCGGGGTGACGCCCCGCAGCAGGTCGGCCTCCTCATGTGTTTTGCCGTTGCGGTCGATGACGGCATAGGCGATGTCGGTCACGAGGCAATGCCGGCAGGAAAGTCCCGAAAGGCCGCTGAGATGCGCAGCGACCAGCCTCTCCACCGTGTCTTCAGGCATTCGACCGGCCGCCTCGGCCTCATGGCGCCGTTTCACGCCGCGGCCGATCTGCGACAAGAGATTGGCGGAAACCACGAAATCGAGATAGGGCACGCTACGCAGGAAGCCGAGCGGTTCGGCTTCTTGCCCGGCCGCGAGTTCGTCATAGCCGGAGAGATCGCGCTCGATCAGCCGGACGTTGCGATAGCCCTTGGCCGCAAGCCTCAGCCGTACTGAGGCGAGATGAACGAGATCGATGAGCACGACCGTGTCGAAATCGCGTACCAGCTCGTCGATCGGCACGTCCCGCAACAGGCCGGAGCCGAGCACGACGGCGGTCCGTTTCTGACGGAGCCCGGCCGCCGCCGCACGGATCGCATTGCGGCTCTTCTCTTCGTGGTCGGCCCAATTACGGGCGCAGCGTCCAGCCCGCGACCAGAGATTGACGGAATAGCGGATGAACTTTCGATGGCGCTTGCCGGTCAGCGGCAACGTCGCGGCATAGAGGAGCGCCTCGGTGATCATGAGCATATCCCCATTCTGAACAATGCCTCTCGTTCAATCTATTCCGGCAGTGCCATCAAGGCCCTTCGCCCTTGCCGCTCCCCGCCCAATCCGCTAGGACACCGCCACTGTCACAGTCAGCGGAATTCCCGGAAATGAACGACAAGCAGAAGAAACCGCAAAAGCTCAAGGCCCGCCTGCCGCGCGGCTTCGTCGACCGCTCGGCCGACGATATCCGCGCCGTCAACGAGATGACGGCAAAGATCCGGGAAGTCTACGAGCATTATGGTTTCGATCCTGTGGAAACGCCGCTGTTCGAATATACCGATGCGCTCGGCAAGTTTCTGCCCGACAGCGACCGGCCGAACGAGGGCGTCTTCTCGCTGCAGGATGATGACGAGCAGTGGATGTCGCTGCGTTACGACCTGACGGCGCCGCTCGCCCGCCACGTCGCCGAGAATTTCAACGAGATCCAGCTTCCCTACCGCACCTACCGCGCCGGCTACGTCTTCCGTAACGAGAAGCCCGGCCCCGGCCGCTTCCGCCAGTTCATGCAGTTCGATGCCGATACCGTGGGCGCGCCTGGCGTCCAGGCCGATGCCGAAATGTGCATGATGATGGCCGATACGCTGGAAGCTCTCGGCATCAAGCGCGGCGACTACGTCATCCGCGTCAACAACCGCAAGGTTCTGGACGGCGTCTTGGAGGCGATCGGCCTCGGCGGGGACGACAAGGCCGGCCAGCGGCTCAACGTGCTGCGCGCCATCGATAAGCTCGACAAGTTCGGGCCGGAAGGTGTGGCGCTGCTCCTCGGACCCGGCCGCAAGGACGAATCCGGCGACTTCACCAAGGGCGCCGGCCTCAATCAGGAGCAGATCGACAAGGTGCTGTTCTTCGTCGGCATCAAGGATTATGCCGAAAGCGCCGGACGTCTGGCCGAACTCGTTGCGGGGACGTCGAAGGGCGCCGAAGGCGTCGAAGAACTGAATTTAATCGGCGCGCTCGTCACGAGCGCCGGCTATGGCGCCGACCGCATCAAGATCGACCCCTCGGTCGTCCGTGGCCTCGAATATTATACCGGCCCGGTCTATGAGGCCGAGCTTCTGTTCGACGTGACCAATGAAAAGGGCGAGAAGGTCGTCTTCGGCTCCGTCGGCGGCGGCGGCCGTTATGATGGCCTCGTCTCCCGCTTCATGGGCCAGCCGGTGCCGGCGACCGGCTTTTCGATCGGCGTCTCACGCCTGATGACGGCGCTGAAGAACCTCGGCAAGCTCGGAGCGAGCGCGGTGATCGAGCCGGTGCTGGTGACGGTGATGGACGGCGACATCGAGGCGATGGGCCGCTACCAGCGGATGACCCAGCAGTTGCGCGCCGCCGGCATCCGCGCCGAAATGTTCCAGGGCAACTGGAAGAAGTTCGGAAACCAGCTGAAATATGCCGACCGCCGCGGCTGCCCCGTCGCGATCATCCAGGGCGGCGACGAGCGCGCCCAAGGCGTCGTGCAGATCAAGGATCTGATCGAGGGCAAGCGGCTCTCTGGCGAAATCGAGGACAATGCCAGCTGGCGCGAGGCCCGCGTAGCGCAGGAGACGGTTGCGGAAGCCGATCTCGTCGCAAAGGTGCGAGATATCCTTGCGGCGCAGGCGGAAGATCGGAAGAGGGCAGGCTCCCGCTTCGAAACTCCATATGATCCCGCTCAAGCCGGTGACACAGATGACGACATTTGAGAGAGAACTCCCCTTCTCCCCTCGGGGAGAAGGTGGCCCGAAGGGTCGGATGAGGGGGCGCCACGGCAGAAGCTGTCCTTCGCTCGCCGCTCAGGACATTCGTCGTTTACACTTCTCATCCCCCTCATCTGCCCTGTCGGGCATCTTCTCCCCGTTGGGGAGAAGAGGGAAGTCAACCCAATGCCCCTGATCAACCTCCCCGAATTCTCCAGCGACCTGCTTGCCGAATTTGACGCCCGCAACGCGGAGCGCATCGATACGCCGGTCATTCAGCCGGCCGAGCCGTTCCTCGATATTGCCGGCGAGGATCTGCGCCGGCGCATCTTCATGACCGAGAGCGAAACCGGCGCCAGCCTCTGCCTGCGGCCCGAATTCACCATCCCCGTCTGTCTGCGCCACATCGAGACGGCGACCGGCACGCCCAAGCGTTACGCCTATCTCGGCGAGGTCTTCCGCCAGCGCCGCGACGGCGCCAATGAATTCTATCAGGCCGGCATCGAGGATCTCGGCGACATCGACATACCGGGCGCCGATGCGCGCGCCATCGGCGACGCCACCGGCATTCTCGCCCGCCTGCTGCCGGGCCGGCGCTTAGCCGTGACGTTGGGCGATCAGGCGGTGTTCGAGGCGGTCGTCCAGGCGCTCGGCCTGCCGCTCGGCTGGCAGAAGCGACTGATCCACGCTTTCGGCAACATGAGGCAGCTGGAGGCGCTGCTGGCCGGCCTCGTCAGCCCGCAATTCGTCACCGGCCTCGACGATGATATCGCCAGGATTGTCGCCTCAGGCGACGATCAGGCGCTGGTCGCCCATATCGAGCACGAGATGCAGGCGACTGGTTACTCGACGAATGCCAGCCGCTCGCCGCTGGAGATCGCCCGGCGCCTCAAGGAAAAGCTCATCCTGTCCGAGACGCGTCTCGACGATGCCGCCTTCCATGTGCTGGAAGAGTTCCTGTCGCTGCACGTGCCGCTCGTCAATGCGTCCGCAGCACTTGCCGGCTTTGCCGACGTTGCCGGCCTGAAGCTCGGCAATGCGCTGTCGCGCTTCAACGGCCGCGTTGCCGCCCTTGCCGATGCCGGCGTCGATCTGTCCTGCCTGGACTATCGCGCCGCTTTCGGGCGTCCGCTCGATTATTACACCGGCCTCGTCTTCGAGGTGACGGTGGAGGGTTCGAGCGCGGTTCTAGCCGGCGGCGGCCGCTTCGACCGGCTCTTAACCTTCCTCGGCGCGACGGATCGCATTCCGGCCGTCGGCTTCTCCTTCTGGCTCGACCGCATCGAAACCGAAAGGGCAGCCGCATGACCATCACGATCGCGCTTCCCTCGAAGGGCCGGATGAAGGACGACGCTTCGGCGATCTTTGAGCGGGCCGGCATGCCGATTTCGGCGGTTGGCAACGACCGCTCCTATCGCGGCCGCGTCGACGGCTGGGATGATGTCGAGATCGCCTTCCTGTCGGCGTCGGAAATCTCCCGCGAACTCGGCAATGGCACCGTCGATTTCGGCGTTACAGGCGAGGACCTGATGCGCGAGGGCTTTTCCGAGGTCGACAAGCGTGTCGAATTCTGCGCCCGGCTCGGCTTCGGCCACGCCGATGTCGTGGTCGCGGTGCCCGAGATCTGGCTCGATGTCGACACCATGGCCGATCTCGGCGATGTCGCCGCCGATTTCCGCGCCCGCCACGGCCGACGCCTTGCCATCGCCACCAAGTACTGGCGCCTGACCCAGCAGTTCTTTTCGAGCCAGCATGGCATCCAGCTTTATCGCATCGTCGAAAGCCTGGGTGCGACCGAGGGCGCTCCCGCCTCCGGTTCGGCCGATATCATCGTCGATATCACCTCCACCGGCTCGACACTGCGCGCCAATCATCTGAAGGTGCTCCAAGACGGTGTCATCCTGCACTCGCAGGCCTGCCTCGTGCGTGCCCGCAAGGAGAGCCACGTGGACTCGCCGGTCGTGCAGGCGATCGTCGACGCGGTGCGCGCCGCCCTCTAATCTCTACTATCAACGCGTAAGAAAACCCGCCGTCAGTTCAATGACGGCGGGTTTTGCATGCTTGGGAGGAGATGGAATTAGCGGGCAGCGACGGCCTGCAGACCACGGCGTGCGTCGATCGAATAGGCACCGGCGCCGACGGTGGCGAGCAGGATGTACGCGCCGGCCAGCGTGATGTTCTTCATAACCATGATCTGGTTGAGAATGTTCACGAGTTCCGTGCCGCTAGCGTAGGGCAGATGGAAGGCAACGCCCGTAAAGACACAGAAGCCAGCGAGCAGCCAGCCGGCAATACGGACCTGGAAGCCTGCGAGAACCGCAAGGCCGGCCAGCAGTTCGAAGAGGCCTGCGACATAGGCCAACAGGGTTGCCGCCGGCAGGCCGGCACCGGCGATCATGCCCGCAGTACCGGCGGGATCGGTCAGCTTCATGAAGCCGGAAAGGATGAACATGAATGACAGAAGAATGCGGGCAATCAGGATGATGGCGTTCGACATGGATATTGTCTCCGTTTGAAGGCTCGGGAGATCTCGGTGCCCCCGGCACGCTGTGGATCTCTGATACCCGTATGTCGCCTATTTCTTCCGTCATGGAAAGATAAACAGAAGGGGACGCTTCGTTCAACAATATGGAACAATACCCTCGCTTGCCTTTCCGGAGCATCGTCTTCTATGGTCGGCCGACAATATGGAGTCTCTTATGGCAGATCTTTCCGCATTTCCGATCACCACGCGCTGGCCGGCGAAAAATCCCGATATCATCCAGCTCTATTCACTGCAGACGCCGAACGGGGTGAAGGTATCGGTCGCCCTCGAAGAGCTCGGGCTCCCCTACGAGCCGCACTATATTTCCTTTGCCGCCAACGAGCAGAAGTCGCCGGAATTCGAATCGCTCAATCCGAACGGCCGCATTCCGGCGATCATCGATCCGAACGGGCCTGGGGGAAAGCCGATCGGGCTGTTCGAATCCGGCGCCATCCTGCTCTACCTCGCCGAAAAGACCGGAAAGCTCATCCCCGCCGATGCCGCCGGCCGCTATGAATGCATCCAGTGGGTGTTTTTCCAGATGGCCGGGATCGGCCCAATGCTCGGTCAGTTCGGGCATTTCTACAAATTCGCCGCCGACAAGGTCGCCAATAATTCCTATCCGGTGGAGCGCTACCGCGATGAATCCAAGCGGCTGCTCGGCGTGCTCGAAGGCCGGCTGAAAGGCCGCCAATGGATCATGGGTGAACAATATACGATTGCCGACATCACCACTTTTACCTGGATTCGCGGCGCCGATATCTTCTATGGCGGCCGTGAGATTCTCGAATATGCGAAATTCCCCGCCGTTTCCGATTGGCTGGAGCGCTGCATCGCGCGCCCGGCAAGCACCAGAGGCCTCAACATTCCTATCAAACCGGAGTAACGGACGATCCGCCGGAAAATGCAAAAGGCCGCCCTGCCGCCCGCCCACTAACGTGGAATCGTGAGGACCATCTTAAGCAAAACCCCAATAACGCTGGTGGTCGGGGCATTGCTCATGCCGGAGATTTCCTCAGACATTCAAGGCGGCTTCGTGCTTGTCCCTTCCGGGGAGTGAACGCCAACCTTTGCAAGAACCCGCATCGGCCGAAATTCGGGATCGCCGCAGATCTGGAGGATCGGCGCGATAGGTCAACCGGAACAAGCAACCCCGTAACAAGGGCGCGATCCGCTTCGGCTGGCGACCGCAATCACGGCGGCATTCGGTCGAGCCAGACTTTTTTGACGCTGGCTTCCACAGATCGCAGATAGCGATGACTCTTTTCACCTCCTTGAACCGTCGTTGTTGCGACCGTCGTCGAGCGGTCGAATGAACGAGGACTGAGAAATGGATCTGGAAGGAAAGCGAATTGTGGTCGTCGGCGGGAGCCGCGGCTTGGGGAGTGGGCTTGCCGAGGCATTCGTTGCTCGCGCGGCCGAAGTCACCGTGGTCGCCCGAAACGCGACGGCTGTGCAGGGGCCGGCTGAGCAACTGGCCGTCACCGCCATATCGGCCGATGCAACTGATGCCGACGCGGCGTGGCGGATCATGGAGCAGACGCGACCTGATGTCGTCATCATGAATGCCGGTGCGAAACCGCCCATGGAGCGGATCGACCGGATTGGCTGGGAGGCATTCACGACCAACTGGAACGTAGACGTCAAGGCCGCGCTGCATTGGGTACAGGCTGCTCTGACCTTGCCAATGGCGCCGGGCGGGCTCTTCGTGCTGGTCTCCAGCGGAGCCGCCGTGCAGGGGTCGCCACTATCGGGAGGTTATGCCGGCGCCAAGCGCGCGCAGTGGTTCATTGCAAAATATGCCGACGACTTGTCGGCGGAACTCGGCCTGGGCTTGCGGTTCCGGGTCATCGTTCCCCGGCAGATGTTCGTTGGAACTGGTGTGGGCGATACCGGAATCGGGGCCTATGCTGCGAAGGCGAGTCGGACATTTGCCGAACAGGCCGCCACCTGGCCGGACATGACGCCGCGGGCTTTCGGTGATACGGTCGCCGAACTGATCGGCGATTCCGGCCTCGCTGAGGCCATGGTCTATGCCGTGCGTGGGGATACGGGTGTGACGGTCATCGAATGACGAAAGACCCAGCTCTCGGGACTGAAGAGAGGAAAACTCTGCTTGCAGACCTGGCCAGGGAAGCGGACGCGCTTCGCCCCCAACTGCATCGTTACGCTGCTCGTCTGGTGGGTTCGGTGATCGACGGCGAGGACGTGATACAGGACGCGTTTGCCAGGGTATTTGCGACGGCTGGCTCGATCCCACCTGGCACGCCGCTGCGACCGTGGCTGTTTCGCATCGTCCACAATCGAGCCATAGATTCCCTGCGCCAGCGCAGTACGCGCCGGTCGGAGCCCCTTGAGATGGCCTTTGATCTGCCCGATATCAGCGCAGTCGGTCCGGAGGACGCGCTGATCCGGCGGGACACGGTGCGGGTCGCCCTGGGTCATTTTGCAGAATTGCCGGTGCCGCAACGCAGCGCGGTAATCCTCAAGGATGTGTTGGGAGAGTCGCTTGCGGATATCGCAGCGCTGCTGGAACTGAGTGTCGACGCCGTCAAGGCCCATCTGTCGCGCGGTAGGGCGAGATTGCGTGCGATCTCCGACGTGCGGTCTGGCGTTGCGCCGTTGCCAAGTCCGGAGGCCCTGAACTTTGCAGCGCTCTTCAACGCCCAAGATTGGGACGCGCTGCGTCGCTTGCTGGCCGATGACGTTCGGCTTCGCCAGGCGCGACGGCCTGAAATCTCGGGTGCCGCCGATGTCGGTCGATTTTTCACCTATTATGCCGAATATCCGCGAGTCAGGGTCGAACCTGCCTGGCTGGAAGGCAGGGAAATATTCCTGGTTTCGGCCGAACCGGCGAGCGGGCCTTCCTATTTCATGCTGCTCGAATGGCGGGGGCAAGAGATAAGCCTTATCCGCGACCATCGCTATGCGACCTATGTCATGGATGGTGCTGATGTCATGCCGGCCGCATCGCGGTGACCGATACTGGTCGAGACGTGCTTCCTCGCGGCCCGCTATGCGCGGCCACTTGCGGACGTTTCGTAAAACATGACTATTCCCGCTATGCCAAAGGGTACGCTGCGATTCCTCTTTGATTTTGCGGCCGGCGGCCGCTTGCGGGCGGGTGATGAAGCTACCCAATCCAAATTGGCCGCCGGACCGCTTGATGCGATAGTACGGATAGCTGCAATGGGCCCGTCGGTCGTGGGCTGAAAATGTGGAACCGCAAAATTTAGCGATTCCACATTTACGTTATGGCTGGGCCATGAGCGGCCTCTATCTAGCGTCGCCGGTCTTATTGCCGGCTGGTGATCTGCCTTGCGCCTTCGAGCTTGAAGCGAGGGAAGATGAAGACGCCGGTTATGCTGCCGCTGTATTTCTCCTCGAGCCCGTTCGACTCGCCCATGCAGAACAGTGGCTGGCGCGAGCCGTTCGGCATGATGATTGTCGTTGAAAAGCAGAAGGAGGAGCAGTGCGTCGCCGCCTGCTCGAATAGTTCCAGCACGCGGGCTCGATCCTTGCTATCGTAGCAGCGGATCAGGTTCAGCAGCCCGCATTCCTCGGCGGAAAGGCCGTGCAGCATCGCGCTCCATTTGCCGAGACGGATCAGGCCGCTCGAAAAATCTCCGGTCCAGCTTTCGGAAACCGACAACTGCGCCAGCATCTGGTGATTTTGATGGTTGTCGTTCAGCGAGCCGGTCATCAAGGGCACGGCTGCATTGGCTTTGGCGATCTTAAACAAGGCGTTCCCCAGTTCGGATGCGGCTCCTCCGCCGCACGCTCGGCAAACACAAAGAAACAGGATCATGGGACGGCGGGCATGATGCCCGCGCCTACATCGGCGATCGTTGCAGCCATTCGAGTCTCCGGACCTGAGCCCTTCGAACACGCATTTATGGCATCGCCTTCCCGCGCTCGTCTGACAGCGAAAATGATCGCCGGGCGCGCTTCGATTGCAGCCGCGGATTTATAGGAGCTTTTGCACAAACGGCAACGGCTTTTTGAGCCTGTTCGGATCGGCATTGTTTGTGAGAGATGTCGGCATCACCACGCTCTTCAGCCAGAAGCGACCAGTTTCGGCGTTTTTCGGACGGTTTAGCATCTATTGCGTGAGAAACCTTCCCCGGGAAGCAATCTCCCGCGCACTTTCCGGCATTGGAAAAAGAGCAGCGACGCAAGCCTGACGAAAGCTTCGAGGTCGGCTGACGCGCTGCACGGGATAAAATAGTGCGCAACGGAACGAATCGCAGCGGACAAAAGAAAAGGGCGACCCGGGGCCGCCCTTCCTGTTCCGGATGTGCCGGAATGGATGTCAGTGACGGCTTTCGCCTATCACATCATGTCCATTCCACCCATGCCGCCCATGCCGCCCGGCATAGCCGGAGCGTCCTTCTTCGGCAGCTCGGCGATCATGGCTTCGGTGGTGATCAGCAGCGATGCGACGGAAGCGGCATCCTGCAGGGCGGTGCGAACGACCTTGACAGGGTCGATGATGCCCATGCCGATCATGTCGCCATATTCGCCGGTCTGGGCGTTGTAGCCGTAGTTGTCCTGATCCTTGTCCAGGATCTTGCCGACAACGATCGAAGCTTCGTCACCAGCGTTTTCAGCGATCTGGCGGGCCGGAGCCTGCAGAGCGCGGCGAACGATGTTGATGCCGGCTTCCTGGTCGTCGTTGATACCCTTGGCGGAGATCTTGACGGAAGAACGGAGCAGGGCAACGCCGCCGCCCGGTACGATACCTTCCTGAACGGCAGCGCGCGTCGCGTTGAGGGCGTCGTCGATGCGGTCCTTCTTTTCCTTCACTTCGACTTCCGTCGAGCCGCCGACGCGGATGACGGCAACGCCGCCGGCGAGCTTGGCGAGACGTTCCTGCAGCTTCTCGCGGTCGTAGTCGGAGGTGGTTTCTTCGATCTGGGCCTTGATCTGGGCAACACGGCCTTCGATGTCGGACTTGGCGCCCGAACCGTCGACGATCGTGGTGTTTTCCTTGGAGATCGAAACCTTCTTGGCGCGGCCGAGCATGTCGAGCGTGACGCTCTCGAGCTTGATGCCGAGGTCTTCGGAGATGACGGTGCCGCCGGTCAGGATAGCGATGTCTTCGAGCATGGCCTTGCGGCGGTCGCCGAAGCCGGGCGCCTTGACGGCAGCGATCTTCAGGCCGCCACGCAGCTTGTTGACGACGAGCGTAGCAAGGGCTTCGCCTTCAACGTCTTCAGCGATGATGAGGAGCGGCTTGCCGGTCTGGACGACGGCTTCGAGAACCGGGAGCATCGACTGCAGGTTCGAGAGCTTCTTCTCGTGAAGGAGAATGAAGACGTCTTCGAGGTCGGCGACCATCTTTTCCGGGTTGGTGACGAAGTAGGGGCTGAGGTAGCCGCGGTCGAACTGCATGCCTTCGACGACTTCGAGTTCGGTTTCGGCGGTCTTGGCTTCTTCAACCGTGATGACGCCTTCGTTGCCGACCTTCTGCATGGCTTCGGCAATGTCGAGACCGACCTGGCGTTCGCCGTTTGCGGAGATCGTGCCGACCTGGGCGACTTCTTCCGAAGTGTTGATCTTCTTGGCCTTGGCCTGGAGATCCTTGACGACTTCGGCAACGGCGAGATCGATGCCGCGCTTCAGGTCCATCGGGTTCATGCCTGCGGCAACGGCCTTGGCGCCTTCGCGAACGATCGCCTGGGCAAGAACGGTTGCAGTCGTGGTGCCGTCACCGGCGATGTCGTTAGTCTTCGAAGCGACTTCGCGGACCATCTGGGCGCCCATGTTTTCGAACTTGTCTTCAAGTTCGATTTCCTTGGCGACGGAAACGCCGTCCTTGGTGATGCGCGGAGCGCCGAAGGACTTGTCGATGATGACGTTGCGGCCCTTCGGGCCGAGCGTGACCTTCACTGCATCGGCGAGAATGTCGACGCCGCGCAGCATCTTTTCGCGCGCGGTGCGGCCAAACTTGATTTCTTTAGCTGCCATGTTTGTGTCTCCTGAATTCGATTTGTTCGGGCAAAAAGCCCGTCAGCCATTTCGGGAAAGCGGATCGGCCGATCAGCCGATGATGCCCATGATGTCGGCTTCCTTCATGATCAGAAGGTCTTCGCCGTTGATCTTGACTTCAGTGCCGGACCACTTGCCGAACAGAACGCGGTCGCCAGCCTTGACGTCGAGAGCGACGACCTTGCCGGACTCGTCACGAGCGCCGGAGCCGACGGCGACGATTTCGCCTTCCTGCGGCTTCTCCTTGGCGGTGTCGGGAATGATGATGCCGCCCTTGGTCTTTTCTTCGGACTCGACGCGACGAACGACGACGCGGTCGTGAAGCGGACGGAAATTGGTGCTTGCCATTGTCTAATCCCTCGATCGAATGACATTCGCGGGCCGGAGCGGTCCGCATGGATAAGTGTTAGCACTCCTCTCTGGTGAGTGCTAGCGCTCGAGCATTTAGGGATGGCTCCGAGAGGAGTCAATGAGAGCAATCACGAATTTTTGTGCCGGAATTGTGAAGAGGCGGCGAATTATCGGAGGTTCCCGCAGAAATCTCGTCTGGCATGGCAACGTTGCCAGACCTTGCCGTCCCCTCCCGCCGGGATTGCCGACGATCTTGTCTGCCAGGTGAAGAAAATGCCTTGCCATCGCCTTGCGCCTTTGCAATGTCACCGGTGACTGAAGCAAATCGGGAAATTGGAATGGCCAGGCGGATAGGAAACTTCTCGGAGATCACGGATCGCTATGACGTGGTGCTCTGCGACGTCTGGGGCGTCGTTCATAACGGCGTGGATCCGTTTCCGAAGGCCGCCGCCGCCCTTCAATCCGCGCGTGAGAGCGGCCTTGCCGTCGTCCTCATCACCAATTCGCCGCGCCTTTCCTGGCAGGTGGTCGAGCAGATGCGCCATATCGGCGTTCCCGACGGCGCCTATGACCGGATCGTCACCTCGGGGGACGTCACCCGCGGGCTGATTTCCGAGGGGCCGAAGACGGTCTTTCTGCTCGGCCCCGAGCGCGACAAGGCGCTTCTCGAAGGCATCGGCGTCGAGCGCCGGCCGGCCGGTGAAGCGCAATCGCTCGTCTGCACTGGCTTTTTCGACGACGAGACCGAAAAGCCCGAGGACTACACCGACATGCTCCTCGATTTCCAGGCGCGCGACGTGCCGATGATCTGCGCCAATCCCGACCTCGTCGTCGAACGCGGCCATCGCATCATCCCCTGTGCCGGCGCCATGGCTGCCTATTACGAGCAGCTCGGCGGTAAAACCCGCATTGCCGGCAAGCCGCACCGGCCGATTTACGAGGCGACACTTTCGGCCGCCCGCGAGCTTCGCGGCGATTTTTCCACCGACCGTGTGCTGGCGATCGGCGACGGCATGCCGACGGATGTGCGCGGCGCCTTGAATTTCGGCCTGGATCTTCTCTACATCAGCGGCGGGATCCATGCCAAGGAATACACCTTGAACGGCGAGACCGACGAGGCGATCCTCAACGCCTATCTCGAGCGGGAGAAGGCCGCGCCGAAGTGGTGGATGCCGCGCCTTGCATGAAGAGAAGCCAGCCGATGACCGTCTTCCACCGCAATGAAACCCGCGAAGCCTTGCCTGCCCATCTGAAGGGCGGGGTCATTGCCATCGGCAATTTCGACGGCGTGCATCGCGGCCATCAATCGGTGCTGAACCGCGCGCTCGAAATAGCGAAGGCGCGCGGCATTCCTGCCCTGGTGCTGACCTTCGAGCCGCATCCGCGCACGGTGTTCCGGCCGCAGACACCGGTCTTCCGGCTGACACCCGCGCCGCTCAAGGCCCGGATTCTGGAAACGCTCGGTTTCAACGCAGTCATCGAATATCCTTTCGACTACGAATTTTCGCAGCGCTCGGCCGACGATTTCATCCATTCGATCCTCAAGGATTGGCTAGGCGCCACCGAAGTCGTCACCGGCTTCGATTTCCATTTCGGCCGCGGCCGCGAAGGCGGGCCTGCCTTCCTGATGAATGCCGGCCAGACCTATGGTTTCGGCGTCACCCTGATCGACGCCTTCCGCGACGAGAACGCCGATGTCGTCTCGTCGAGCCATATCCGGGCGCTGCTGAAGGACGGCAATGTCAGCGAAGCCGCCGGCATGCTCGGCTACCGCTATACGGTCGAAGCCGAGGTGATCGACGGCGAAAAGCTCGGCCGGCAGCTCGGTTTTCCCACCGCCAATATGCGCCTGCCGCCCGAGGCCGAACTCGCCGCCGGCATCTACGCCGTCCGCTTCCGCCGCCGGGACGGAACGCTCCACGATGCCGTCGCGAGCTACGGCCGCCGCCCGACGGTGACGGAAAACGGCGCGCCGCTGCTCGAAACCTATCTGTTCGATTTTCACGGCGATCTCTACGGCCAGCTCTGCGCCGTCTCCTTCTTCGGCTATCTTAGACCCGAGCTGAAATTCGACGGGCTCGATCCGCTCGTCGCCCAGATCAAACGCGACGAAGAGGAGGCGAGGGCGCTGCTGGCGAGCGTTACGCCGCTCGGCGAGCTCGATCGGAAGCTTTGCTTCGCCTGAGTGGCTTCGAGTTATCTCCGGCTGAGCGGAAATTGATCTGGATCGTTGGTCCACGGATCGAAGACCGCTGCGCCGGAGAAGCGCGTATCTCGGACGTTTCGCGTGACCAGATAGAGATTGTGCTCGATTGCCGTGGCGGCCAGCATCGTGTCGACAACCGACGGTGCATGTCCGGTCCTCAGTTTCACGCGCCCGGAAATGGCGCCCCAATGCCTGACGGCTGTGTCGCTCAGCGAAAGAACGCGTTGCGAAAACCTCTCTTCCAGTGCATCGCGGGAGGCAGCATAGCGATAGCGGTTCTGATCGTCCTCAGGCAGATTTTCGATGCCCTTGTCGTATTCCGCCAGCGTGAGGATGCTGATGAACATCCTCTCCTCGTCTTGAGCCGCAGCCCAGGATTTGACGGAGGGGGCACCGTTCGGGTTGATCAGAGCGGCAATGACGTTCGTATCGAGCAGCCAGCCGATCACAGCTCGGCATCCCGCCCGTAATCGGCCTCTCGCTCAAGGTCGAGCTCCTTGAGGTCAAGGCTTTCCATGAAAGCGACGAAAGGCTTCTTCGGCTCAGCTTTGGTTAGATGGTCGAGCTCTTCGACGCTGATGACGACGACGCTGTCCTGGCCGCGAACCGTCACGCGCTGTGGTCCTTCGCTGCGGGCGCGGCGAACCACCTCGCTGAAGCGCGCTTTCGCGTCCTCGAGCTTCCAGCTTTGCTTCGTGATTTTTTTCATGCCATTCATCTCTCGATCGAATCTGGTCAGATAGTCAGATTTATATCTCGAGCGAAGAGGATTTTCCAGTCCGATGCTTTCCCGGAAGGATGCGGCGCTGGCAATTCCAGTCACCGGTGCCGATTGCGGGCCGCAATTTCCTCTCTTCCTTTTCCCGGCAAAAACGCCTATGAACCGGCGCTATGACGAAACCTCGGCTGGCAATGACGATACGAATTATCGGCCCGGCCTTCCGCGCGCGCTAAGCGGCCGGGAGGTCCGGGTTTTTGGCGCTTGCGAGCAGGCGCTTCCGCCGCCACCTATTTTCACGTCCGTTGCGCCCCTCCCTGGGCCGCCAGAAACGATTGTCACACATGACCGAAACAGCCGAAAAGATCGATTACTCGAAGACCCTCTATCTGCCTGAAACCGATTTCCCGATGCGCGCCGGCCTGCCGCAGAAGGAGCCGGAGCTCGTAAAGCGCTGGCAGGAGATGGATCTTTACAAGAAATTGCGCGCCTCTGCCGCCGGCCGCGAGAAGTTCGTCCTTCACGACGGCCCGCCCTATGCCAATGGCAACATCCATATCGGCCATGCGCTGAACAAGATCCTCAAGGACGTCATCAACCGCTCGTTCCAGATGCGCGGCTACGACGCCAACTACGTGCCCGGCTGGGATTGCCACGGCCTGCCGATCGAATGGAAGATCGAGGAGGAAAATTATCGAGCCAAGGGCAAGGCCAAGCCTGACCTGACCGAGCCGTCGGCGATGATCGAATTCCGCCGGGAGTGCCGCGCCTATGCCGAAAAGTGGATCGCGATCCAGGGTGGCGAGTTCCAGCGCCTCGGCATCATCGGGGATTTCGAAAACCCATACCTGACGATGAACTTCCATGCGGAGAGCCGCATCGCCGGAGAACTGTTGAAGATCGCCCAGAGCGGCCAGCTCTACCGCGGCTCCAAGCCGATCATGTGGTCGGTGGTCGAGCGCACCGCGCTGGCGGAAGCCGAGGTCGAGTACCACGACTATGAAAGCGACACGATCTGGGTGAAATTCCCCATCGCGAAAGGCCCCGACAGCGTCAAGGATGCCTTCGTCGTCATCTGGACGACCACGCCCTGGACGATCCCCGGCAACCGCGCGATCGCCTATTCTTCACGTGTTGCCTACGGCCTTTACGAAGTCACAGCTGCCGAGAATGATTTTGGACCGCGTCCGGGCGAGAAGCTTGTTTTCGCCGATAAGTTGGCCGAGGAATCCTTTGCCAAGGCGAAGCTGCAGTACCGGCGCCTAGCCGATGTCACGGCTGCCGATCTCGCCGGCATGGCCTGCGCACATCCCCTCCGAGGCCTGGAAGGCGGTTACGAATTTGCCGTGCCGCTGCTCGAGGGCGATCACGTCACTGACGATGCCGGCACCGGTTTCGTGCACACCGCACCGAGCCACGGCCGCGAAGACTTTGACGTCTGGATGGCGCATGCCCGGGAGATCGAGGCCCGCGGCATCGAGACCAAGATCCCGTTCCCGGTCGACGACGGCGGCTTCTACACCGCCGACGCTCCCGGCCTGGAAGGCGCACGCGTCATCGACGATAACGGCAAGAAGGGCGATGCCAATGATCGCGTCATCAAAGCGCTGATCGAACGCAATGCGCTCTTTGCCCGCGGCCGCTTGAAGCACCAGTATCCGCATTCCTGGCGTTCGAAGAAGCCTGTCATTTTCCGCAATACGCCGCAGTGGTTCGTCTATATGGACAAGACGCTGCCGGATGGGACGACGCTGCGCAATCGGGCGCTGAACGCGATCGACGACACCCGTTTCGTGCCGGCCGCCGGCCAGAACCGTCTGCGTGCGATGATCGAGCAGCGCCCGGACTGGGTCCTTTCCCGTCAAAGAGCCTGGGGCGTGCCGATCTGCGTCTTCGTCGATGAGCAGGGCGAGGTCCTGAAGGACGAGGCCGTCAACCAGCGCATCCTGAACGCTTTCGATGTCGAGGGCGCAGACGCCTGGTTTGCGGAAGGCGCCAAGGAGCGCTTCCTCGGCAACGAGCATGACCCGGCCAAGTGGACCCAGGTCATGGATATCCTCGACGTCTGGTTCGACTCGGGCTCCACGCACACCTTCACGCTGGAAGACCGCCCGGACCTGAAATGGCCGGCCGATCTCTATCTCGAAGGGTCCGATCAGCATCGCGGCTGGTTCCATTCGTCGCTCTTGGAATCGGCTGCCACCCGCGGCCGCGCGCCTTATAACGCTGTCCTCACCCATGGTTTCACCATGGACGAGAAGGGCGAGAAGATGTCGAAGTCGAAGGGCAACGTCACCTCGCCGCAGGAGGTGATGAAGGATGCCGGCGCCGACATCCTGCGCCTCTGGGTCATGACCTCCGATTATGCCGATGACCTGCGCGTCGGCAAGACGATCATCCAGACCAATGTCGATGCCTATCGCAAGCTGCGCAATACCATCCGCTGGATGCTCGGCACCCTGGCGCATGACAAGGGCGAGGTCATCGCGCTTGCCGACCTGCCGGAGCTGGAGCAGCTGATGCTGCACCGTCTCTCCGAGCTCGATCAGCTCGTGCGCGAGAATTATGATGCCTTCGACTTCAAGAAGATCGCCCGCGCATTGATTGACTTTGCCAATGTCGAGCTCTCGGCCTTCTACTTCGACGTCCGCAAGGATGCGCTCTATTGTGATGCGCCCTCCAGCCTCCGCCGTCGCTCGGCGCTCTATGTCATCCGCATGATCTTCGATTGCGTGGTGACCTGGCTTGCGCCGATGCTGCCGTTTACAACGGAAGAGGCATGGCTCTCACGCAATCCCTCGGCTATCTCGGTCCATCTGGAGCAGTTCGCTCCGGTCGCCAAGGAATGGCGCAACGATGCGCTCGCCGAAAAGTGGAGGAAGATCCGCGCGATCCGCAGCGTCGTGACCGGCGCGCTCGAAATCGAGCGCAAGGACAAGCGCATCGGTTCCTCGCTCGAGGCGGCGCCCGTTGTCTATGTCGCCGATGCGGCGCTTCGCAAGGCGCTCGAGGGCCAGGATTTCAGCGAAGTCTGCATCACCTCTGGCATCACGATCAAGTCAGATGCCGGCCCGGCCGAAGCCTTCCGTCTCGCCGACGTGCCTGACGTCGCCGTCGTGCCGAAGCTTGCCGAAGGCGTCAAATGCGCCCGTTCCTGGCGCATCACCACCGATGTCGGTTCCGATCCGGACTATCCCGACGTCTCGGCGCGCGACGCTGCCGCCTTGCGCGAACTCGGCATCCGCGCCTGAAGATATTTGCCGGGTGAATTGCCTTTGCGGCGTTCATCCGGTAAAAGCTGCCTGAAAATGGCCGGATTTTTGCGTCAGGGGGACGGTTGTCCGGTAGGGCGACGATTGCACCGGTGGCTGGAAGGGTTTTCATGTTCGCAACGCATTGGTTCCGTATTGGCGCCTGCCTGTCTGTTGTCATGGCGGGATGCTCCCTTGTGTCCGGCTGCGCCAGCAGCCCGACCTACGGCACCGACAAGACCGCCATGGAGCAGCTGACCGACGATCTTGGCCAGTCCGTGTCTCTGACCGGACCGGAACCGAAGAACAAGGGCGTCAAATATACGCCGCGTCCGACGCTGGTGCTGCCGGCTGAGGGCCAGCGAGAGACCCTCGTCGCGCCGCAGCCGACGGTGGCCAACAAGGACAATCCGCAATGGCTTGAATCGCCGGAGGAGACCCGCGCCCGCCTCGTTTCCGAGGCTGACGCCAATTCGGACAATCCGAATTACCGCTCCCCGCTGGCAAGCTCCGCCATCGAAGGCGGCCGGCGCACGACCGAAGCCCAGACCCAGGCCTATCGCGAGGCCCGCGCCCTGCAGAAGGGCTCCTACGTCGATCAGCGTCGCTATATTTCCGATCCGCCGCCCGGTTACCGCACCGTCGATGACCCGGCCAAGCTCGATGACGTCGGCGAGCCGGAGCTCAAGAAGCAGAAGAAGCGCAAGAAGGACGCGGCAATCGCCAATTCCGGCAAGCAGTGGTGGAACTTCCTGCAGTAGCAGCTTTGACCGGCCTGTAGTGCATGCTTTTCGGTTGGTTAGAGTTCATCGATATCACCGAACCGGCCCCTCATCCGCCTGCCGGGATGACGGTATTGTGCAGGCCCTGAGATTACGGCGCCTCTCTTCGTTCCGCAAAGAATCGCCGCAAAATCTCGGCCGACTGCACCTCATTGATTCCCGAATAGACTTCCGGCGCGTGATGGCAGGTCGGTTGCGCATAGAATCGCACGCCATTGTCGACGGCGCCGCCCTTCGGATCCTCGGCGCCGTAATAGAGCCTGCGGATGCGCGCAAACGAGATGGCTGCCGCGCACATGGTGCAAGGCTCCAGCGTCACATAGAGATCGGCGCCGGTAAGGCGCTCCTGCCCAAGTGCCTCGCAGGCGAGCCGGATTGCGGCGATCTCGGCGTGCGCGGTAACGTCGTTGAGCTCGCGCGTGCGGTTTCCCGAGCGTGAAACAGCAATATCGTCGACAACGACGACCGCGCCGATCGGCACCTCGCCGCGTTCTCCGGCGGCACGCGCTTCTTCAAGCGCCATCTCCATGAAACGATTTGTCTTCACGATCGCAAGAATTTCCACTTAACCGCAGATGCGTGACCTGATAGACAGGCCCAAAAGGCAGGCAAACAGCAAATGACACCCAAAGACAAGCCAAAACGCCCGGGCGCAAAGCCCCTTTCACGGGATATCAGGCCGAAGGCCGGTCCGAAGGCGGGCGGCGCGAAGCCGGCGAAGGCCGCAACCGCGCGCTCGGCGGCGGCCGAAGCCGACAGCGACACCAAGGCCGAACGCATTTCCAAGGTGATGGCGCGCGCAGGCGTCGCCTCCCGCCGCGACATCGAGCGCATGATCATGGAAGGCCGTGTGACGCTGAACGGCACGGTTCTCGAAACCCCCGTCGTCAACGTCACGCTTGCCGACCGCATCGAGGTCGACGGCGTGCCGATCCGCGGCATCGAGCGAACCAGGCTCTGGCTCTATCACAAGCCGGCAGGCCTGGTGACCACCAATGCCGATCCGGAAGGCCGTCCGACCGTCTTCGACAACCTGCCGGAAGAACTGCCGCGCGTCATGTCGATCGGCCGGCTCGACATCAACACCGAAGGCCTGCTGCTGCTCACCAATGACGGCGGCCTCGCCCGCGCCCTCGAACTGCCGGCGACCGGTTGGCTGAGGCGCTACCGCGTTCGCGCCCATGGGGAGATCGATCAGGAAGCGCTCGACAAATTGAAGGACGGCATCGCCGTCGACGGCGTGCTCTATGGATCGATCGAGGCGACCCTCGACCGCACCCAGGGCTCGAATGTCTGGATCACCATGGGCCTTCGCGAAGGCAAGAACCGCGAAATCAAAAATGTGCTCGGAGCGCTCGGTCTCGATGTCAACCGTCTGATCCGCATTTCCTATGGGCCGTTCCAGCTCGGTGACTTGCCGGAAGGCCATGTCGTCGAGGTGCGCGGCCGCACATTGCGTGACCAACTCGGCCCGCGCCTGATCGAGGAAGCCAAGGCGAATTTCGACGCGCCGATCTATAATGCGCCCGCCGTCGCTGCCGAAGAAGAGGAAGAGGCTTCGGCACCGGCCGCACCAGCAAAGCGCGAGCGGCCGCGACGCGAGGAGGATAAGCGCGAACGGGCGCTGAGCCGCCTCGATACCAAGCGCGACGATCGCCCCGGCGGGCGCAGAGACGACGATCGCCGCGGCGGCCGCAGGGATGAAGAAAAGCCCAAGCGCGCCCAGCCGCTCGGCCAGCGCCGCAGCGCCAATGTCTGGATGGCGCCCGGCGCCCGGCCCCTCGGCGAGAAGGCGGCAGCCAAGGCCGCCAAGAATGCGCAGACCGCGCGCCGGCGCGGCGAACAGCCGGCGGCAAAGACCAATGCTTTCGATCGCATCGAGGATCGTCCGCGCACGCCGATCAACCGTGTGCGCGAAGAGGACGGCGAATGGATCCGCTCGAGCGAGCAGCCCCACCGCAAGGATGAGGGCGAAGGCCGCGGCCACAAGCGCTCGTTCGGCGATCGCCCGGCCCGCGAAGACCGCGGTTATGGCGACCGCCCGGCGCGTGGCGAAGGCCGTGCGGAGCGTTCGCGCGGCGACCGGCCATTCGGCGACAAGCCGCGCGCGGATGGTGATGAGCGTCCCCGCGCCGCCAGAGCGTCCACCGGCGAGAGTCGTTCTGAGCGTCCGCGCAGCGACCGCCCCTTCGGCGATCGACCTTCGCGTGGCGATCGACCTTTCGCCGGCAAGCCGCGTGGCGATCGAAAGCCGCGCGAGGAGGGTGACGAGCGCCCGCGGACAGCCAGAAGCTTTGCCGGCGAGGGGCGTTCCGAGCGTCCGCGCGGCGAAAGATCGTTCGGCGACAAGGCTGTGAGCGGCAAGCCTTCGGGCGATAAGCCGCGCGGCAAGGGCTTTGCTGGCAAGCCCGGTGGACCCAAGAATTTTTCCGGCAAACCTAAGGGCGCCAAGCCAGGCGGTGAAAGGCCGGCCGGGGATAGGCCGGCGGGCAGTCCGTCCAGAGGTGGTGCTCGAGGAAAGGGAATGACACGCGGTGCGGATCGTCGGCGGTGAGTTTCGCGGACGGCCTCTCGCCGTGCCAAAATCCAACGACATCCGGCCGACCGCCGACCGGACGCGCGAGAGCCTGTTCAATATTTTGAGCCATGCCTATCCGGAATGTGTCGACGGCACCCGGATCCTCGATCTTTTTGCCGGAACCGGCGCCGTCGGCCTCGAAGCCGTCTCGCGCGGCTGTCGTCATGCGCTCTTCGTCGAAAACAGCGTCGAGGGCAGGGCGCTGCTCTGGGAAAACATCGATGCGCTCGGTCTGCATGGCCGCACCCGCATCCTGCGCCGCGATGCGACCGATCTCGGCAGCGTCGGCAATCTCGAGCCTTTCGACGTGCTCTTTGCCGACCCGCCCTATGGCAAGGGCCTCGGCGAAAAGGCGATGGCGGCGGCCGCCGTTGGCGGCTGGCTGCGGCCGGGGGCGATCGCGGTACTCGAAGAACGCGCCGACATTGTCGTTTCGGTCCACCCTTCCTATGTTTTTCTCGAAAGCCGCATCTTTGGCGACACCAGGGTGCATTTCTTCCGATATCAGCCGCAATAGGCGCAGGGGCGGGGCGTGCAGCAGGCAGAGATCATCAGTCCGAAACTGCCTGCGATCAGCGATTTGCCGACGGTCGCTGTCGCCTTCGGCGGCGGCGGCGCACGCGGCCTGTCCCATATCCACATCATCGAAACCCTCGACGAACTCGGCATCCGCCCGGTGGCGATTGCAGGTTCGTCGATCGGCGCGATCATGGGGGCGGGCATGGCCGCCGGCATGTCCGGCGCCGAAATCCGTGAACATGCGCTGGCAACCGTCGGCAACAAGACCGCCGTCGTTGCCCGCATCTGGGGCATGAGGCCGACGACAGTGCGCGATGCGGTGGCCAAGGGCATCCGCATCGGCCAGTTCAATCTGGAACGGATCCTGAAAGCTTTTCTGCCGTCGGAGCTGCCGGCCCGATTTGAAGATCTGCTGGTGCCGATGAAGGTGATCACCACGGATTATTACGGGCAGAACGAGGTGATCATCGAAGAGGGCGAGCTGTTTCCCGCACTGGCCGCCTCGTCCTCCATCCCCGCCGTTTTCATGCCGGTGCGCCTGCGCGGCCGCGTGATGATCGATGGCGGCATCAGCAATCCTGTGCCTTATGAGTGCCTGATGGATCTTGCCGACATCGTCGTCGGCGTCGATGTCGTCGGCGCTCCCGAGGGCGACGGCACCCATATCCCGAACCGCATGGAGAGCATCTTCGGTTCCGGACAGCTGATGATGCAGACGGCAATCTCCCTGAAGCTGAAGCTTTGCCAGCCGCACATCTTCCTGCGCCCGACGGTCGGCCGCACCGGCGTGATGGATTTCCTCAAGGCTCGCGAAGTGCTGGCCATGTCCGTCGGCGTCAAGGACGATCTGAAATTCGCCCTCGACCGCGAGATCGAAGCGCGGCTAAAACGCTAAGGAACCTTGCACGGGCGCCGTTGCCGGCGTCCGCGAGACATGCGCCAGCGGTTCAGCGAGCATCGCTTCGGCTATGAGGTCGGCATCGTCATTGTCGATTTCAAAGAGACCAAAGCGCAGTCGATAGCCCCAGCCTGTCCGATCGCTCGTGAAAGATAGCCGATCGAGCAGCGGCCGGATGGGCGTTTCAATGGCCCGCCACCAGACGACATCCCGCCTCCAAGGGCGGAAGCCGGGGTGAGCCTCCACTTGATATGCCGCCGTTTCCTCGACCACGCCGATGGCCGTGAACGCCTGCAGGCGATCCTTGCCGCCAAACGTTTCAGTCGGCGAATAGTAAATCACGCGGTCCCCTGGCGCGCTCCGCTTGAGCGGAGCGGCCTTGCCGTGACAGACTTGCATGAACCCGGCTGCGCGCCCGATGCGGACGTGGTTTGCTGATGCCACGGCAATCCAGCTGCGGGACATGGTTCAGTCCTCCGCGACGTTGTAGACGCGCAAGCGATGCCCGTCGGGATCGGCAGCAACAAAGCTGCGGCCGAAATCGAGGTCGATCGGCGGCAGAAGGATCGCCGCGCTCTTGCCCTGCCATTCGATATGGAGCCTATCGACCATGTCCGCTGTCGCGACCTTGAAACCGACCTCGCAGCCGCCGCCCGCAGCAGCCGGCGCCGGCTGGACGCCCGTCCGGCCCCGCAGTCCGAGGGCCAGGCCCGAAGGCAGAATGAACATTGCGAAGGTCGGGCTGGCCTCCACAGGATCTTGCCCGAGCAGCCGCGCATAAAAGCTGGCGCTCTTCGGCGCGTCGGTTACGAAAAGTAGAATGCTGTTGCTGTCGAGCACGATAAACCTCCTGTATGTCGGGCAGGAGAATATTTAGAGAGACATGCTGACAGATTCTGGCAGTAGCCCCACTGTTTTCGAACTGCTCGACCGTCGCAGCTCCGGCAACAGGTTTATGCGTCCGCCACCGCATTCGCGACTCCCGCCAGCGGATCGTCCTCGAAAGGATCGGCCGTGCGCTTCGGCTTGACCAGCGGTTCGGGCCGCACCGGGTGGGAAAACAGCATGTCGCGCCCCGCCTGCAGCCCTTCGGAGACCTGCAGCACCAGCCGCGCCTCGTCGCGCTTGCGGATATCCTCGCCGATTTCATAGGCATCGACCTCCGAGACGCCGAGCGCCTCCAGCGTCCGCCGTCCAAACAGCAGGCCCGATTCCAGCGTTTCGCGCAGCTCGTAATCAATCCCCTTGTTGCGCAGTTCGATCGAATGGATTCGGTCATAGGAGCGTACGTAAAGGCGCGTCTGCGGATAGTCCGCTTGCACCAGTTCGACCACCTTGTCAGTGATCTCCTTCTTCTGTGTGCAGACGAGCACGATCTTCGCCCGGTCGATCCCGGCCGAGCGCAGCACGTCCTTGCGGGTGCCGTCGCCGAAATAAATGCGGAAGCCGAAGGAGGAGGCCTGGCGGATGCGGTCGGCGGAAAAGTCGATGACGGTGACGCTGCGCCCGCCGGCAAGCAGGATCTGGGCGGCGATCTGGCCGAAACGTGAGAAGCCGACCATCAGCACGTCGGCGCCCGCACCTTCGAAATCCTCGTCGAGCTCTTCCTGTTCATCGCCGTTGAGCAGCCGCTTCGACAGCGCCGCGCCGATCGGCGTCAGCGCCATGGACAGCGTGACGATCGCCACCAGCAGCGATGCCGTGCTCGTCGACATCAAGCCGACGACGCCCGCAGTGGTGAACAGCACGAAGCCGAATTCGCCGCCTTGCGGCAAGAGGAAGGCGATGCGGATCGCGTCATTGTGCGGAGATCCCGATATCCGGCAGAGACCATAGATGATAATCGCCTTGACGGCCATGACGATCGGCACCGTGACGATGACGAAGAGCGCATTGTCGACGAGAACGTCCAGCTCCAGCGACAGGCCGACGGCGATGAAGAAGATGGCGAGCAGCACGCCGCGGAAAGGCTCGATGTCGGCCTCCAACTCGTGCCGGTAGGAGGATTCGGCGAGCATCACCCCCGAGAGGAAGGCGCCCATCGCCATCGATAGTCCGGCAAGCTGCATCAGGCTTGCCGATCCCATGACGACAAAAAGGGCGGCCGCGATCATGGCCTCGCGGGCCCCTGTGCGGGCGATGATCTGGAAGAGCGGCGTTAATAGATAACGCCCGGCGACGATCATCGCCGCCACGGCGCCGACGGCCACGGCAAAATCGGTGAGCGGCGTATTGCTGCTCTTGCCGCTGCCGTCGAGAACGGTGATCAGCGCGAGCAGCGGCACGATCGCCAGGTCCTGGAACAGCAGCATCGAGAAGGAGCGCTGCCCGTATCTCGTGTTGACGTCGCCATCGCCCTCAAGGATCTGCATGGCGAAGGCCGTCGAGGACAGGGCCAGGCCGAAGCCAGCGACGATGCTGCCGCGCCAATCGAGAATTTCAGAAAACCAGGCGAGCGCGGTCAGCGCCAGCCCTGTCACCACCACCTGCGCCGTGCCGAGGCCGAAGATGTCGCGCCGCATCTGCCAGAGGCGGCTTGGCTTCAGCTCCAGGCCGATGATGAAGAGCAGGAAGACGACGCCGAGCTCGGCGACGGCAAGGATCTGTTCGCCGTCGGTGATGCCGTGGAAGACCGGGCCGATGACGATGCCGGCGGCGAGATAACCGAGCACCGTGCCAAGCCCCAGCTTCTTGAAGATCGGAGCGGCGACCACCGCGCCGCCGAGCAGCAGGATCGTTTCGGAGAAAAGGTCGTTGGGCGCTGACATGCTGGCAATTTCTTTCGGCGGCGGGAAACATCCTGGCAGCCCCGGCAAAGAATCGGCGGCGGCGGCCTTGATGCCAGGGAGAGTGCACAATAAATGGAAGCCGAAGGAAAGGCCAAATCATGTCCTCTGAAATCGATTCTTCGACACTTCTTTCCCGCGCAAGTCAATTGATCGATCTGGCAAGGAAGGCAGGGGCCGACGCTGCCGACGCCGTGGTCGTTCGCTCTCGCTCGCAATCCGTCAGCGTCCGGCTTGGCAAGGTCGAGGGGACGGAATTGTCGGAAAGCGACGATTTTTCGCTGCGCGTCTTCATCGGCCAGCGCGTCGCCAGCGTTTCGGCCAATCCGGGCTTCGATCTCCAGGCGCTGGCCGAGCGTGCCGTCGCCATGGCCAAGGTTTCCCCGGAAGACCCCTTCGCATGCCTGGCGGACGAGGCGAACCTTGCCAAGTCCTATCCTGACCTGCAATTGCTCGATGCCACCGACGTGTCCTCCGAGATGCTGCGCGAGGCGGCTCTTGCCGCCGAGGCGGCCGCACTTGCGGTCAAGGGCGTCACCAATTCCTCCGGCGCCGGCGCGTCGGCCGGCATGGGCGGTCTTGTTCTCGCCACGTCGCACGGTTTCCAAGGCAGCTACATGGCCTCCCGTTTCGGCAATTCCGTCAGCGTCATCGCAGGCGAAGGCACGGGCATGGAGCGCGACTATGATTTCGACAGCCGGCTTTATTACGCCGAGCTCGACGATCCCGCCGAAATCGGCCGCCGCGCCGGCGAACGGGTGGTCAAGCGCGTCAATCCGCGCCAGGTGCCGACCGGCAAGAACGTCACCGTCGTCTTCGATCCGCGCGTCGCCCGTGGTTTTGTCGGCCATATCGCCGGTGCGATCAACGGTGCCGCCGTCGCCCGAAAGACCAGCTTCCTGCGTGACAGGATGGGTCAGCAGGTGCTGAAGTCGGGCCTTTCGATCACCGACGATCCTCTGATCGTGCGCGGGCCTTCCTCGCGTCCCTTCGACGGTGAGGGCGTGTCCGGCGAGCGGCTTGTCATGATCGAAGACGGTGTCCTGAAGCACTGGTTCCTCTCGGCCTCGACGGCCCGCGAGCTCGGCCTGCAGACTAATGGCCGCGGCGTGCGCGGCGGCAGCGCCGTCACGCCGTCTTCCACCAACCTCGCCTTGGAGCCGGGCGAGATCTCGCCGGAGGAACTGATCCGCAGCATCGGCAACGGTTTTTACGTCACCGAACTAATCGGCCACGGCGTCAACATGATCACCGGCGAATACAGCCGCGGCGCCACCGGCTTCTGGATCGAGAACGGCGAACTCACTTTCCCGGTATCCGAGGTGACGATCGCCTCGAACCTCAAGGAGATGTTCATGCGCCTGACGCCGGCAAACGACATCGACCGCAAGTTCGGCGTCGCGGCTCCGACCCTCGCGATCGAAGGCATGACGCTCGCCGGGCAGTAAAAACGGGCAGGAATGGAATGACGGGATGAGCGATAGAGAAAAGCTGCGCTGGCAGAGCGATCTCGCCTTGATCGCCGATGCTGCGAAGGAGGCCGGCGCGGTCGCCTACGGCTTCTTCAACCAGTCTCCCGAGGTCTGGTGGAAGAACGGCGACCGCTCTCCAGTCAGCGCCGCCGATTTCGCCGCCAATAAGACGCTTGAAACGATCCTGCGTAAGGCGCGGCCGGATTATGGCTGGCTGTCTGAGGAAACCGAGGACGATGAAGACCGCCTGTCGCGCGAGACGCTTTTCATCGTCGATCCGATCGACGGCACGCGCGCCTTCCTCGGCGGGCAGCAAGTCTGGTGCGTCAGCGTCGCGGTCGTGCATCGCGGCCGCCCGGTTGCCGGCGTGCTCTATGCACCGGCGCTCGAAGAGCTCTACGAGGCCGTCGACGGCGGCGTGGCGCTGAAGAACGGCACGCCCTTCACCGTTTCCGCCGCCGGGCCGGACGAGATGAGCCGGCTTGCGATCGGCGAAGACCTGTTGAAGACCTTTCCGCCGGCGTTCCGTGACCGGGTGAGACGCGAAAAATATGTCCCCTCGCTGGCCTATCGCATCGCCATGGTGGCAGATGGCCGTCTGGAAGCCACCTTCGTCAAGGGCAATTCGCATGACTGGGACCTTGCCGCCGCCGATCTCGTTCTGGCCTGCGCCGGCGGCGGGCTTGTAGACCTCGACGGCAAGTCCATCGTCTATAACAGGGCCGACGTCACCCATAAGGTCCTCTGTGCGGCGCCAGCGCCCCGTATCGATGAGTTCCTCGCGGCCTTCGCCGGGCGACGAGACAGTTGACGTTTCCGTCAAAATCCCGCAGATGAGGTGGCGGAGGAACTAGGCAGAAAGAGAACAAGAAAATGACTGACTCCGGTGACAAGAAACAGCTTTTGCACCTCGTTTTCGGCGGCGAACTCGAAAGCCTCGAAGATGTCCAGTTCCGTGACCTGGACGGCCTCGATATCGTCGGCATTTTTCCCGACTATGCCTCGGCGCTGACGGCCTGGAAGGCGAAAGCGCAGCAGACGGTCGACAACGCACATATGCGCTATTTCATCGTCCACATGCACCGTCTGCTCGATCCGCAGCAAAAGGCTGGGGGCAACTGACCTCGGCAGCCGCAGCCAGCCGAACGGGCCTTCGTGCATCGGGCGCCCGTCGATCCGGATCGTTTGACGCATTCTGAACAAATTGATCGGCCATTCCGGCCGCAACGATAATAAGGGAATGGGTTTGATGTCGATCGTCTTGGGTCGGAGGCTGGCGCGATGAGCTCCCGGATGGCGCGGCTCGGTCTGAGCACATACCGTCTGGCGGGGACCGTGGCTTCCCCGGTCGTCGGCCTCTATCTGACCTACCGCACGGCCAAGGGCAAGGAAGACCGTGCGCGCCGCCTTGAACGCTTCGGCTATCCGAGCGCTAATCGGCCCCAGGGCCCGCTCGTCTGGTTCCACGCCGCAAGTGTCGGCGAAACCAATGCGGTCATACCGCTGATCCGCGAAATTCGCCGCCGCGACATTCATGTCATCCTGACCACCGGCACCATCACCTCCGCCAGGCTCGCCGCCGAGCGCCTCGGCCAGGAGGCGATCCATCAATATGTGCCGCTGGATCTGAAGCCATCCGTCAGCCGCTTCCTCGATTATTGGCAGCCCGATTGCGCCATCATCGCCGAATCCGAAATCTGGCCGGCGACGGTGCTGGAACTCGGCCGTCGCCGCATCCCGCAAATCCTGGTCAATGCCCGCATGTCGGACCGCTCCTTTGCCCGTTGGCGCGGCCGCCCGTCGATTGCTGAGGCCCTGTTCGAGAACCTCGCTCTCGTCATCGCCCAATCCGATGTCGATGCGGAGCGGTTTCGCGATCTCGGTGCCGTTCCCGTCATAACCTCGGGCAATCTGAAGGTCGATACCGATGCGCCGCCTTATGACAGCGCTGTCTTCGCCCGCTACAAGAAGCAGATCGGCGATCGCAAGACCTGGGCGGCGATCTCCACCTTTGACGGCGAGGAAAATGCCGCCGGCATCGTCCATCGCGCCCTGAAGGAGCGCGATCGTCAATTGACGATCATCGTGCCCCGCCATCCCGAGCGCAGCGACGAGATCGAGGCGGCGCTCGTCAAGCAGGGGCTGAAAGTCGCCCGCCGCACCCGCGACGATGTCCTCTCCGCCGATGTCGATATCTTTCTCGGCGATACGATCGGCGAAATGGGGCTTTATCTCCGTCTGACCGAAATCGCCTTCGTCGGCCGCTCGCTCTTTGCCGAGGGTGGTCAGAACCCGCTGGAGCCTGCCATGCTCGGCTGCGCCATCCTCTCCGGCGGCAATGTGCAGAATTTCCGCGAGGCCTATCAGAAGCTCGCCCGCAGCGGCAGCGCCCGAATGGTGCGCGATACCGAAATGCTGGCCAAGGGCGTGCATTACCTGCTGACCAACGATGAAGCCCGCCGTAACATGATCGAGGCCGGCGTCGCCACCGTGCACGAGATGCGCGGCGCACTGTCGGCGACGGTGAAGGGGCTCGAACCCTATATCAATCCGCTGACGGTCAAGGCGCGTTTGCTGCCCAGGACCGCGGCCCAGGTTTGAGGAGACGCGATGTCCGGACCGGCGCATATCAAAGGCATCCTCTTCGACAAGGACGGCACGTTGCTCGACTATGATGAGAGCTGGCTGCCGGTCAATCGCGAGCTTGCCCGCATCGCCGCTGAGGGCGACCCGCTTTTGGCCGACCGGCTGCTGTCCGCCTGCGGCATGGATCCGGTGAGCGGCCATATCGTCCCCGACAGCCTGCTCGCCGCCGGCAATACAAGGCAGATCGCCGAGGGACTCGCCGCCGCCGGGTCGATGGTCGACATCGACGAATTGACGATCCGTCTCGACGACCTCTTTTCCGGCGCCGCTGAATTTTCCGTGCCGGTGACCGACCTTGCCGGCTTCTTCGCAAGGCTGCATCGGCGCGGTTTCAAGCTCGGTGTCGCCTCCAGCGACAATGAGCGCTCCATCCGCCAGACGGCGGAGCGCTTCGGTTTCGCCCACTATGTGGATTATATCGCCGGCTACGACAGCGGCTTCGGCGTCAAGCCGGAGCCGGGCATGGTGCTCGGCTTCTGCGCTGCGACCGGTCTTCTGCCTGAAGAGGTCGCCATGGTCGGCGACAACAATCACGATCTGCACATGGGCCTAAATGCCGGCGCGGGACTGAGGATCGCCGTGTTGACGGGAACCGGCTCGCGCGATTCACTTGCTGCGGCTGCCGATCATGTGCTCGACGATATCACCGCCCTTGAGACGCTGCTGCCTGATCTGCAGCCGGCCTGATCGGTAAAGGCTTGCATTTTCATCGATTTTAATCTCTCAATCCGGCCGGGAAGACGAAATTCTCTAGCCGGCGGGGAGCGGACGGCAAAATGATTTCAGAAGCGCCGCCGTTCTGGTGGAGGAAAGCCGATTGGCGGGCCTGGCTGCTGGCGCCGCTTTCCTTTGTCTACGGCCGTGTCGCCGGCCATCGCATGGCCCATGCGCGCCGCGCCTCGGTTTCCGTTCCCGTTATCTGCGTCGGCAATTTCACAGTCGGCGGCGCCGGCAAGACGCCGACGGCGTTGACGCTCGCCCGCGCCGCCAAGGCGAAAGGCCTGAAACCCGGCTTTCTCAGCAGAGGTTACGGCGGCTCGCTCGACGTGACGACCGTGGTCGATCCCCATCATCACCGGGCGGTCGCCGTCGGCGATGAACCGCTGTTGCTCGCCCAGGAGGCGCTGACGGTGATTTCCCGCCGGCGCGTCGACGGTGCTCGGCGTCTGGTGGCGGAAGGCGCCGATCTCATCATCATGGATGATGGTTTTCAGAGCGCCCGGCTGGCGATCGACTATGCGCTGCTCGTCATCGACGCGACGCGCGGCCTTGGCAATGGCCATATCGTGCCGGCCGGCCCGGTCCGTGCGCCGATCCGCCAGCAGCTGCGTTCGGCGACGGCGCTGCTGAAGGTCGGCGGCGGCAATGCTGCCGACGCGATCGTTCGCATGGCGGCACGCGCGGCAAAGCCCTATTTCACCGCATCGCTGAAGGTGCGCGGCGACGACCGGCTTGCCGGCATCAAGGTGCTCGCCTTCGCTGGCATCGCCGATCCCGCCAAATTCTTCCGCACCGTCGAATCGCGCGGCGCCGAAATCGCCCTCGCCAAGAGCTTCGGCGACCACGAGCATCTGACCGAGGAGGAGATCGACGACATCCTGACGACCGCCGAACGCCAGGATCTCCTGATTGTCACCACGTCAAAGGATTTCGTTCGTCTCTCCGGCCATCACGGCAAGGCGGAGCAACTGGCGAAAAAATGCCGGGTGATCGAAGTCGACATGGTCTTCGAGGATCATCTCGCCCCGAGCCTGATCATCGACCGGGCGATCGTCGCCTGTCGCGAGCGGCGTTTAAGGGAAATGAAAGTTAAGAGCTAACGCCGCTGGTTCGGCAGCATGCCGGCACGTTTGTCGGCTTCGATTGCAGAAATAACGTCGGCATAGGGCTCCTGGCGGGCGACGCTCCAGTAGCGCAGTTCGTCGAGCGGGATGTTTTTTCCGGTCATCGCACAGACGACATAGGAGCCGGGCGAGAGAATCTGGAAATCGCCGTCGAGATAACGGATCTTCGCCTCGCGGTTTCCGTGCCCTTCGAACAAATTCATGCGCTCCGTTCCCTGCAACTTGTCATCCGTCTGCCATACTCCCGCAAAGGCGGCTTTGCCAGCTTTTTCAGCTTCTGCCGAAAAGCCGCTCAATGTCGCTGAGCTTCAATTCGATATAGGTCGGCCGGCCGTGATTGCACTGGCCGGAGCCGGGCGTCACTTCCATTTCCCTCAGCAGCGCGTTCATTTCCTCCGGCCGCAGCCGCCGGCCGGAGCGAACCGATCCATGGCAGGCCATGGTCGCCGCCACATATTCGAGCTTGGCCGACAGGCCCGACGCCGTATCCCATTCGGCAATCTCGTCGGCGAGCTGGCGGATCAGGCCATGGACGTCGACCTCGCCGAGCATGGCCGGCGTTTCGCGCACCGCGATCGCCCCGGGACCGAAGCGCTCGATCGCCAGACCGAGTTCGGCAAACTCTGCCGCAAGCAGCATCAGCCGGTCGCAATCCTCTTCCGGAATGTCGACGATCTCGGGGATCAGCAGCACCTGCGAGGCCAACCGCTTTGAATGCAGCGCCTTGCGCATCGCCTCGAACACCAGCCGCTCATGCGCCGCATGCTGGTCAACGATGACGAGCCCGTCCTCGGTCTGGGCGACGATATAATTGGCGTGGATCTGCGCCCGTGCCGCGCCGAGCGGATAACGCCCGGCCGGTTCAGGCGCAGCAGGCTGTGGCGAAGACTGCGTCTCGGCCCGCGCTGTCGGCATCGAAAGTCCGTCGAAAGCGGCTTGGGATCGTTCGCTGAAACCCGTTGCTGGCTGATAGGGGCGGGAGGGCGAGGTCTCCGCCGACCATGGCGCCTGCGAGCGTTGGGCAAAGGGCTGGAAACCGGGGCGGAAGGCGCGCAGCATATCGCTCGCGCCGGTCGTTGCCGCCCGGCTGCCGTCGCGCGCGAGCGCCTCGCGAATGGCGCCGACGATCAGGCCGCGCACCAGGCCTGGGTCGCGGAAGCGCACGTCGGATTTGGCCGGATGCACGTTGACGTCGACGAGGGCCGGATCGAGTGCGATCGACAGCACCGCCACCGGATAGCGCCCGGACGGGATCGTCTCGGCATAGGCGCCGCGGATCGCCGAGAGGATCAGCTTGTCCTGCACCGGGCGGCCGTTGACGAAGGCATATTGATGGGCGGAGTTGCCGCGATTGAAGGTCGGCACGCCGGCAAAGCCGGTCAGCGTGATCTCCTCGCGTACGGCGTCGAGCGCAATGGCGTTGTCGCTGAAGTCTTTGCCGAGCACCTGCGCCATGCGCGCCAGATGATCGTCGCCCGTTGCCGGAAATTCGAGCGTGGCACGGTCGGAGCCGGACAGCACGAAGCGCACGGCGGGAAAAGCGATCGCCATGCGTTTGACGATCTCGGTAATCGCACCCGCCTCGGCCTTTTCCGTCTTCAGGAATTTGAGCCGCGCCGGCGTGGCGAAGAACAGGTCGCGGACTTCGACGATCGTGCCGGGATTGGCGGCGGCCGGCCTCAGATGCAAGACCTTGCCGCCGGCAACGGCGATCTCGTGGCCGCCGGCGCTGTCGCGCTTGCGGCTTGCGATGCTGAGCCTCGCCACGGACCCGATCGAAGGCAGTGCCTCGCCGCGGAAGCCGAGCGTTCTAATATCCTCGAGCGTTTCGGAGATCTTCGAGGTGCAGTGGCGCTTGATCGCCAGTTCCAGATCGGCCGCGTCCATGCCGCAGCCGTTATCGCTGACCCGCAGCAGCGCCTTGCCGCCGCCTGCCGTGGCGATCTCGATGCGCGTCGCTCCGGCATCCAGCGCGTTCTCGATCAATTCCTTGGCAGCGCTCGCCGGCCGTTCGATGACTTCGCCGGCGGCGATCTGGTTGATGAGCGTTTCGGAAAGCTGTCTGATGGCCATGAGCTATTTTCGAGGATTCGCGGGCGGGAGGGAAGGGGTTTCCGATCGCTTGGTGGAACTGTGATCCGCGGCTCCCCCGCATTCGGGGATCGGTAGTGTTAAGCCGGTTTTAACAGAAAAATGGCATTTTTAATCACACACCTCCAGAAGCCGCGAAATCGAACAGATGTGGGACGAAATGGAATGAGTGCCGGCTTCGAAAAGGCGGACACATCATCAGAAACCGACGGGACGCTCGCCGGGGCAGATCTGCAGACGGCGCTCTTCGATGCGGTGTGCGACAGCCTTTCGTCAGCGTTCATCATCTACGACAAGAACGATCATCTGATCTTCGCAAGCCGCCAGATTCTCGAATTCTTCCCCTTGCCGCCCGAGATGCTGAAGCCGGGCATCCGGCTGCGCGATTTCCTGGGCGCGATCTACGATACCGGCGTTCGCCAGCAATATGATATCAGGCAGAGCGGCTCGCTCAGCCGCGAGGACTGGCTGTCGCAGAAAATCGCCTCGCATTGGCGCGAGCGCTTCGAATCTGTCGAGCGACATGGCGCCGACAGCTGGGTCCGCTTCGTCAAGCGCAGGCTGCCGAGCGGTTACGGCGTCACCGTCGTTTCCGATATCTCCGAGGACAAGAAGCGCGAGGCGCAGTGGCGCTCGGACCTGGAGCGGGTGCAGCTCACCGAAGACATTCTCGATAATCTGCCGTTCCCGCTTTTCGTCAAGGATCGCAACCTCACCTATGTTGCGGTGAACCTCGCCTTTTGTGAGAAATATCAGAGGAGCGCCGACGAGGTGCTCGGGCGCAAGAGCGGCGATCTCTTCTCACCTGAGATCGCCAAGCGCTTCGAAGAAAGCGATCGTCACGTGCTGGAAACCGGCGAGATGTCGATCTCCCGCCAGCGGCAGATCTCCCGCGAGGGCATCGAGCGCGACATCGTCAGCCGCAAGCATCGCATCGGCAAGCCCGGCCGCTATTTCCTGGTGTCGACCATGCAGGACCTGCCGCGCGACGGCGCCGATCTTGAGGAGTTCGATCGTGCCTCGGCGATCACCGCCTCCGCCAATCAGAGTTATCGCCGCGCCTATGTGCCGGTGCCGAGCGCTGTGGAGCGCCGCGAGCCGGCGGCGATGGAGGCGATCGTTCCGGAGAATTTCTCCGGCCGCAAGATCCTCGTCGTCACCGCCGACCTTGCCGCCGAGGCCGCCGCTCTGCGGACGCTGTCGAAATATGGTTTCGAATCCTGCTCGGTGCGTGGTGAGGATGAAGAGGAACGATTCCTGGAAATCGCCACCTCCTCCGGCATTTCGCTCGATCTCTTGATCATCGACAACCAGATGGGCATGCGCTGCCTCGAGCTTTCCGAGCAATACGGCATCCCGGCGCTCGTCATGGACGGCTTCCAGATCGCCAACGAGCTCACCTTCCAGATCGCCCGCCACTTCAATCGCAACAGCCGCAACAACGGTGTCGGCGCCGATGCGGATTGGGAAATCAGCACGTCCGACGAGCTGGTCGGCCTGCAGGTTCTCGTCGCCGAGGACAACGATATCAACCAGATCGTGTTTTCACAGATACTCGAGGGCCTTGGCTATCGCCATATGATCGCCGCGACCGGCGACGAGGTCGTGCGCCTTTGGGCCGAGCACAGGCCGCAGGTGGTGCTGATGGACATTTCGCTGCCGGGTTTCAACGGCTTCGAGGCCGCGCGCCTGATCCGCCAGATGGAGGAAGCCGGCGGCGCAGCCCGCACCCCGATCATCGGCGTGCTCACGCAGGCCTTCGAGCGCGATCGCGCCGAATGCGCCAAATCAGGCATGGACGACGTCATCATGAAACCCGTCAGCCCCGACATGCTCGAGGCGATATTCCAGAAATACCTGATGGAAGACGCTGCACGGGTCCGAGCGAGCGGATGATACCGGTATCCGGCGGCGCGTGTCGTCAAGTCCCCAATTTTGGGGCGAACCAGGCTGCCGACGCCGCTGATTTACTAGCGAATTGTTAAGAAATCCCGGTCATTCTTTGCCCGGCTGCGGAGGAAAGCTCGGATTTGGATGATGAGATCGGCGGAAACGGCTTCCTTGGCCGTGAGTCATAATGAGCTTCAAGCGATGGCCTATACCGATCCGCTGACCGGATTGGGAAACCGCAATCGCATGCGCGAAAAGGTCCTGCAGATCTCCGCCGAACGTGCCAGCGATCCGGCCCCTTTCACCATCGGCATCGCCAATCTCGACAGCTTCAAGCCGATCAACGATCTCTTCGGCTCCTCGGCCGGCGATGAGATCCTCTGCCAGGTCGCCCATCGGCTGAGGGCCTGCATTCCGGACGGGGCGCTGGTCACCCGCCACGACGGCGACGAATTCGCCTTCGTGCTGCCGTTGATTTTCGAACGGGCGAGCGCCGAGAAGTTCGGCCAGATGATCCGCGAGGTGTTGTCGGCGCCCTATGATCTCGGCGACCGCAACGTCCGCCTCTCCGCCTCCTTCGGCTTTGCCATCTACCCCTTCGCCGGCGAGGACTGCGAAGAACTGCTAAAGAGCGCCGACACCGCCCTCTATCGCTCCAAGCGCCGCGGTCGCGGCCAGATCACCGTCTATTCGCGGGAAATCGCCCAGGAGATGAAGCGCGCAACACAGCTGGAGCAGGCGCTCAGAAACGCCATCATCTCGGACGCCATCGACATTCATTTCCAGCCGATCGTCTCGCTTGCCAACAATCAGGTCGTTGGCTTCGAGGCGCTCGCCCGCTGGAACGATCCCGATCTCGGTTTCGTGGCGCCCGGCGTCTTCGTGCCGCTCGCCGAAGAGCGTGGTTTCATCGACGCGCTGTCGGAGGCCCTGCTTCGCAAGGCTGCTGAAGCAGCCTTGTCCTGGCCGCGTGAACTCTTTCTGTCGTTCAATCTCTCTTCGGCGCAGCTGATGGATCCCGGCACGAGCGGCAGCATCCTGTCGATCCTCGGTCGCGTCGGCTTCGATCCGCACCGCCTGGAACTGGAAATCACCGAGACGGCGGTGATGGGTTCGGCCGACACCGCCCACCGCATCATCGCCGATCTGCGTGCAGCCGGCGTTCGCATCTCGCTCGACGACTTCGGCACGGGCCAGTCGAGCCTCGGTCGTCTGCGCGACTTCATCTTCGACAAGATCAAGATCGACCGCGCCTTCGTCTCGCGCATCAATTCCGACCGCGCCTCCGAACACATCATCAAGGCGATCCTTTCCATGTGCGAAGGCCTGGAACTGGAAGTCGTGGCCGAAGGCATCGAGGATTATGCCGAAGCCGTGAAGCTGCGCACGCTAGGCTGCGGCATGGGCCAGGGCTACCATTTCGGCCGCCCGGCCGATGGCATCGCCACGCTGCGCTTCCTGCACGAGAACTATTACGATATGGTGCCCGCCGAGCGCGTCAGCGCATAAGCAATACCAGCAAAAGTGCGCAGCGGTTTTGCGTGCGGGATTGCGCAAAGCAAAAAGCCAATACCAGCAAAAGCGCGCAGCGGCTTTGCGTCCGGGCTTGCGTAAAGCAAAAAAGCCAATACCAGCGCACGTGCGCAGCGGTTTTGCGTGGTGAACTGCGTGAAACATGCAAAAAGCAATGGCGCCCCTAGGAGCGCCATCGCCTACGCTGTACTACCGCGCGCGCGGTTTACTTCGGCGTGGTCGAGCCGGTTGCCGTCGTGTCGGTACCGGTTGCGGCCGGGGCCTTCTCTGCAGACTGCATTGCCAATGTCTTGAACTCGGGCGCAGCCTTCAGCGATTCAGCGGTTTCGGTTGTTGTCAGCTTGAGACTGCCGTCCTGAGTGTTCTGGGCGATGGTGATTTTTTCGATCGGAACGGCGACATCCTTTTCGCCGATGCCGAGGAAGCCGCCCACGCCGACGATCGCAGCAACGATGCCGCCATCTTTCTTCATGATCAGGTCGTTGATGCTACCGATGCTTTCATTGTTGGCGTTGTAGACCGACTGACCGATATAAGTGTTGGCGCTGATCTGGTCCGGAGCCTGCTCCGTCAGATAGGTACCCTGAGCTAAATCCGTGCTCGGTTTTGCAGCCGGAGCCTGTGCAGCGTCGCCCGCGGGCTTAGTGACATCAGGGGTGACGGGCTTGGGGGCAGCCGGATCGGCCGGCGCTGCCTGATTGGTCGCGGCGGGATCGGCAGGCTGCGGCGCCGTCTGCGAAAATGCCGCCGGTGCGAAAGCCGTGGCAAACAGCGCGCCAGCGGCAACGGTCGTCAAAAGTTTGCGTGTCATTTCGAACCTACTTTCATTTCCCTAGAGTGATCGCTGACCCGGCAATGCATCATCCTTGCCGCGCCGGTTCGAAGGGAAAATGAGTGGTGCGCCGATTGGTTCCGGTTGAAAACACGGAAAATTTCTCGATTATCACGGAACTTTTATTAGCGAACGGCCCCGGAAACGAAAAAGACGCCCACTCGGGAGCGCCTTGCATTGGCCGAACTGCTGTCAGAGCACATAGACGGGATCGAACACGCCCTTGACCTCGATGCCGAGTTCCAGAAGCGCGCCGGCGCTCGGCTGGGCCGAACGGGCGTCCTCGTCAAGTCCTTCCCAGGCCGTCGTCACCGCCAGTCGGTCGGCATTGGCGCCGATGAAGGCGGGGCATGAGGGCTGGACGGCGGGAACCTTGTAGCGCGAGATACGCAAGCCATCGGGATTGTAGCGATCGACGACGCCGGCGCCCCAGCGAGCATTCCAGATATAGCCATCGGCATCCACCACCGAACCGTCAATGTCGCCGGGCTCGTTCATGCTGTCGACGAGCACGATCGGCTCGCCCGAGGGCAGGCCGGTCTGCGGATCGACCATGACGCGCATCAGCCGGTTGATGCGGGAATCCGTGTAGTAGCCGATGGTGCCATCCGGGGAAAAGCAGATCGAATTGGGAATGCTGATGCCGTTGAAGATCTTTGTCACCTTGCCGCCGGCGACATGGTAGATGGCGCCGGCCTGGTTTTCCGCTCGCTTGCTCATGGTGCCGATCCAGAGCGCCCCCGACGGATGGGTGCGGCCATCATTCGAGCGGTTTTCCGGCCTGTCGTTCTCGAGCGCCGCATAGAAGGTGAGGTTGCCGCTCGCCACATCACGCACGAAAAGCCCTTCCTCCGTCGCGATCAGCTGCCGTCCGGCGTCGATGCGGGCCAGCACGCTTGCCATCACGGGCAGCGGATGGACCGTTTTCTCCCCTGTTGCGAGTCTGAGCTCGTGCAGCTCTTTGCCGAGGATGTTGAACCACCAGACGATATCGCTGTCCGGATCATAGGTCGGACCTTCGCCGAGAACGGAATTGGTGTTGCAAAGGGTCTTGCCTTCGAACTCGTAAATGTCGGTCATACGTTCACGCTCCCATGGCTGCATCATAGGCGTAAATGGTCGCCTTGGCGCGCTCGGCAACCTCTGCCGCGGTCATTCCGGGCTTGTAGAGGCTGGTGCCGAGGCCGAAGGCTGAGATGCCGGCCCTGGTGTAATCGGCGAAATTCTTGTCCGACACGCCGCCGACGGCGGCAATCGTCAGTTCCGGCGGCAGGATCGCGCGGATCGCCGTGATGCCGGAAGGGCCAAGCACGCTCGCCGGGAAGAATTTGAGACCGGTGGCGCCGGCGCGTGCGGCCGCTAAGGCCTCCGTCGGCGTAAAGACGCCCGGCATCGTCACCATACCATATTCGCGCGCCCGGATGATCACGTCCGGTTCGACATTCGGGGTCACCAGCAGCTTGCCGCCGGCCGCATTCAGGTTGTCGACAGCCTCGACCGTCAGCACCGTACCGGCGCCGATCAGCACCTCGGCCGGCGCCATCTTCGCGGCGATCTCGATGGATTTGAACGGCTCCGGCGAATTGAGCGGAATCTCGATGGCCGTCAGGCCGTTTTCGATCAGGGCGCCGACGATGCTCTCGGTCTCGTCGGGCCGGATGCCGCGCAGGATGGCGATCAGCGGGCGCTTCATGTCGGGGAAGGGGATACGGTTCATCATGTCAGCTTTCTCAATTCGGCCAGATGGCTTCGGCGGCTGCCGATAGGCCGCGGCGCACGGCCGCGTCGGCGTCGATGGCGGTGAAGGCAAGGGAGAGGGTGTTGAAGGCCTGCTCATAGAGCGCCTGCAGGCGTCCGGAGGCGACGAGGGTGATGCCAGTGCCGTTGGCGGCATCCTGCAGCGCGCCGGCAATTTCGAGGCCGATCAGCGTGCCGGAGAGCCGGGCCTGCGCGGCCGCGGCGGAGATCCCGTGCAGCAGCTGGCCCGAACGGGCGGCAAACAGCAGATTGGAGCCAAGTGCGGGATGCGCAAAGGCCGCCGATACGGCCGCTTCGAAGGCAGCCGCATCCGCCGGCTGTTGTTCGGCACCTGCCACGGCATGCGACAGGATCGTGTTTTTGCTGATCACGTCGAAAAGTTCGCCGGTCATGAAAGTCGAAAAGCCGGCGACCTTGCCGTCCGCGACATGCACCCATTTCGAATGCGTGCCGGGCATGCAGACTGCCTGCGCCGCGGAGTTCGCGCGGCCGAGCGCGCCGAGAAGCTGGGTCTCCTCGCCGCGCATGACATCGGGCCTCGCCACATCCCGCTGGGCAAGGCCCGGCAGGATGCGGATGTCACGGCTTTCACCCGGCACGCGGACCGCCGCGGTGAGGATCGAGGCGAGCGGCGCGGGCACGTCGATATAGCCGGCTTCGACCCAGCCCTGCCTTGCGCCGGCCATGCCGCAAACGATGACAGGCAGACCTTGCGGCGCTTCGACAGCGGTGAGATGGCCCGACAGCACCTGGGAAAAGCCGATCTTAGCCGCGCTCGTCATGCCTTCGCCGCTGCGGCGTTCGGCAAGGATGCCGCCGTCCTTGTCGATCAGCCAGAGCCGGAAACTGCTGGTGCCCCAGTCCACCGCGACGTACGCGGGATTAGCCATTACAAAACGCCTCCATCGACGATCAGGGACTGAGCGGTCATCGCAGCCGCGCAGTCGGATGCAAGAAACAGGCAGGGACCGACGATGGCATCCGCCTTGAGCGGGAATTTCAGGCATTGCTGCTCGACCGAGCGGGCGATGCTTTCCTCGGTGAGCCACAGCTGCATCTGCCGTTCGGTGACGACCATGCCGGGCAGAATGCAGTTCACCCGGATATTTTCCGGCCCGAGCCGGCCGGCCATGCTCTTCGTCAGTCCGACGACCGCCGCCTTCGCCGCCGCATAGGAAGGAAAGCCGCCCATGTTCAGCTTGAAGGCGATCGATGACATATTCACGATCGCGCCGCCGCCGGCTGCCCGCATCGACGGCGCCACCGCCTGCGAGGTGAAGAACACATGCCGCAGATTGACCGCCTGATTGTTGTCCCAATAGGCCTCGGTCACCGCGTCGAATTCGTGGCGGTCATCCCACGCTGCATTGTTGACAAGCACGCGGATCGGCCCGGATGTCTGAACGACGACATCGACCGTGCGCCGGATCGCCTCGATGTCGCGCAGATCGGCATAGTAGAACAGCACCGGATGCGCCGTTTCCCGCGACAGTCTTTCCGCGAGTTCGCTGCCGGCCGTCTCGGCAATGTCGATGAAGGAGACCTTGGCGCCCTGGCGTGCGAAACCTTCGACGATCGCGGCACCGATGCCCGATCCGCCGCCGGTCACGAGCACGGCGCGATCTTTGAACTCGGGAAATTGTGCTGCCACTGCGCTCACCGTTTTCCTCCCTCCTAGATGTTCCATTATTCGGAACTTAATTTGACTATGTGGAATTATCGGATTATGCTGGTCTTCCTGTCAAGGGCGCACGCTCGCCGGCGCGGATCGATTCGATGGCACATAGACAATGACTTCAGGCGACGGCATGGCCCAGGCCCGGGAGACCGGCACCCTCGGCAAATTGATGGTTCTCCTCGATCTCGTCACCCATGCGGATACGCCCCTACGCTTCACCGATATCCTGACGCTCGCCGGCCAGCCGCGCGGCACGCTGCATCGCCAGCTCAGCCACCTGGTGGAGGAGGGGTTGCTGGAGCTCGATGGTGACGGCTGTTATGCGCCGGGCCTGCGCCTGCTCGATTTCGCCGCGCGCAGCTGGGCGCGCAACGAATTCCGTCTGGTTGCCGAACCGCACCTGAGCGAACTCCAGCAGGCGACCGGCGAGACGGTGCATCTCGGCGTTCTCCGGGGACAGTCGATCATCTATCTCGACAAGGTCGAAGGCCGTCAGCCGGTGCGCATGTATTCGCAGATCGGCAACGCCTCGCCCTGCTACTGCACCGGCGTCGGCAAGGCCGCTCTTTCGCAGCTTCCGCCCGAAACTCTTGCCGATCTCCTCGCCGGCCTGAACTTCACCAGCTTTACCGCCTCGACACATGCTTCGCCCGAGACGCTTGCCGCCGAAATCCGCGAGATTGCCGAACAGGGCTATGCTTTCGACCTCGAGGAGCACGAGGCTGGCATCCGCTGCGTCGCCGCACCCGTCTGGTCGGAGGATCGCACCTTCATCGGCGGCATCTCGGTCACGGGCCCGGCCTACCGGCTCTCGATGGAACTTCTGCGTCAGTGGGCCGTTCCCGTACAGCTGGCGGCTGCGAGGATTATGGAGGGCATGCGCGTCCGCCTCGGCCCGCGCCGGTGACGGTATCGCTACCACCTTCGCTGGACGGCTCGCTAAGCATGCTTATGATGAGCGAATTATTGAGATTTGCGGGCGAATCACGCGAAGTGGAATGACCCGCGAATCTACAACCACGCATTGGCTGAAGCCTGTCTGCCGAGATCGCTTCCACGTATCCAATACACGCTCGTCACGCCTCGATGCAACCGAACCGGCCGCGGCGCCGAAGATGAAAACTGTGATGGTACCCTTGTCGCAAACCTCCACGGAAGAAGACGATTATATCAACGAAATCGCCGGCCTGAAGACGCAGTTCGATATTTTCCGTTTCTTGAAACGCGTCACGGAAGCCTATCGCAGTCGCGCCTTCATGGTTCTCAACCTGCCGCCGATCACCTCTCTCGACCTGCAGGCCAACACCGTCATCACCAGTTGGCCGGCCGAGCTTCTGGCGCTCTACGACCAGGAAGCGCTGATGGTGAACAGCCCGGTTTTGAGGCGGCTTAGAACATCGACGCGGCCTTTCTTTTACGACATGTCGCGGGAGGCCTGGGCGCGGGACGACGGCAAGTCCGTCCTGGTCACGGGGTTGTTCGAGCGTTTCAGGATGATACGCGGCGCCTATTTCCCAACCCACGAGGCCTCCGGCCTGCGCGGTTCCGTCTCCTTCTCCGGCGACCGCGAACCCTTCAGCGCCGCCGAAATGCGCGAGCTTTGTTATATCGCCATCCATGTCTTTGACAGGCTTGCCGAAATCCGCAACCTCGATACGCGCATGACGGATTCGCTGACCGACCGAGAGATCGACTGCCTCAACTGGACGGCGGCCGGTAAGACCAGCGCCGAGATTGCCGAAATCCTCGCGCTGTCGGAGCATACGGTCAATCATTACCTCAACCGCGCCACCAAGAAGCTCGACACGGTCAACCGCACCCAGGCGGTCGCCAAGGCACTGCGGATCGGTCTGATCAAATAAGTCGCAAAGATGGTGGCGCGCCGTGGCCGTCCGCTCAGCGCTTAGGCAGAACCGGGATGTTGCCGCGGCGTTTCTCGGCGCTTTTTCCGATTTTTTCATCTGGCACGCTTTCTGCATCTCCTTCGCCAGAGGTCCAGAGGGGACTTTGATGACCAGCGCCAGGAAATGGCGCGGCCGACACATCGCTGCCCGACGCCGACGCCGCTTCTCTCCCGGCCTTCGGCGTCGGTGGCGGTTGTTGCCTTTTGGCACCGCTTCTTGCGCAGCTGTTTACGATTTCCTCTTCCCGGTCACTTTTCACTGGCCTTTTTTTCGGCTTGCGCTAATTCGCCCCGCATTGCGCCGGTTCTTGGGGAGAGAGACCGTTGCGGCCATCAGGGCGAAAAGCCCGGCGGACTTGATGGCCGCAGCGGATTCGCGGGGTCCCCGCCGGCGTTTTTCGCAGCCGGCAAATTGATTTTTCTCCCGATGATTTTGTTTGGCGAAGACGTGTGGCTCCACTATCTCTACCGCATGATTTCATGAAAGACGCGTGGCGCCGTAGTCTGCGAGAAAAAGCAATGAGGGTGGAATGACCGACGTCACCAAGGAACAGGTTCTCGAAACGCTGAAGACCGTGCGCGGACCGGATCTCGAACACGACATCGTCTCGCTCGGCATGGTCTCCGATGTCTTCATCTCCGACGGCAAGGTCTATTTTTCCATCACCGTTCCGGCCGAACGCGCCAAGGAGCTGGAGCCGATGCGGCTCGCCGCCGAGCGCGTCATCAAGGAGATGCCGGGTGTCAAGGGTGCGCTCGTCACGCTGACGGCGGACAAGAAGGCGGCCGCCGCGGCGCCCGCTGCCCGCCCTGCGCCGAACCCGCCCCACGGTCATGCCGGTCATGATCATGGGAGCCACGCGCATACGCCGCAGCAACAGCCGCCCCGCGCCGGCAAGATCGGTGTCCCCGGTATCGGCGCCATCATTGCCGTCGCCTCCGGCAAGGGCGGTGTCGGCAAGTCCACCACCGCCGTCAACCTGGCGCTCGGCCTGCTCGCCAACGGTCTCCGGGTCGGCATTCTCGATGCCGATATTTACGGCCCGTCGATGCCGCGGCTCTTGAAGATCTCCGGCCGCCCGACGCAGATCGATGGCCGTATCATCAATCCGATGGAGAATTACGGCCTCAAGGTCATGTCGATGGGTTTCCTCGTCGACGAGGAGACGGCGATGATCTGGCGCGGGCCGATGGTCCAGTCTGCCTTGATGCAGATGCTGCGCGAAGTGGCATGGGGCGAGCTCGACGTTCTCGTCGTCGACATGCCGCCCGGCACCGGCGATGCGCAATTGACGATGGCCCAGCAGGTGCCGCTTGCCGGCGCCGTCATCGTTTCCACGCCGCAGGATCTCGCCCTGATCGATGCCCGCAAGGGCCTCAACATGTTCCGCAAGGTCGAGGTGCCGGTTCTCGGCATCGTTGAAAACATGAGCTATTTCATAGCACCCGACACCGGCACCCGCTACGACATTTTCGGTCATGGCGGCGCCCGCAAGGAGGCCGAGCGCATCGGCGTGCCCTTCCTCGGTGAAGTGCCGCTGACGATGAACATCCGCGAAACGTCCGATGCCGGCACGCCGCTCGTCGCCTCCGATCCGAACGGCGTCGTCGCCGGCATCTATCGCGGCATCGCCGCCAAGGTGTGGCAGCAGCTCGGCGGCCAGCCACAGCGCTCGGCGCCGGCGATCGTCTTTGAATAACGTCTCGGTTTATGGGCAGGACTTCCGGGCCGGAGCGTATGACAGCAAAGCGCTGAAGCGCCGAATCACCGTTGCGACCATCTCGAATTGTGCGGGAAATGTGGTGAAAAGCCGCGCTTCACGGAAGATGTCTTGATTATTTCACGGCTTTGCTTCATATGCCGCGGCGCCATGATGGCATTGCTGCAGATGCTCAATGACGGCCGTCTTCGTTTCGAAGGTCCCGGACCGCCTGCAAGGTCGAAGGGATTGGTAACTGCGATGCGGTGGAGCACAATGCGCATGCTGGCTTCCGAGGCCGGATGCAGCCGGAGTTGTATGAACTTTCTTGATCCGCTTCCGTTTGGGCCTGGAACGAGCCACCCTCGCATTGCCGCGATGGCGGACGGATGGAAAGGCTTGCAATGAAGATGATGACCGCGAAGTGTCGTGAGCAGCGGAGACGCTGCCGGTGATCACCGCTTACCGTTCCAATTGCAAATCGGTCGAGATCGGCGATCTCTCGCAGCCGGCATCCTTTCCCGAGGATGTCGTCTGGATCGATATGCTCGAGCCGAGCCGCGAGGAGGAGCTTTATGTCGAGAAGGTTCTCGGTATCGAGGTCCCGACTCGCGACGATCTCAAGGACATCGAACCGTCGGCTCGCCTTTATATCGAAAACGACGCCGTCTTCATGACCGCTTCGCTCGTCTGGAAGGCGGACACCGACGCGCCGACGCTGACCGATGTCGCTTTCATCCTGGCCGGTAACCGCCTGGTCACCATCCGCTACGCCCAACCGAAATCCTTTGCGCTGTTCATCGCCGCCCTTCACCGGCTGCCGGAAAACTGGCGCGGCGGCGCGGCCCTTCTCGCCAAGCTGCTGGAGACGATCGTCGACCGGACCGCCGAAATCCTCGAAACCTCCGTCTCGCGCATCGACATCTTGTCGACGCATGTCTTCGGCAGGGCGAATAAGGTCCGCAAGCCTTCGAACTACCTCGAGCAGAAATTGCGCGATATCGCCGGTCATCACCGCATGATCAGCAAGCTGCGCGACAGTCTCGGCTCGCTTTCCCGGCTTCTGACGTTCTTTTACACGGTCCCGGCGATCCAGCAGGACCACGAGGCGAAGGAGCTGTGCCACACCGTCTCGCGCGATATTCAATCGCTGTCGGAGCATGCCTCCTTTGTCGCCGGCAACATCACCTTCCTGCTCGACGCCTCGCTCGGCCTCATCAACATCGAACAGAACTCGATCATCAAGATTTTCTCGATCGCCTCCGTCGTGTTCCTGCCGCCGACATTGGTCGCTTCCATCTATGGCATGAATTTTCAGGTCATGCCGGAACTGGCCTGGGCGGGGGGTTATCCCTATTCGCTGGCCTTGATGGTAATATCAGCCGTCATCCCCTTTTTCTTTTTTCGCTGGAAAGGCTGGCTCTGAAGAGCCTGTTGAAATTTCATGTCCGAAGAGAGCGATCCGCACGAACGCCACATGACGCCGCGCAAGCTGTTCTATCTCGCGCTCGGTTCCGTTGGTGTCGTCTACGGCGATATCGGCACGAGCCCGCTCTACGCTTTTCGCGAAGCGCTGAAGCCCGTCGCCCATGACGGCGTCACCCGTTTCGAGATCATCAGTCTTATTTCCCTGATGATCTGGGCGCTGACCATTATCGTCACCATCAAATACGTCCTCTTCCTGCTGCGCGCCGACAACGACGGTGAGGGCGGCACGCTGTCGCTGCTCGCCCTTCTGATGAAGACCGCCAACGGCCATACCGCACTGCTGATGCTGCTCGGACTGATGGGCGCTGCCCTGTTCCTCGGCGATGCGATGATCACGCCGGCACTTTCGGTGCTGTCGGCGGTCGAAGGTCTGAAACTCGTCACGCCCAGCCTGGCGGAATATATCGTGCCGATCTCGGTGGTGATCCTGGCGCTGCTCTTCGTCGTGCAATCGCGCGGCACCGGTGCCGTCGCCAAGTTCTTCGGGCCGATCACTGCTCTCTGGTTCCTCGTCATGGCCGCCGCCGGGATCTCCCATATCTCGGACGATTTCGGCATCCTCGCCGCCTTCAACCCCTATTATGCTGTCAGCTTCCTGCTGCATGAGGGCTTTTACGGCGTCGTCGTGCTCGGTGCCGTCTTCCTGACGGTAACGGGTGCCGAGGCGCTTTATGCCGACCTTGGCCATTTCGGCCGCCGCCCGATTCAATGGGCCTGGTTCCTGCTGGTGTTCCCGGCGCTGACGCTGAATTATCTCGGGCAGGGTGCGCTCGTCCTCGGCAATCCGATGACGATGTCCGACCCCTTCTATCTGATGTATCCGCAATGGGCGTTGCTGCCGGTCGTCATCCTGGCGACAGCGGCGACGATCATCGCCAGCCAGGCCGTCATAACGGGCGCCTTTTCGCTGGTGCGCCAGGGCATCAACCTCGGCTTCCTGCCGCGCATGGAAATCCTTTTCACCTCAGAAACCAACACGGGACAGATCTTCGTGCCGTCGGTCAACGCCGTGCTGTTCTTCGGCGTCATCTTCCTGGTGCTGAGCTTCAAGACCTCGGACGCATTGGCGACCGCCTACGGGATCTCAGTCACCGGCGCCATGGTCGTCACCTCGATCATGGCCTTCGAATTCGTCCGCGCACGCTGGAACTGGTCGCTGCCGGTCGCCGTGATCGCGCTCGCGCCACTCGTCGTGCTGGAAATGATCTTCCTCGGCGCCAACCTTCTGAAGATCCACGATGGCGGCTATATCCCGATCCTGATCGCCACCGCCTTTACCGTCGTCATGTGGACCTGGCGCCGCGGCACCGCGATCCTGATGGAGAAGACCCGGCACACCGATATTCCGCTCGCCTCCTTCGTCAGTTCCATCGAGCGAAAGAGCGAGCATTCGCCGGCCCAGGTTCCGGGCACGGCGATCTTCCTGACCAGCGATCCGGAATCGGCCCCCGCCGCCCTGCTGCACAATCTCAAGCACAACCACGTGCTTCACGACCGCAACGTCATCCTGACGATCCGCACCGTCAATAAGCCGCGGGTGGCGAGCCAGGACCGCTACAAGGTCGAGCAGATTTCCCCGCGTTTCTCCCGTGTCGAACTGCTGTTCGGCTTCATGGAATCGCAGAACGTCTCGCAGGCGCTCGCGACGCTGCGCAAGACCGGACTGAAGTTCGACATCATGTCGACCTCCTTCTATCTCGGCCGTCGCAAGCTGGTGCCGGATGCCAAGTCGGGCATGCCCTACTGGCAGGACCGGCTCTACATCGCGCTGGCCAACGCCGCCGCCAACCCCTCGGACTATTTCCGCCTGCCGGCCAACCGGGTGGTGGAGCTGGGCTCGCACGTTATTATTTGATGGATGGGAAGTGATTGCTAACGTCAGCGCCCGCGCTTTGGATCTGCCCTTCCGCCACCTAACCTCCGTCATGCTCGGCCTTGAGCTGTCTTGAGCCGAGCATCCACACCCACCAGCAGCTGAGGCATGGGTCCGCGGCTCAAGTCCGAGGACGACGGAGATTGGGGATTCGTTTCCGTCGAACTCGCCCCGCAGGTTCAGGTCAACAGGCATAGCGCCACCAGGAGCGCAGCGGCTCCTGGTGGACGAAGTTATCAGCCATATTAGAACATCCAAAAACTCACACTGCTACTTTCCGGCACGCCTCGTTAACCAGGCATCAAGGTTAATGAGAGATTTTCGATGGCATGTTCCCGCGTTCCATGCCCGGAGTTCGTGTTGCGTCGAAAGAGCCCTTCCCGTAGCAAGCTGCGTCTTCTTCCCGAGAACTGGGTGTCGCCCGTCATCTTCGGACTTGCCGGCTGGCTGATCTTCCCGAGCGTTGCCTCCCACGCCGATCTCGCCACCATGCTTGCCGGTCTCGACAGTGAGGGGGAGAGCTGGCGCATGGTGCTGACCAATTCGCCGGCCGGCTCCATCCATCAGGCCGAGCTCGCCTTCGCCGATCCGGCAGCGACCGGCTCGATCGCCTCGGGCGCCGGCATGGTGCTGCCCGACGGCCGCAAGGTGGCATTTACGGCCAAGGACAAGGGGCACGAGGACACGCCGGACGAGGACCGGGTCATTCGCGGCACGAAGAAGGGCCGCGTCGTCGCCATCGAGAAGATGCAGCCGCCGAAAGACTTTTCCGCCGGCTCCATTCTTGAGCGCACCAAGATGCTGTTCACTCCGAATTTCGATCTCAAGGACAGGTCGGCTTTCGTCAAGCCGAAGATCCAGGGTAGGGAAATCGAGATCGCCACCTCTTTCTATAGGAAACAGCCGGTGAGGCCGGAGGTCGGCATGCCGGCGATGCTCGCAAGCCTCGTCACCAGCAACAAGGCCGACGTGCTTGCCACCGCCTATGCGCCGGCGGCACCGGATTATGCCCGCCACTCGCCGTTCGATTCGATCCTGACCGAACCGGAAAGCGGCCGCTTCGTCCCCCAGATCGGTCCGGGCGACCATGCCTGGGCGGCAAGCGTGCTGCCGCCGAGCGTCTTTTCCGCCCGCGAGCAGCAATGCCTTGCCTCAGGCATATATTTCGAGGCGCGCGGGGAATCGGTGAAGGGCCAGGCGGCCGTCGCCCAGGTCATACTCAACCGCGTTCGCAACCCCGCCTATCCCAAGAGCATCTGCGGCGTCGTCTACCAGAACGAGGATTGGCGCAACCGCTGCCAGTTTTCCTTCGCCTGCGACGCCATCAAGGACCGGGTGAATTCGCAATATCACTGGCGGGTCGCCCGCGACGTGGCCATGGCGGTGACATCAGGCAGAATCTGGCTGCCGCAGGTGGGGTCGGCGACGCACTACCATGCCGTTTACGTCCGCCCGAAATGGGCAAAGACCATGGAAAAGGTCGGGCGCATCGGTCTTCACGTCTTCTATCGCACCTATGGCGGCGGCTGGAGCTGAGAGAAAGCGTTGGGCGATGCCGATTTTCCGCCCCCAAAAGCGGATTCTTTCCGTCGAATTTGCGCGCTCGGCCGGAAATCGACTTAACCATTTGATTTCACAAATTAATTTTCTGGCTGGACAGAAGCCGTCTACGCCTTGACTATACCAAGCCCTAAAACTATGTTGCGCGCGACTTCAGAACGGGCCGGAAGGTTCTCAACCTTCGCGTCCGGGGTCCGAATGACCGGGGTAGCGGGAGTGCGGGCGACGGGCAGGCGAGGAGAGATCCATGGCGGACGACCGCGAGGAAAGTCTTGAGAAGCGCCGTGCGCAGCTGGAAGCGGAACTCGCGACCAAGCGCGTAGAGGCGAAAGTGGAAGAGGCAGGCGAAGCCCGCGCCGAGGAAAGCCGCAAAGGTTATGCCCAGGCGATGAAGCTTTCCAGCGAGTTCATTTCCGCGATCGTCGTCGGCGCCGTCCTTGGCTATCTTCTCGACCGTTTTGTTGGCACGGCGCCTTGGGGGTTGATTGTTCTTCTGCTTCTCGGATTCTGTGCCGGCGTTCTGAACGTGCTGCGTTCTGCGGGGGTGGTGGCCCACTCTCTGGACAAGGACGACAAGAAATAGGGGGCCGGTCCCGGTCCAGTGCAATGACCCCGCGTCCTGCGGGCCAAAGAGAGAGAACAAGCGGTGTCTAACGATCCGACTCATCAGTTCCTGATCCAGAAGATTGTGCCGATCGAAATCGGCGGAATTGATTTTTCGTTCACCAATGCGTCGCTCTTCATGGTCGCTTCGGCAGTCGTTGCTGCAGGCTTCCTTTATTTCTCGACCTCGAACCGCGCCATCGTGCCGGGTCGTTCGCAGTCGGTCGCGGAAATGTCCTATGAATTCATCGCCAACATGCTGAAAGAGGGCGCGGGCAAGCAGGGGATGAAGTTCTTCCCGCTGGTCTTTTCGCTCTTCATGTTCGTGCTGACGGCGAACCTGCTCGGCATGTTCCCCTATTTTTTCACGATCACCAGCCAGATCATCGTCACCTTCGCGCTGGCGATTCTCGTCATCGGTACGGTGCTCGCCTACGGTTTCTATAAGCACGGCTTCCACTTCCTGAATGTCTTCGTGCCCTCGGGCGTGCCCGGCATATTGCTGCCGCTGGTCGTCTCGATCGAAATCATTTCCTTCCTGTCCCGTCCGATTTCGCTCTCCGTTCGTCTTTTCGCCAACATGCTCGCCGGTCACATCACGCTGAAGGTGTTCGCAGGCTTCGTCGCCTCGCTTGGAACCCTCGGTGCGGTCGGTGTCGGCGGCGCCGTTCTTCCCCTCATCATGACCGTCGCCCTGACCGGTCTCGAGTTCCTCGTCGCCTTCCTTCAGGCTTACGTCTTCGCGGTGCTGACTTGCATGTACCTCAACGACGCAATCCATCCGGGCGGGCACTAAGGATAACGACAACGACGTCTCCAGGGCGTCAGTCATTCGCCGCAACAACCATTTCAAAGGAGTTCAACATGGAAGCGGAAGCAGCAAAGTTCATCGGTGCAGGCCTGGCTTGCTTTGGTATGGCCGGTACGGCTCTCGGCCTCGGCAATATCTTCGGCAGCTACCTCTCCGGCGCTCTGCGCAATCCGTCTGCCGCTGACAGCCAGTTCGGCCGTCTGGTATTCGGCTTCGCCGTTACGGAAGCTCTGGGCATCTTCTCGCTGCTCGTCGCTCTCCTCCTCCTCTTCGCTGTCTGATATCGGCGAATAGATGGATCACGGCCTGCGACCGCAAGCCGTGATCCTTTGCATTTGCAGTCCACCTGGAGGTGAGCATGTTTTTTGTGACCCCGGCTTACGCTGAAGAAGCACCGGCGGCAGCGACCGGCACGGATGCGCATGCCGCTCCGGCCGCAGGCGAGGTCCATACCGAGACCGGTGTTGCCGAAGGCGAACACGCCCGCGGCCCGTTCCCGCCTTTCGATTCGACGACTTACGCATCCCAGCTGCTCTGGCTGGTGATTACGTTCGGCGTCTTCTACCTCCTTATGCAAAAGGTCATTGCGCCGCGCATCGGGGCCATCCTCGACCAGCGCCACACGCGCATCTCCCAGGACCTGGAAGAAGCAGGCCGCCTGAAAGCGGAAGCCGATGCCGCCGTCGAGACCTATGAAGGCGAACTGGCCGCTGCCCGCGCCAAATCCCACGCGATCGGTTCCGCCGCCCGCGACGCCGCGAAGGTCAAGGCCGAAGAGGATCGCCGCACCGTCGAGGCCAGCCTGTCGGAAAAGATCAAGGCTGCGGAAGCCCGGATCGCCGACATCAAGGCCAAGGCCTTCGCCGACGTCGGCACCATTGCCGAGGAAACGGCAGCCGCCGTCGTCGAACAGCTGATCGGCAGCAGCGCTGCGCAGGCAGATGTCGCCGCCGCCGTCGCGGCCGCCAAGAAGGAGGCTTGATCGATGGAATTTCATTTCGACGCGACTTTCTTCGCCTTTGTCGGCCTCGTCCTCTTTCTGGCGCTGGTCGTCTATCTGAAGGTTCCGGGCATGATGGCACGCTCGCTTGACGACCGCGCCGACCAGATCCGCAATGAATTGGCCGAAGCCAAGCGCCTGCGCGAGGAAGCCCAGCATCTGCTCGCTGAATACCAGCGCAAGCGCAAGGAAGCGGAAGCGGAAGCGGCCCATATCGTTGCCGCCGCTGAGCGCGAAGCCGAGATGCTGACCGCCGAGGCGAAGAAGAAGACGGAAGAATTCGTCGCCAACCGCACGGCGCTCTCGGAGCAGAAGATCAAGCAGGCCGAGGCCGATGCGATGAAGGCGGTGCGTTCCGCCGCCGTCGACCTTGCCATCGCGGCCGCAGAAACGGTGCTCGCCAAGAAGGCCGACGGCAAGGTCCAGTCCGAGCTCTTCGGCAACGCCGTCGGACAGGTCAAGACACGGCTCAACTGAGCAGTATCGACTGGAATAAGGAAAGGCCGGGCATGTCCCGGCCTTTTTCTTTGGTGATAAGGCCTGTTCTTTGCTTGGCCTCGTGCGGAGGCAGCGCAGCGTCCCTGCTCCGGCGTCCGCCCCTCATCGGGCTGCCGCGACCTTCTCCCCGCTTGCAGGGAGAAGGGGACATGCAGCAACCTTTCTGTCCCTTCCACTCTGTCCTTTTGCAGCTCGCGCTCGGATGGCCTTACGAGTGGACGTGTCTGCGAGAGCTAGACTAAGGGGAACGGAGAGGGTGCGGTATATCCCCTTCTCCCGCATGCGGGGAGAAGGTGGCGGCAGCCGGATGAGGGGCTGATCGCCAGTCCAAAGGCGGAATATGCCGATCTTTTTTCGGCGACTATTCCGAAAGCAGTTCGTCCATCTCAGGCTCGTCGCCGTCCTTCCGCAGTGGCCGAAAGCTCATCCGGTGCAGGGAGCAGGGGCCGTGCTGTTCAATGCCGGCGCGGTGCTGCGCCGTGCCGTAGCCGGCGTGGGCCGCAAAACCGTAATCGGGAAATACATGATGCGCCCGCGCCATCATCCGATCGCGCGTCACCTTGGCGACGATAGAGGCGGCGGCGATAGAAACCGAGCGGGCGTCACCCTTGACCACGGCCTGTCCTGGGCAATCGAGGCCGGGCGGCACATCAAGCCCATCTGTCAGGACGTAGCTTGCGGGAATGGCGAGGCTGCAGATGGCGCGGCGCATCGCATCCAGGCTTGCCTTGCGTATGTCCGTTTCGTCGATCCGGGTCGAGCTGGAGGAGGCGATGGAAACCGTCGCGGTCGCCAGGATCTGCACGAAGAGTTCTTCGCGCCGCTGCGCCGAGAGCTGCTTGGAATCGTTGAGGCCTTCAGGGATGCGCTTCGGATCGAGGATGACCGCAGCGGCCACCACGGGCCCCGCCAGCGGCCCGCGGCCTGCCTCGTCGGCGCCGGCGACCGGCCAGTGGCCGGCCTTGCGGGCTTTGAGCTCAAGCTTGAAATCCGGCACGAGAGGGACCGTGTCGAAAAGCAGGGGAGAATCGGGTGGCGTGCGACGTTTCATGCGGCTGAACCTCGCACGCCAACCCGATTTCCCGCAAGTCCCCGGATCAGGGCGGCGGCCGGGGACGGTCCGGCGGATGGAGGCGGTCAGGGCCATCCGCGGAAATTGCGCTCGGGGCTCGAAAACAGGGCGGATTTTCTGAGCAGCCGATGCGCAAGCTTAAAAAATCAGAGCAGAGACAGCTGTACGCCGCTGCCATCCGGTGGCACGAACAGATCGTCGCGCAACGGCACGCTGCGGCGTGTCAGCTCGAAGCGTCTCGCCGCCATTTCGAAGCGCCGGGCGATCTGCCAGGCATAGGGACCGGCGCCCTTCATGCGCTTGCCGAATTCGGCGTCGTAATCCTTGCCGCCGCGCATCGAGCGCACCAGCGACATCACGTGCCGGTAACGATCGGGATAGTGCTGCAGCAACCAGTCGCGAAAGAGCGGGCTGACTTCAAGCGGCAGCCTGAGGATGACATAACTCGCCTCGGTTGCGCCGGCAGCCTTCGCCGATTCCAGAATGCGCTCCAATTCGTGATCGTTCAGCGCCGGGATCAGCGGAGCGGCCATGACGGCAGTCTGGATCCCTGCCTCAGACAGCGCATGAATGGTCTCCAGCCGTCGCGGCGGCGTGGCGGCGCGCGGTTCCATCGCCCGGGCAAGCTTGCGGTCGAGCGTGGTGACCGAGATGCCGACGCGCACCAGGTTTTTGCCGGCCATCTCCTGCAGAATGTCGAGATCGCGCAGGATCATCGCCGACTTGGTGACGATCGACACCGGATGGTTCGCCTTGTTCAGCACCTCGAGGATGCCGCGCATGATGCGCCATTCCTTCTCGATCGGTTGATAGGGGTCGGTATTGGTGCCGATCGCGATCACCCTCACCTTGTACCCCGGCTTGGCGAGCTCCCGCTCCAAGAGCTTCGCCGCATCGGGCTTGGCGAAGAGCTTCGTCTCGAAATCGAGCCCCGCCGAAAGCCCCATATAGGCGTGCGTCGGGCGGGCGAAACAATAGATGCAGCCGTGCTCGCAGCCGCGATAGGGATTGATCGAACGGTCGAAGGAAAGGTCCGGCGATTCATTGCGTGTAATCGCGGTGCGCGGCTTTTCGATCTGAACCTCGGTCTTGAACGGTGGCAGTTCTTCCAGCGTCTGCCAACCGTCGTCGAAGGTCTCCCGCTGCAGCGCTTCGAACCGGCCTGTTGGGTTCAGTCCCGCTCCACGCCCGCGCCGCCGGTCAACCTCGACCCGAAGACCAGAGGACACGATCATCGCATCGGCAATATCTGCCGTATTGGCAGGCGCGAATGCGGCCTGCCCTGCCAGGGACTGCTCTCTCATCGGATTCTCCCGCAGCGGAAAGCCGTTGTCTCCGCCCGTTTGTGATGATTAAATTCCTATCGATAAAACGAGAACAATGCAAGAACAAAATACGCAAAACGGTGCTGGCAAAAAATTGTGCGGCGCATTATGAATAATCGATGTTGACGGTTGTTCTCGAATGCCAGGATCAGGAATCCGAACTGGCGCAGACCTTATCGGTATTGGTGGCAGGCGCGGTGGAAGGACTGGTCAGCGATGTGATCGTGCTTGATCACGGCTCGCGCGACGGCACCTCGCGGGTTGCCGACGCCGCCGGCTGCCGTTTCCATTCACAGTGGGATATCAAGGACATCGTGCGCTCCGCCCGAGGCGAATGGCTGCTCTTTATCGAGCCGGGCGCCAGGCCCCAGGCCGGCTGGATCGATGAGATCGCCGAATATGTGGCGCTGAATAAGACACCCGCGCGCTTTGCCGCGTCGCGCGGCTATCGACGCCCGTTCTTCCAGCGCGTTGCCCGCAGTCGACCGCCGCTGGAGCTTGGCTTGTTGATGCCGAAGAACCTGGCGCTCGCCGCTGCCAGAAGCGGGATGCCTGTCGGCGACTTCGCCAAGGGCCAGAAGCCGCGCAAGCTTGCAAGTGAATTGATTCCTTCCTGGGTGGCGCGTGCCACGCGGTAGAATGCCCATCGCTGCATCGACGCTGTCTGAGAGATTGTCCCTCACCTAACCATCTCCTCGTAAAAGCGGGGCGAGGGGACGTGCCCAGTGCAACGTCGAGATGGAGGAAGCCGGTGCGGCATATCCCCTTCGCCCGCAAGGGGGAAGGTGGCGGCAGCCGGATGGCTGGTCTCGTCGCAAGCGCGCTTTGGTGATTACGTCCCGCCATCGTGCAAAGATGGCGCCCAATCGGATTTCGCGCTATACTTCACCTATGGCGCCGCCGAAGCGCCGCGCTTCGCAACGGATGCCGTGGAATGCCGGTGAACGGCAGAACAGGTCGGCGAAAAATCTCCTCTTCTGCCGGGTTTCCGGCGAAAGGAGGTGCGTCATGCCAAACGGTAGGATTTACCGCATGCGCGGTAGGATCCGCGGCGTACGCGGTAGGATCTACGGCCTGCTGGCCATCATATTGCCGACATTGGTGATCGCGCATCCGAATTCGGCAGCATCGCAGACGATGCTCAGTTGCGCAGGCCGACCCGACGTCGTCAGTTTCCTCGACAGGAATTTCGGTGAGAAGCTCACCGCCGTCGGCCTGATCAACCAAAACGCCGTTCTCGAGGTCTATGCCGCCAAAAGCGGCACCTGGACGCTCGTCGTCACGGATGTCCACGGCATAAGTTGCATTCTGCTGTCGGGTGATAGCTGGGATTCGATGCCGGCTCTGCCGGGCATTACCACATAACAAAGGCCAGCGCGTCGGCCTCGAAAGTCTAAATCGGTTTTCGACGGCGCGATCGCGGCACTGTAACGGCAGCGCCAGTCTATTTCTTTGCGCCGCGTTTCAGATGCTCGTCCAGGCGCGGCATGATCTCGACAAAGTTGCAAGGCACGCTCCGATAGTCGAGCTGTGCTTTCAATATGCCGTCCCAGGCGTCCCGGCAGGCTCCGGGCGAGCCGGGCAGGGCGAAGATGAAGGTGGAGTTGGCAACGCCCGCGGTGGCGCGCGACTGGATTGTCGCCGTGCCGATCTTGTCATAGGAGATACGGTGGAAGACAGCGGAAAAGCCATCCATGCGCTTTTCGAACAGCGGCTCCAGCGCCTCGGGCGTCACGTCTCGGCCGGTAAAGCCGGTGCCGCCCGTGGTGATAACGACATCGATCTCATCCCGCTCGGTCCAGGCTTTGACCTGAGCGGCGATTTTCTCCCGGTCATCGGGCACGATCGCCCGCTCGACCAGCCTGTGGCCGGCCTCGGCGATCCGCACCGCCAGCGTATCGCCGGACTTGTCCGTCTCCGGCGTGCGCGTATCCGAGACGGTGAGGACGGCTATGCCGACGGCGATGAAGGGCCGTTTTTCGTCCAAACCTGCCATCACATGCCTCCCGAAACCGTTTCCGTCGCCTGGAAATACCAGTCGGGCCGCGCCTCGTGAAGAGCTGCCGTCGCATGGCGCGCGGCGGCCATATCGGCGAAGATCCCGAAGCAGGTGGCGCCGGAGCCGGACATGCGGGCAAGAAGAGCGCCCTCAGCCTGCAGCATCGCCGAGATCGCCGCGATTTCGGGCACGGCTTCGCGTGCCGGTGGCTCCAGGTCGTTGCGAGCCGCGCCGATCGCCGCAAGCCAGCCTTCGGTGTGTGCGAGCGTCAGGGGTGAATTGTTCTTTGCCGTGAGCCGGCGGAAAACCTCCGGCGTCGAAACCCCCTTCAGCGGGTTGGCCAGCACCATGGCAAAGGCCGGCAGATTGGGCACGGCTTCGATCTCCTCCCCGATGCCGCGGGCAATCAGCGGCCGGCTCTCGAGGCACATGGGCACGTCGGCGCCGAGCTTCAGCGCCAGCGCCGCCAGCGTCTCCACCGGCAATCGCAAGCCCCAGAGGCGCATCAGCCCCCGCAGGGTCGCCGCCGCATCGGCCGAGCCGCCGCCGATGCCGGAGGCAATGGGCAGGTTCTTCTGGAGATGGATGTGAACAGGGAAGGCAAGGGCGCCGACAGCCTCGCGCAGGAGATCGCGCGCTCTGATTACAAGGTTGGTGTCGCCGTCGCCGGCAAGCGTCTCTCCGAAGCGGCCCGACAGGGTGAAGGCGTCGGCCTGCGCGGGCAGGAAGCCCAGCCGGTCGCCGCAATCTGCGAAGGTCACCAGCATATCGAGCATGTGATAGCCGTCCGGCCGTTGGCCCGTCACATGCAGGGCGAGATTGATCTTCGCGCGCGCCTCTTCGGTGACGCCGAAAGCGTCGGCCAAGCCCTGCTCAGGCATCGGTCGCGCCCGTCAGGACTTCTTGTCGACCGGCGGCGGCGTGACCGGCGCCGGATCCGGTTGCTTCTTGTCGGCCGCCTTGGCATCGTCGCTAGCGGGCAGGCCGTTTGCGATCTTTTCCTTGATCTTCGGAATTTCGGCCGCTTCTGGCTCGGAGGCGAGCGCCCGGTTCCACTGGTAGACTGCTTCGAGCTTGCGCCCGACCCGCCAGTAGGCATCGCCGAGATGGTCGTTGATCGTCGCGTCTCCGGCCTTGATCTGCGCAGCCCGCTCCAGTTCGTCGACGGCATCGTCGAAGCGGTTAAGGCGGAAATAGGCCCAGCCGAGCGAATCGATGATGTAGCCGTCGTCAGGGCGAAGATCGACAGCCTTCTTGATCATGGCGAGGCCTTCGTCGAGATTCCGGTTCATGTCGATCCAGGAATAGCCGAGATAGTTCAGCACCTGCGGCTGGTCGGGGTTGAGCTCCAGGGCTTTTCGGAAATTCGGTTCGGCCTGGTCCCACTTCTTCAGCCGCTCATAGGCAATGCCGCGCTGGAAGAAGACGCTCCAGTTGGCGCGGCCGGGGATTGGGCCGATCACTTCGACCGCCTTGTCGTAATTGGCGGCCATCGCCTCGTAGTCCTTGGCGTCGGAGAGCACGCTGCCATAGGCGAGGTAGCTGCGGATATCCTTCGGATCGGAGGCGATCAGCGCCTGCAGGTGCCTGCGCGCCTCGTCGACCTTGCCGCCCTGGGCAAGGGCGAGGCCGAGTTGAAGCTCGGAGATGCGCCGCATCGGCGAATCTTCCGGCACCTTCTTATAGAGGGAGATGGCGCGGTCCATCTGGTTCTGCTTTTCGGCGATGCCGCCGAGCAGCACCAGTGTATCGGCGCTGTTGGGGTCGAGCGCCTTCGCGGTCTGCAGGTAGAGAGAGACGATATCCTCGGCGCCATCGCGGTTCAGAGCACCGCCGACGGAGAAGAGCACGCCGGCGGCGCCTTCTTCGGCCGTCTTGACCTGCTGCTCCTGCTTCTCGCCCTTCTCGATGCTGTCGCGCAGCGCATTCAGCGGCGCGTAGTTCGGCAGCAGGTTATCGCCGACGGAAACCGCATCGAGCGCCTTCTGCTTGTTGCCCTGCGCCGCCTCCAGGCGGGCAAGCGCCATCACCGCGCGCATGAAGGTGTCGGGCGCCGTCGCCCCGCCTTCCTTGTCGAGCACGGCGTCGTTGAGATGCTGGCGGGCCGACTTCACATCGCCGGTAACGACGGCGATCGCGCCGGCATTGTAGTTCTGAAAGATGCGGAACCAGTCCGGCCCCTTCATCTTCTCGACCATGGCGAGCGCTTCCTTGCCGCGGCCGGCGCCGACGCGGGCCCAGGCGAGCAGCAGGTCGTTCATCATCCGGTCAAGATCGTTCGGACCCTTATATTTCAGGATCGACTCGGCTGTCTTGTAGTCGTCGCGGCGCACGGCATCCATGGCGCGCACGATCGTGGTGATACGCTCGACCGAAGGATCGCTCTTCAGATCATTGGCGTATTTGACGCCTTCCTTGATGTCGCCGTTGAGCAGCAGCGAGATCATCAGCCGCTGACGGATCTCGGGATTGCCGGGCTCGATCTGCAGCGCCTTCTTGTAGAGCGCGATCGCGGTCTCGTAATCGTGATCGACATCGGCTGTGCGCGCGGCGAGGAAGGCGCCTGAGAACGTGGTGACGTTATCGGCATCGAAGAAGCTCTCGGCTTTGCCGGCATCGCCCGCCTTGGCCGCGTCTTCGGCACTCACGCCGGCAACGCCGCCAAGCGAAAGGACAGCCGCCAGCGCTGCGCTCGTAAGGAGACGGATGGCAATTCTCTGCCGCATTAGAAAACCTTTCTTCGAGAGCGTCCGGCCGCTGCCGGTCGCAAATCAGTCGTCATCACTGAGTCATAACAGGATGGCTTTTTTGGAGCGGCGCTGCAAGAAAATCAGCCTCGATCGCGGCGTTCGATCAATTGACGCGCTCGATGCAGAAGTCGATCACTTCCATCAGAGCGGATTTCCATACCGTATCGGGTAGCGGCGCCAGCGCGTCCCGCGCGATCGTGCCGTAATGGACCGCCCGGCCGATCGTGTCGCTCAGCGTGCCGTATTTGGTGATCAGCCCGAGCGCTTTTTCCAGGTTGGCGTCGCTGCTATTGCCGGCCTCGATCGCATCGCGCCAGAAGGCGCGCTCTTCCGTCGTGCCGCGGCGATAGGCGAGGATGACGGGCAGCGTGATCTTGCCTTCGCGGAAATCGTCACCGACATTCTTGCCGAGATCGGCGGCCTTGCCGCCATAGTCGAGCGCGTCGTCGACGAGCTGAAAGGCGAGGCCGAGATTCATGCCGTAGGATTTCAGCGCATTGCGGCCGGAGCGGCCGGCATCGGCGACGATCGGCCCGACTTCGGCGGCAGCCGCAAAGAGAGCCGCCGTCTTGGCGCGGATGACGGAGAGGTAATCGTCCTCCGTCGTTTCCATGTTCTTGGCGACGGAAAGTTGCAGCACTTCGCCTTCGGCAATCACGCAGGCCGCGGACGACAGGACGTCGAGCGCATCGAGCGAGCCGACATCGACCATCATGCGGAAGGCCTGGCCGAGCAGAAAGTCGCCGACCAGCACGCTTGCCTGGTTGCCCCAGATCATCCGCGCCGTCGATTTGCCGCGGCGCAGGTCGCTTTCGTCGACGACGTCGTCATGCAGCAGTGTCGCCGTGTGCATGAATTCGACCGAGGTGGCGAGCTTGACGTGGTTTTCGCCGCGATAGTCGAACAGCGAGGCGGCCGCCAGCGTCAGCATCGGCCGCAGCCGCTTGCCGCCTGATGAGATCAGATGGTTCGCCACTTCGGGGATCATCTGCACGTCGGAGCCGGCCTTGGACAGAATGAGCTGGTTCACCCGCTCCATGTCAGCCCGGGTGAGATCGACCAGCGGCTTGATGGATGCCAGTTTGTTTTTGCTTTCTTCAAGCGGTATGACCACGCCCAACGACCCGGACTCCTGTTCACTCATTGCATCTGACAATAGAAAGGGGCGATGGACGCGGCAAGGGGTGAATTGTCGCGCCAGCCGAAATTGGAAGGAAAAAGACGGCAAATGCATGAACTTATCCGCGCCAACGATCCCGTTCTGCTCTCCTTCGCCGAGAGCCTGATGAAGGATGCCGGAATTCACTGCTTCATCGCCGATCAGGGCATGAGCGTGCTGGAAGGCTCGCTCGGCATGCTGCCGCGCCGCCTGCTGGTGGATGAGGACATGGCCGACCGGGCCCGCCGCATTCTGATCGATGCCGGCCTCGGCGGCGAGCTGCGCGACAGGACGTGAGCGGACGATGACCGGCGGACCGGCTGAAACCATCGATGCCTTCCATCGCGGCGCCTTTCATCTGGTGCAGCCGAAGGGCAGGGGTCATCGCGCCGGCATGGATGCGATGCTGCTGGCCGCCCTCGTCGCCGACGATCGCGCGATCAGGGTGGCCGATCTCGGCGCCGGCGCCGGTGCCGCCGGCCTTGCCGTCGCCTCGCGCCTTCCCAAGGCGCAAGTGGTGCTCTTCGAACGCTCTGCCGAGATGGCCGAATATGCCCGCCGCAGCATCCTGTTGCCGGAAAACGCCCATCTAGCCGCCCGCCTCAGTGTCGTCGAGGCCGATGTAGCGCTGACCGCCAAGGCGCGCAACGATGCCGGCCTTGCCGATGAAAGCTTCCATCACGTGATCATGAACCCGCCCTTCAACGATGCCGGCGACCGGCGCACGCCCGATGCGCTGAAGGCCGAAGCTCATGCGATGACCGACGGTCTGTTCGAAAGCTGGATCCGCACGGCCGGCGCCATCATGATCCCGGGCGGGCAATTGTCGCTGATCGCCAGACCCCAATCGATCGCCGAGATCATCGATGCCTGCGGCCGGCGCTTCGGCGGCATCGAAGTGACAGCCATCCATCCGCGCCCCGGGGAAAATGCCGTCCGCATTCTGGTAACCGCCATCAAAGGATCGCGGGCGCGACTGACACTGCGCGCGGCCCTCATCATGCACGAAGAGGGGAGCCACAAGTTCTCCCCTCTGGTCGACGATTTCAACAATGGCCGGGCGGCCTATCCCAGGCTTCGAACCTCTAGCCGGTGACGAAGTCGAAGAGCAGCTTGACGTTCAGCCCGGCGATCACGACGGCGATCACATAGGCGATGCCGCTCAGCCAGCGCGGCGCCACGAGTTCGCCCATCTTGGCCCGGCTGGCGGTGAACATCACCAGCGGGAAGACGGCGAAGGAAAGCTGCAGGCTGAGCACGACCTGCGTGAGGATCAGCAGTTCAGCCGTGCCCTGGTTGCCGTACCAGATGGTGACGACCGCCGCCGGCACGATGGCGATAGCGCGGGTGATCAGCCGGCGCACCCAGGGTTTCAGCCGGATCTTGAGGAAGCCTTCCATGACGATCTGGCCGGCAAGCGTCGCCGTCACTGTCGAGTTGAGGCCGCAGCAGAGAAGCGCGATACCGAAGAGCGTCGGGGCGATGGCGAGGCCAAGCAGCGGCGACAGCAGCGCATAGGCGTTGCCGAGCTCGACGACATCGGTCTTGCCATTGGCATTGAAGGCGGCGGCCGCAAGGATCAGGATCGAGGCATTGATCAGAAGCGCGAAACAGAGCGCGACGGTGGAGTCGATCGTCGCATAGGTCAGCGCCTCTTTCTTCTCGGGGATCGTGTGACCATAGGCCCGCGTCTGCACGATGCCGGAGTGCAGATACAGATTGTGCGGCATGACGGTCGCACCGAGGATGCCGAGCGCCAGATAGAGCATTTCCGGGTTGGTGACGATCTCGGTCGTCGGGAAGAAGCCGGTGATGACGGCGCCCCATTGCGGATCGGCAAGGAAGATCTGCACGCCGAAGCAGAGCGCGATTACCCCAAGCAACGCGATGATGAAGGCTTCCACCCAGCGGAAGCCGAGCCTCTGCAGGAAGAGGATCAGAAAGACATCGAAGGCGGTGATGAGAACGCCGAGCTCAAGCGGAATGCCGAACAGCAGATTGAGACCGATTGCCGTGCCGATCACCTCGGCAATGTCGGTAGCGATGATGGCGATTTCCGCAAAGGCCCAGAGCGGCACCGAAACCCATTTGGGAAAGGCGTCGCGGCAGGCCTGTGCGAGGTCGCGGCCGGAGGCGATCGCCAGGCGCGCGCAGAGTGATTGCAGCACGATTGCCATCAGGTTGGAAAGCAGGGCGACAGTGAGCAGTGCATAGCCGAATTTCGAGCCGCCGGCGAGCGAGGTCGCCCAGTTGCCCGGGTCCATGTAGCCGACTGCGACCATGTAGCCCGGCCCGGCAAAGGCCGCCGCCCGGCGCCACATCGAGCTGTGACGCCCCGTTCCGACAGTGCGGTAGACATCCGACAGCGACGCCTCGCCGCGTTCGTGCCGCCAGCCGCTGTTTGCATTGGGATTGAGAGCGTCCATGCCATTTCCACCTAGTTATCGTCCGTGCACTATGACCGATTAGAATGATAATGCAAGTCATTCGCAACAAGAAAATCAATCCGGTGTTTTTCAGGAACGCGGGCATTGCGTTTGTCGTTCCAGCGCATACATGGATGCGACTGCGAAATGACGATCGTGCGACCCGAAGCGAAGGATGGGAAATGGCCGGATTCTTGAGAAAGCTGCTGCCGAAACGGTTCCGCAGGGAGGGCCTCACCATTCCCGTCGTCAGGCTGCAGGGCGCGATCATCAGCGGCGGCGGCCAGTTCCGCCCCACCCTCAATCTCGCCAATGTCGCCCCCGTCCTGGAAAAGGCCTTCGCCATGAAGGAGGCGCCGGCCGTTGCCATAACAATCAATTCGCCGGGCGGCTCGCCGGTCCAGTCCCGACTGATCTTCACCCGCATCCGCGAGCTCGCCCGCGAAAAGCAGAAGAAGGTGCTGGTCTTCGTCGAGGATGTCGCCGCTTCCGGCGGTTACATGATCGCGCTTGCCGGCGACGAGATCATCGCCGACGCCACCTCGATCGTCGGCTCGATCGGCGTCGTCTCCGGCGGTTTCGGCTTTCCCGAACTCCTGAAGAAGATCGGCGTCGAGCGCCGCGTCTATACGGCTGGCGAAAACAAGGTGATCCTCGATCCGTTCCAGCCGGAAAAGGAAAAGGATATCGAGTACCTCAAGAGCCTGCAGCTCGAAATCCACCAGGTCTTCATCGCAATGGTGCGCGAGCGCCGCGCCGGCAAGCTGACGGATGATGCGACGGTGTTTTCCGGCTTGTTCTGGAGCGGCACCCGCGGCCTCGAGCTTGGCCTCATCGATGGCCTCGGCGACATGCGCCAGGAATTGAAGCGGCGCTACGGCCAGAAGGCCCGGCTGGAGCTCGTCACCGCCGGCCGCGGCCTCTTCGGCCGCCGCATTCCCGGCGTATCGCCTGTTACACTCGAAGGCGCGGGGGCAGGTCTCGCAACAGGACTTGTCGAAGCGGCGGAAGAGAGAGCATTGTGGAGCCGCTTCGGGCTTTGAGAGGAGCAAGAGAGGGGCATGGCACAGCTTATCACGATCCTGGTCCTGGTGTTCTCAGCCTGGTGGCTCTACCGCCGCTTCGTCTCCGATGCCCGCAAGCTCGCCGAAAAATCGCGCCGCGCCGAAAAGGAACGCCAGACCGGCGCAATCGGCACGCTGGTCAAGGACCCCGTGACCGGGGAATATCGGCTGAAGCGGGATGAGGAATAGATACATCCTTGGATTTGCCTCATCCGGCTGCGGGTCCGCCGCGCAAACGTAGGTGGGCTGGGCACCCCCCTCTGTCCTGCCGGACATCTCCCCCACAAGGAGGGAGATCGGCTGGGCGTGACGGCTTCCCCAAGCAACTGAGCATTATGATTGTCGCTGCCGTTAGAGAGGGAGCGATGGTCAAGCCTCTTGCCAATCTCCACCCTTGTGGGAGGGATGTCCGGCAGGACAGAGGGGGGTGCCTAGCCACCATCGCTGGATTGAGGTTAGGCGCAGTTAGGTTCCGCTTCCACATCGACGTTCGACCCCGACCGCCGCAAAACCCTTGACCCCTGCCGCCCTCCATGGCACCTGTCGCGCCGATAATTCCCAAGCCAGCGGTGCCATCCCATGTCAGCTCTCCCAGACCATATGAACCCGAAGCGCTCCTTTCAGGCGCTGATCCTGACCCTGCATAGCTACTGGGCGGACAAGGGTTGCGCGGTTCTGCAGCCCTACGACATGGAGGTCGGCGCCGGCACCTTCCACCCGGCAACGACCTTGCGCGCCCTCGGCCCCAAGCCGTGGAAAGCGGCTTACGTCCAGCCCTCCCGACGCCCGTCGGATGGCCGCTATGGCGAAAACCCGAACCGGCTGCAGCATTATTACCAGTATCAGGTCATCCTGAAGCCGAATCCGCCGAATCTGCAGGAGCTCTATCTCGGTTCGCTCGCGGCCATCGGCCTCGATCCGCTGCTGCACGACATCCGTTTCGTCGAGGACGATTGGGAAAGCCCGACGCTCGGCGCCTGGGGCCTCGGCTGGGAATGCTGGTGCGACGGCATGGAAGTCTCGCAATTCACCTATTTCCAGCAGGTCTGCGGCATCGAATGCGCGCCGGTCGCGGGCGAACTGACATACGGTCTCGAGCGCCTCGCCATGTACGTCCAGGGCGTTGACAATGTCTACGACCTCAATTTCAATGGCCGCGAAGGCGACGAGAAGATCAGCTATGGCGACGTCTTCCTGCAGGCCGAGCAGGAATATTCGCGTCACAATTTCGAATTCGCCAATACCGAAATGCTGCATCGCCATTTCGTCGATGCCGAGAAGGAATGCCGGGCGCTGCTCGATGCCGGCGCGCCGGGCCAAAGCGACAATCAGCGCCTGCACAAATGCGTCTTCCCGGCCTATGACCAGTGCATCAAGGCCAGCCACGTCTTCAACCTGCTCGACGCACGCGGCGTCATCTCGGTCACTGAGCGCCAGAGCTACATCCTGCGGGTGCGCACGCTCGCCAAGGCCTGCGGCGAAGCCTTCCTGCTGACCGACGCCGGCGGCGTCAACCTGTCGAAAGAGGCGGCGTGACGCAAAAGCCTGCCAGTCGTATCGTCCATATCAACGGCTGGCCAGGCGCCGGGAAGCTGACTATCGGCCGCTTGCTGGCGAAAAGAATCGGCGCGCGGCTTATCGACAATCACACGCTGCTTAATCCAGCCGAAGCGCTTTTCGCCCGCAGCAACCCTCTGCATCTATCTCTGCGTGAGCAGATTCGGCGAGCTTTTTTCGACCATGCCGTGCGCGCTGATCCGGCTGAAAGTTTCGTCTTTACCGATGCTCTTGCCGATGACGAGCATGATAGTGCGATGTTTTCCTGGTATCGCGATCTGGCTGCCGCCAGAGGCGCGGATCTGGTCGCGGTTCTCCTCGATTGCGCGCCGGAGGAGAATGCCAGGCGCCTCATCTCTCCCGGCCGATCCGAGGCGCTCAAGCTGACCGATACGGCGAGGCTGCAACAGCTCCGGGCAAACTACAAACTGTTGCGCGGACTGGCTGAACGCACAGTCGAAATTGATACGACGGACCTTTCGCCCGAGCAGACGGCGGCTCGAATTCTCACGCATATCGGCATTTGACGACAGCCGGGTATCCTGCGTAGTCTTTGTACAAACATTACTTCGTTGCAGGGGATTCGCGATGTATATTGCGCTTGGCGTCATCGTTCTGGTCGCACTCTATGTCGTCTTCATCTACAACGGCCTGGTTCGCTCTCGGCAGATGGCGGAGGAAGCCTGGTCGGGCATCGATGTGCAGTTGAAGCGCCGCGCCGATCTGATTCCGAACCTGATCGAGACGGTCAAGGGTTATGCCGCCCATGAAAAGTCGACGCTCGAGGAGGTGGTTGCGCTGCGCAACAAGGCGCAGGCCGTGCCATCGGGCGATGTCGCCGGCAGGGCGCAGGCGGAAGGGCTGCTCGGCCAGGCGCTCGGCCGGGTGATCGCGCTCGCCGAAGCCTATCCCGATCTCAAGGCCAACCAGAATTTCGCCGAGCTGCAGGCGTCGCTTGAAACCATGGAAGGTGAGCTGCAGATGGCGCGACGTTATTACAATGGCGCGGCCCGCGACCTGAACGTCAAGGTCAAAAGTTTCCCCTCCAATCTTGTTGCCGGCCAGTTCGGTTTTGCCAAGCGCGACTATTTCGAAATCACCAACGAGGCCGATCGCGCCGTCCCCAGCGTCAAATTCTGACGATCCGGCATTTTGCCTTTGCGAGAAAGCGGTTAAGAGCAAAGGCAGATGGCGACGCGATTTAGCCTCGCTCATGGACGGAAGACATAGCATGACACGCACAGCCAAACTCACGATCATCCCGCTGGGCCGGCCGCTTTCGGGCCGCGCGATGCCACCAGGTTCGAAGTCGATCACCAATCGCGCCCTGCTGCTCGCCGGTCTTGCCAAGGGCACGAGCCGGCTGACCGGTGCGCTGAAGAGCGACGATACCCGTTATATGGCCGATGCGCTGCGCGCCATGGGCGTTGTGATCGACGAGCCCGACGACACGACCTTTGTCGTCACCGGTAGCGGCAGACTCATGCCGCCGAAGGCGCCGCTCTTCCTCGGCAATGCCGGCACGGCCACACGCTTCCTGACGGCGGCTGCGGCTCTGGTCGACGGCACCGTCATCGTCGACGGCGATGAGCACATGCGCAAGCGCCCGATCGGACCGCTGGTTCAAGCGATGCGCACACTCGGCATCGACGTCGCAGCTGAGACCGGCTGCCCGCCGGTCACCGTCAGAGGCACCGGCCGCTTTGAGGCCGATCGAATCCTGATCGATGGCGGGCTGTCCAGCCAATATGTTTCGGCGCTGCTGATGATGGCAGCCGGCGGCGACCGTCCGGTCAACATCGAACTCGTTGGCGAGGATATCGGCGCGCTTGGCTATATCGATCTCACCACCGCGGCGATGAAGGCCTTCGGCGCCAATGTCGAAAAGACCAGCCCCGTCACCTGGCGCGTCGAGCCGACCGGCTATCGCGCCGCCGATTTCGTCATCGAGCCGGATGCATCCGCCGCGACCTATCTCTGGGCGGCCGAAGTGCTGAGCGATGGCAGGATCGATCTCGGCGTGCCGAACGATGCCTTCACCCAGCCGGATGCCAAGGCCTACGAGACGATCGCCAAATTTCCGCATCTGCCGGCTGAAATCGACGGCTCGCAGATGCAGGATGCCGTTCCGACCATCGCCGTGCTGGCCGCCTTCAACGAGACGCCGGTCCGCTTCGTCGGCATCGCCAATCTGCGCGTCAAGGAATGCGACCGCATCCGCGCCCTGTCCACCGGACTCAACAATATCCGCGAAGGTCTGGCCGTCGAGGAGGGGGACGATCTGATCGTCCACTCCGATCCTGCTCTCGCCGGTCAGACGTTGCCGGCCGAGATCGACACCTTTGCCGACCACCGCATCGCGATGAGCTTCGCACTTGCGGGCCTCAAGATCGACGGCATCACTATTCTCGACCCCGATTGCGTCGGCAAGACCTTCCCCGCCTATTGGCGGACGCTTGCCGCGCTTGGCGTGACCTATCGGGATAAGGATTGAAGCAAGGCGCAGCCGGGGCAGCCGGCGGGGAGACAGGGATGGGGCGTCGGTTTTTGGGGTTTTGCTTGGCGCTGCTCCTGATGGTCGCCGCCCCGGCGGCCTTTGCAGCCGAGGTGATCGACAGTTTTGCCTCCGAGATCGCGCTCGAAAAGAGCGGCGTGATGACGGTGACGGAAACCATCACCGTCAATGCCGAGGGTAACCGGATCAACCACGGCATCTTCCGGGATTTCCCGCTCTATTTCACCGACGCCGGCGGCCGTCGCCGCAGCGTCGATTTCGACATGGTCTCGGTCACGCGCGATGGCGCGAACGAGCCCTGGCACACGGAATCGATATCCGGCGGTATCCGCATTTATGCCGGCTCAGCCGAGGTGACGGTGACGCCGGGCCGTCATCGCTATGTCTTCACCTACCGGACCAACCGCCAGATCCGCTACTTCGACGATCACGAAGAACTCTACTGGAACGTCACCGGCAATGGCTGGATCTTTCCGATCCGGTCAGTCACCGCAACCGTGAACCTGCCGCCTGATGTCAGCGCGACCGAGACGACCTTCTTTACCGGCCCGCAGGGCGCCAGGGGAAAGGATGCCAGTGTCAGCGAAAGCGGCGCCGGCATCGTCTTTTCCACCACCGCGCCTCTTGGCCCCAATGAAGGCCTGACCTTTGCGATCCGCATGCCGAAGGGCTCGATCGATCCGCCGGGCGCGGACATGGAAAGCACCTGGTGGCTGAAGGATAACCGCAATTATTTTATCGGCTTCGGCGGCCTGATCCTCGTTTTTGCCTACTACCTCAGATCCTGGCTGAAGGTCGGCCGCGACCCCGCCCGAGGCGTCGTCGTGCCGCGCTGGGATGCGCCGGATGGCATCTCGCCGGCGCTGGTCAACTATATCGACAATAAGGGCTTCTCCGGCGGCGGCTGGACGGCGCTTGCCGCAACCGCGCTCAATCTTGCGGTGCGCGGCTATGTCAAGCTCGACGACCTCAAGGATTCAATCATCATCCGCGGCACCGGCAAGCCGCTCGGCAAGGAGAAATTCCAGGCCGGCGAGACAGAGCTGCTGAAGGCCGCCGGCGGCGAAGGCCGGACGCTGACGATCGACGAGGCGAATGGTGATCGGGTGAAAACGATCGGCCAGTCCTTCCGTTCGGCGATCGAGAGGGAGCATCGCGGCAAATATTATAATTCCAACATCGGCTACACCACCGGCGGCGTTGCGCTGAGCGCCGCCGCCCTGGTGGCATTGTTCGTCTTCGGCTCGCTGGAGCCGGATACGATCGCGCTGATGCTGATCCCGATTGGCATTTCCGTCTTTATTGCCGTCTTCATCGCCGGTTTGGTCAAGTCGCTGCACCAGGGCAGATCGCTGTTCGCCAAGGTCATGGCCGTCATCGCCGCAGCGGTCGGCGTTTTTGTCGGCATCGGCATTCTTTCCATTATCGTCCTGACGCTTGCCTCGTCGCTGGTGGAATTGCACGAGACTCCGATGCTCTTTGCCGTCGGCGGCATCGTGCTGCTCAATGTCCTCTATTTCTTCATCATGGGCGCGCCGACGCCACTCGGCGCCAGGATGATGGACGGCATTGACGGCCTGCGACAATATCTGACGCTGGCCGAGAAGGATCGCATGAATATGGCCGGCGCCCCACAAATGTCGCCGCAGCATTTCGAGACGCTGCTGCCCTATGCGGTGGCGCTCGGCGTCGAAAAGCCCTGGTCGCGCACCTTCGAGACCTGGCTTGCGGCCGCTGCCGCCGGCGCTGCCGCAGCCTATGCCCCCTCCTGGTATTCCGGCGATTTCAACAGCGGCAGCTTCTCCGATCGCATCGGCGGCTTCTCCTCGTCGATGGCCTCCACCATCGCGTCGACGATACCCTCGCCGCCGCCATCGAGTTCATCCTCCGGTTTTTCCGGCGGCGGCTCCTCCGGCGGCGGTGGAGGCGGCGGCGGAGGCGGGGGCTGGTAAGCTTTCCCGCTTGACCTTTCGGCCCTCGGCCCTTAACCGCCTGACGGAACAGGAAAGGGATCGCGCATGAAGGTTCTGTTGATCGGATCGGGCGGACGCGAGCACGCGCTCGCCTGGAAGCTGGCGCAATCGCCGTTGATGAGCGAATTCTACGCCGCCCCCGGCAATCCCGGCATTGGCGAACATGCGATCCTCGCGCCCTTGAATGTCGAGGATCACGAAGCGGTCGCCTCTTTCTGCAAGGACAAGGCGATCGACTTCATCGTCGTCGGGCCCGAGGCGCCGCTCGTCGCCGGCCTCGCCGACCGGCTGCGCGCCGACGGCCTGGCAGTCTTCGGGCCCTCCGCCGGTGCCGCCCAGCTCGAGGGCTCCAAGGGCTTCACCAAGGATATCTGCGCCCGCTACGGCATCCCCACCGGCGCTTACCAGCGCTTCAACAACGCGCCGAAAGCCAAAGCCTATATTCGCGCCCAGGGCGCTCCGATCGTCGTCAAGGCCGACGGGCTGGCCGCCGGCAAGGGCGTGACTGTTGCGATGACGCTCGACGAAGCGCTCGATGCCGTCGACGACTGCTTCGAGGGCGCTTTTGGCGTCGCTGGCGCCGAAGTTGTCGTCGAAGCTTATCTCGATGGCGAGGAAGCGAGCTTCTTCTGTCTCTGCGATGGAAAACATGCGCTGCCGCTGGCGACCGCCCAGGATCACAAGCGGGTGGGCGAGGGTGATACCGGCGTCAATACCGGCGGCATGGGCGCCTATTCGCCGGCGCCTGTGATGACGGCCGAGATGGTCGAGCGCACCATGAAGGAGATCATCGAGCCGACGATTCGCGGCATGGCCGAGAGCGGTCATCCCTTCTCCGGCGTGTTTTTCGCCGGACTGATGATCACGAAGCAGGGGCCGGAGCTCATCGAATACAATGTCCGCTTCGGCGATCCGGAATGTCAGGTGCTGATGATGCGGCTGAAGAGCGATCTGCTGCCGCTGCTGCTTGCCACCGCCAATGGTACGCTCGATCAGGTGAGCGCCGAATGGAGCGACGATCCGGCGCTGACGGTGGTCATGGCTTCGAAGGGCTATCCCGGCACCTATGAGAAGAACACGCCGATCGAATTCCTGCCGGAGGCAGGCGAGGGCGAGAAGGTGTTTCATGCCGGCACGGGCATGAAGGACGGCGTGCTGGTCGCAACCGGCGGCCGCGTGCTGAACGTCACGGCATCGGGCGGCACGGTTGCCGAGGCGAAGGGCTGCGCCTATGCCCTGCTGGACAGGGTTCGGTGGGAAAACGGCTTCTGCCGGCGCGACATCGGCTGGCGCGCGATCGAGCGCGAAAAAGCCTCGAACGACGCATAAATCGTGGTGTTCCTTAAATTTTTAGCCTTTCCCCTGAGGGGATGGAAACGAAGCTGCGCTATACCGCTGTCGTAGTGAGACGGAGGTGCGTTGATGCGTCAGATTTTCCTCGGTGCGGCAGTCCTGCTGATGGCAGGCTCGGCGATGGCCTCCTCGATCGAGGTGATCGGCAAAACGGCAGGGCGTGCCGAAGGCAGCATCGTCACTGAACGCTGCACTGCTTGCCCGCCGCTACAGGCCGAGCAAAGCCGCAAGGACTATACGGTGCCGGAACTGAAACCCGGCGTCCTCCAGGCGAGCGAAGTTCGCGACGTCGGCGGCGAAACGAAGATCTTCCGCACCGAAGCCTGGATGGGCGGTTCGCCCGTCGTCTTCGTCAGCAAGGCAACGCCGGAAGCCTTGGCTGCCGCCGAACCTTCGATCTCGCCCGCGCCAGGCATCGACATGAACGCAACGACTGCAGCCGTCATTGGCGGCGATGCCCGGCCGGTTGCCGCCGGCATTGTTGAGCAGCCGCCGGCTCCCGATGTTTCCGAATTCAAGCTGCGTTTCTAAAAAACCACGGCATTAGAGGGCTGTGTGCCCTTAAGCCAATTTGAGCCGCTGCGACAGTTCCCTGCCCCTGCCCGATCAAGGTTTCGATCGCTTGGGGTTCCACTGCGGTGGAGCGGATGCACCCTCGAAGAGAAGCGGGGGTGCATTCCTGCTTTGAGGCCCCGGCAGATCCGCAGAGCGAAAACGAGCGATATTCGACTATGAGGGGAAACTCACCGCTTGTCTTAGTAACTCAGCCCCCTGATTTTTAGGGAAATTCGCGTCAGTTCGAATAAAATTAAAGCTTTCTTATTGAGTCACCTTCAATTCTTATTCGCCGGTCGCAGCATGTTGTTTAGCAGCGGTAGACGCGTCCTTCTCAGATGCGCTCGCACAGGCGGTAGAAGACCGCACCGGAATGTATTCGCTCATTCCCTTTGCGAGGAATCATGAAAAATCTAAAGATATCGAAGCAGCTCATATTGCTGATCGTCGGCTTGATGGCGGCCTTTGCGATCGCCACGTCCCTGCAGATCCGCTCCTCGGTCGATGCGATTTACACGGAGCGTTACGACATGCTCCGTGCCGAGGTTCAGTCGGCGATCTCGGTTCTCAAGCTTTACCAGGCCAAGGTCACCGCAGGCGAAATGACGCTGGAGGATGCCCAGAAGCAGGCTTACGCCACCGTCAACGGCATGAAATACGATCCTGACGGCTATTTCTTCGGCTATAGCTACGATGTCCAGATGATGTTTCACTACGATGCCTCGAAGGTCGGACAGAACCTAAAGGGGCAGCCGGACAGCAAGGGCAAGCTCTATCGTGAAGAGCTGGTCAAGCTCGGTCAGCAGGGTGGCGGTCTCGTTGAATTTTATTCCACCAGCAAGCCGGGCCAGCCGGCCGGCGATTATCGCAAGACGGCCTATGGCCAGGCCTTCGACCCCTGGAAGGTCGTCGTCGTCACCGGCGTCTATATGGATGATCTCGATGCCCAGATTAACAGCACGATCCTGACCGCGCTCTCCGGCAGCATCGTTCTCTTCGTCCTTGCCATGGCGGCTGCCTACGTCGTCATTCGCGGCATTTCTGGCCCTCTCAACAATGTCCATGCCGCCCTGAAGGCGGTCTCCGAAGAGGACGTTTCCATCGCCATCCCGCATACCGGCATGAACAATGAGGTCGGCATGATGGCGAAGGCGACGCTGTCGCTGCAGGAAAAGATCCGCGAACGCCATCAGATGTCCGATCGCGAGGCAGCCCAGCAGCTGGCGCTGGAAAGCGAGCGCGAAAACAACCTGCGCCAGCAGCAGGACGAGACGGCGCTCCAGGCCCGCGTGGTGGCGACGATCGGCCAGGCGCTGGAACTGATCGCCCGCGGCGACCTTACGGTCCGCTGCGCCGATCTCGGCCAAAAATACGCCGCCCTTCGCGATAACTTCAACGATGCGCTGTCGCATCTCGAGGCTGCCATGGCCAAGGTCAGCGCCAAGGGCAGTGATATCGGCACCAGCAAGGAAGAGATCCGCCGCGCCTCCAACGAGTTGTCGCAGCGGACCGAGCGCCAGGCCGCAAGCCTGGAGGAAACATCCGCCGCCCTCGATGAGCTCACGGTTGCCGTCCGCCAGACGGCCGATGGCGCCCATGAGGCGAGCAAGCGCGTGCACGCCGTCAGTGCCGAGACCACCCATAGCGATGCGATTGTCAGCCAGGCGATTGAGGCGATGAGCGGCATCGAGAAATCGTCTTCGGAGATATCAAAGATCATTGGCGTCATCGACGAGATCGCCTTCCAGACCAACCTCCTGGCTTTGAATGCCGGCGTCGAGGCTGCCCGGGCCGGCGAATCCGGCAAGGGTTTTGCCGTCGTCGCCCAGGAAGTGCGCGAACTTGCCCAGCGCTCCGCCGCCGCGGCAAAGGAGATCAAGGACCAGATCGCCCGCTCCTCCAGCCAGGTCGAACACGGCGTCCGTCTGGTCGGCGAGGCAGGCGAGGCGCTGAAGCGCATCTCCGACCAGATCAAGGCCGCCAACGAGATCGTCGCCAAGATCGCCCACAGCGCCTCCGAGCAGGACACGACGCTGCGCTCGATCTCCTCGTCGGTGAACCAGCTCGACGCCGCCACCCAGCAGAACGCCGCCATGGCCGAAGAGACCACGGCATCGGCCGAGACGCTCGCCAGCGACACCGACGAATTGATCGATCTCATCCGCGGCTTCCGGGTCGGCAATGCCGGCGCTGCTCCCGTTGCACATCAGGGTCGCCGCGCGGCCTAAACGGCGCGGAGGCAACAAGCCTTTTTATCACGAAATTCTTAGCGGCCGTCGGTTCTCCGGCGGCCGTGTCATTTGGAGGCCTATCGTGCGATGCGCTCGATCAGCCGCTCGATTTCACGATCGGAGAACACGTCGACACCGGCCGCTTTGAGAGCCGCCGCCGTCACGCCATTGCCAGCCTGCCGGCGCCCGGAAAATGTGCCGTCATAGATGAACCCAGACCCGCAGGATGGGCTGCCGTCGATGAGCAGCGCAAAGCGGCAACCGGTCTGGCGTGCGAGCGCCACGGCATTTCCGGCCGCCTGCTGGAACTCTTCCGTCACATCGCCGCCCGTCAGCTCTATAACCCGAGCCGTGCCGGCCAGAACCTCTTCGCCGGTCGCTCCATCCGCGATCTCCGCCGGCGGCCGCGGCACCGGCATGCCCGCCGACATCTCCGGACAGATCGTCACCAGCCGCCCTTCGGCCCGCCATCTCTCGATCGCCGGGTGAAGCAACGGCTTCGCCCGCCTGTCATAACGGACGGCGTGCCCCACGAGGCAGGCGCTGACGAGAATCTTGTTTTGCATGGCTGCTTGAGTAACCGCATTGGGGCGGTGACGCTAGGGTTGGATCATCGATGTATGGTGACCGACCAAAACAAACCGCACAAGCAGAGTGCTTGGCATGGATGCTCGGGTCAAGGCAGGTCAAGGCCGAGCATGACGGAGAGATGGGCGGCACTGTTGGCAAGAAAGGACGTCTGCATCTTTCCCATGAAAAGCTGGCTGCGCTCTAGGAAACTGAATTCGAAGTCGCTGATCGTATTGCGTCTGCGGCGCCGCATTTGGCGCAGTGCTCACTCCCCACTCCGTCATCCTCGGGCTTGACCCGAGGATCCATGCGGCAAGCACAGCGTTCGCGTTAGCACTGGCGAGAGCACCCAGCTCAAAATCCGCTCATCCCGAAATCTTCGAGAAATCAGCCACCGTTCCCGTTGCCTCGCGGATCAACCGCAGCAGGGCTAGACGGTTGGCGCGGATCGCGGCATCCTCGTCGTTGACGAGCACGTCTTCGAAGAAGCGGTCGACAGGGCCGCGCAGCTTAGAAAGCGCTTCCATGGCGGAGCGGAAATCTTCGCCGGCAACGGCATTCGCCGCATCCTTCGAGGCGCTCGATATGGCGGCGAACAGCTCCTTCTCGGCATCGAGCCTGAAGAGCGCCGTCGAAACGCCGTCGGCGATGACGGTGCCCTTCTTCTCCTCGGCCGCGAGCAGCTGCGTGGCGCGCTTGGTGCCGGCGAGCAGGTTCTTGCCGTCCTCCGAGGTGATGAAGGCCGTCAGCGCCTCGACGCGGCGCGCCACCATCAACAGATCGTCGGCTTCAGGCGTCAGTATGGCGTCGATCAGATCGTGGCGGGCGCCTTGGTCGCGCAGGTAGACCTTGAGACGGTCATGGAAGAAGGAGAGTAGATCGCCGTCTTTGGTGGTCGCCAGCAACGGCAGGCGGATCCGTCGCTCCAGCAGGATGCGGACGACACCGAGGGCCGCCCGCCGAAGTGCGAACGGATCCTTCGAACCGGTCGGCTTTTCGTCGATCGCCCAGAAGCCGGTCAGCGTGTCGAGTTTGTCGGCAAGCGCCAGCGTAACCGCCACCTTGTCGTCCGGCACGCGGTCCGAGGGGCCTTGCGGCTTGTAATGGTCCTCGATCGCCGCGGCGACGGAGGCGTTCTCGCCCTGCAGCACCGCATATTTGCGGCCCATCAAGCCCTGCAGTTCCGGAAACTCGCCGACGGCTTCGGTGCGCAGATCCGCCTTGGCGAGCACGGCGGCACGATCGACGAGGGTCTGGTCGGCGCCGGTGATCGCCGCCAGTTCCCTTGCCAGCGCCCGGATGCGGGCGACGCGGGCGCCCTGCGTGCCGAGCTTGGCATGAAAGGTCACGTCGAGCGCGTCGAGCTTGGCCATGCGCTGGTCGAGCGGCTTGCTCAGGTCGAGACCGAACTTTGCCGCAGATGCTTTCAGCGTTTCGAGATCGGGCATATCGCCCTGGTCGCGCTTCCAGAAATGCAGGGCATCCGAAAGCCGGGCGCGCACGACCTTGCCGTTGCCGTGAACGATTTCCTTGCCGCCGTCGCTCGCCTGGATGTTGGAGACGAGAACGAACCTGTTCGACAGCGTCTCTTCACCCTGCCTGCGGGTTACGAAACACTTCTGGTTGGTCTTGATCGTCAGGCGGATGATCTCCGAGGGAATGGAGAGATAATCCTCCTCGAAGGAACCCATCAGCACCTGCGGCCATTCGACGAGGCCGGAAACTTCCTCCAGCAGGCCTTCGTCTTCCACCAGTTCGAGCCCGTTGGCAAAAGCGATGTCGCGCGCGTCATGCAGGATGATGTCCTTGCGCCGCTCGGCGTCGAGGATGACTTTCGCCTTTTCCAGGCTCGCCACGTAATCGTCGAAACGCCGGACGGTGATTCCCTCGGGCGCGTGGAAGCGATGGCCGTAGGTGATGTTGGAGGCGGTGATGCCGTCGATTTCAAACGGGATGACGGTGGTTTCTTCATGCTCCGGGCCAAAGGTGCAGACGATCGACTGCAGCGGCCGCACCCAGCGCATTGCGCCGGGCTTGGAGGAAGCCTTGCCCCAGCGCATCGATTTCGGCCAGGGGAAATCGCGGATGATGCCGGGCATCACTTCGGCGACGATCTCTTCCGTCGAGCGGCCGGGTTTGGAAATCACAGCGACGTAGAAATCGCCCTTCTTCGGGTCGCTCACCACCTGGGCCTCAGAGACGGACGAAAGGCCGGCGCCGCGAAGAAAGCCCTCGATCGCCTTCTCGTTGGCGTCGGTGCGCGGCCCTTTGCGCTCCTCGCGCACATCGGCCGAGCGCGCCGTCAGGCCGTGAATGTCGAGCGCCAGCCGTCGTGGCGTCCAGTATTCGCGCGCGCCTTCATAGGACAGGCCGGCTTCGACGAGCGCATCGGTGACGAGCTTCTTCAGGTCGCCCGCAGCCTTGCGCTGCATGCGGGCCGGAATCTCTTCGGAGCGAAGTTCGAGAAGAAGGTTTGGCATGTCACTCTTTTCCTTGCGCCCGCGGGCAGGGCGATCCAAAAACGTTGCTTCTGCTATCAAAGAATGCCGCATCTGCACAACCGCAAAAACGGAAGAGAGCAATGGGGTAGTGGGCAACGGTTGGCGTTGTGCCGTGTAGCCCCAACCCGTCAACTTCCGCTGTGGAAACCCCAGTCGGGCATTGCCTTGCCGCTTTTCGCCGCTATGGTCCCGCAACTTTCGTCGACATAGGGAATCCCATGGCCGCAGACCTCCGTTTTCTCGCAGCCCGCATCTCCGCCGAAATCAATGCCCGGCCCGACCAGGCCAAGGCCGCCATCGAGCTGCTCGACGAGGGGGCCACCGTGCCCTTTATCGCCCGCTACCGCAAAGAAGTGACGGGCGGGCTCGATGACACGCAGCTGCGCGATCTCGCCGAGCGGCTGGTGTACCTGCGCGAGCTCGAGGCCCGGCGCGACACGATCGTCGAATCGATCACCGGTCAGGGCAAGATGACTGAGGAGCTGATGGCCAAGGTCGCGGGTGCCGCAACCAAGGCGGAGCTCGAGGATCTCTATCTGCCCTATAAGCCGAAGCGGCGTACCCGCGCCGAAATCGCCCGGGAACGCGGCCTCGGCCCGCTTGCCGAGGCGATCCTTGCCGATCGCGGCCGGGAGCCAGCGGTGCTCGCTGAAGGCTTCGTCACGGCTGATGTGCCCGACGTGAAGACGGCGCTTGAAGGCGCGCGTGATATCATCGCCGAAGCCATTGCCGAAAATGCCGACCTGCTCGGCAAGTTGCGCGCCCATATGCGTCAGGCTTCGCTGCTGAAAGCCAAGGTCGTCGATGGCAAGCAGGCGGCGGGTGAGAAGTTTTCCGACTATTTCGACCACTCCGAACGCTGGGCGACCGCGCCCGGCCACCGGGCGCTTGCCATGCTGCGCGGCTGGAACGAGGAGGTGCTGACGCTGACGATCGAGGCCGATGCCGAGACCGCCTCGCCGAATAAGCCGGTCGAACGGATGATCGCCGCTGCTTACGAGATCGGCACGAGTCGCCCCGGCGACCGCTGGCTGATGGAGGTCGCCAGCTGGACCTGGCGGGTGAAGCTTTCCATGTCGCTGTCGCTCGACCTGATGCGCGAGCTGCGCGAAAGGGCCGAAGAGGAGGCGATTCACGTCTTCGCCCGCAATCTCAAGGACCTGCTACTGGCCGCACCCGCCGGCTCGCGCGCGACGATGGGCCTGGATCCCGGCATCCGCACCGGCGTCAAGGTCGCTGTCGTCGACGGCACCGGCAAGGTGGTGGCGACCTCGACCGTCTATCCCTTCCAGCCGAAGAACGACGTGCGCGGCGCCCAGATCGAACTCGCCTCGCTGATCCGCAAGCACAATGTCGAGCTGATCGCGATCGGCAACGGCACCGGCAGCCGCGAAACGGAAAAGCTGGTGGCCGACATGCTGGCCGATCTGCCGGCCCCGAAGCCGACCAAGGTCATCGTCTCGGAAGCCGGCGCCTCGGTCTATTCCGCCTCGGCGACCGGCGCGGCGGAGTTTCCCGATCTCGACGTATCGCTGCGCGGCGCCGTCTCCATCGCCCGCCGCCTGCAGGATCCGCTCGCCGAGCTCGTCAAGATCGAGCCGAAATCGATCGGCGTCGGCCAGTATCAGCACGATGTCGATCAGCAGAAGCTGTCGCGTTCCCTCGATGCCGTCGTCGAAGACGCGGTGAACGCCGTCGGCGTCGATCTGAACACCGCCTCTGCGCCATTGCTTGCCCGTGTCTCCGGCCTCGGCCCGTCGATCGCCGAGGCCATCGTCCGCCACCGCGACAGCGAGGGCCGCTTCGAGACGCGGCGCGATCTGCTGAAGGTCGCACGCCTCGGCGGCCGCACCTTCGAACAATGCGCCGGCTTCCTGCGCATTCCGAACGGCAAGGAGCCGCTCGATGCCTCCTCGGTGCATCCCGAGGCCTACGGCGTCGCCAAGAAGATCGTCGCCGCCTGCGGCCGCGACCTGCGCACGCTGATGGGCGATAGCGCCATCTTGAAATCGATCGATCCGCGTCAGTTCATCGACGAGAAATTTGGCCTGCCGACGGTGAAGGATATCATCGCCGAGCTGGAAAAGCCCGGGCGCGACCCGCGTCCGAGCTTCAAGACCGCGACCTTCGCCGAGGGCGTCCACGAGATTTCCGACCTGACGCCCGGCATGGTGCTCGAAGGCACGGTCACCAATGTCGCGGCCTTCGGCGCCTTCGTCGATATCGGCGTGCACCAGGATGGCCTGGTGCATGTGTCGCAACTCGCCGATCGCTTCGTCAAGGACCCGCATGAGGTGGTCAAGGCGGGCGATGTCGTCAAGGTGCGGGTCGTGGAAATCGATGCCAAGCGCAAGCGCATCGGCCTTTCGATGCGCCGCGACGATGGTTCTTCTGCGTCTCAGGCGCGGGGTGATTCTCGCGCAAGTCAGGGCGCCCGGCCGCAGAATGAGCGCCGGCCCGCAGCTCCGAAAGCGGAGGGCCAGGGTGCTTTCGGCGCTGCACTCGCTGAAGCCATGAAGCGAAAATAAGGATTTAGCCGGTATTCTGGCAAAAATGCCACAGTTTGGCAGCGTTCTGCGCTGACTGCTAAATCCGGCGCTTGTAAGGCGAGTGAGAGCTATTAAGTTGATGTGACCATCCTGTCACATTTGCGAGGCGTCCATGGCGTCGGCTTTCTTCTCGATCGTCCAGCAAATCATCCGCAAGGGTTCGTTGAAGCTTACCCTTGCCAACGGCGAGACCCACGTGATCGGCGACGGCACCGGCGACTTGGTGGTCGCCCGGCTTGCCGATCAGGAGGCTGAAGACGCCATCCGCCGCGACCCGACGATGAAGCTCGGCGAGATGTACATGCAGGGCCGGTTCATTCTCGAACAGGGCAACATCTACGACTTCCTGTCGCTGGTGAAGCAGAACACCACCAACGAGATCTTCGACTTCAAGATGGCGGCGCTGCTCGTCGGCCGTATCGCCTGGCAGCAGCTGAAAAGCCGCGTGCCGATCAATCGTAACAAGCACAATGTCGCCCATCATTACGATCTCTCGGCCAAGCTCTTCGATCTTTTCCTCGACGAGGACTGGCAATATTCATGTGCCTATTTCAACCCGCCGGGCATCAGTCTCGACGAGGCGCAACTCGCCAAGAAACGCCATATCGCAGCCAAGCTGCTGCTTAAGCCCAACCAGCGCATCCTGGAAATCGGCTCCGGCTGGGGCGGCATGGGCATGTATCTGGCGGAGGCGACGGAGGGAGCCGATTTCACCGGTATCACGCTGAGCGAAGAGCAGCTGAAGGTCTCCCGCTTACGCGCCGAGAAACGCGGTCTTTCCGAGCGGGTACGTTTCGAGCTGCAGGATTACCGCACCATGACGGGCAGGAAGTTCGACCGCATCGTCTCGGTCGGCATGTTCGAGCATGTCGGGATCGGCAACTACGGCAATTTCTTCCGCAAGGTCTCGGACCTGCTCGACCACAACGGCGTCATGGTGCTGCATTCGATCGGCCGTCCGAAGCCGAGCTTCGGCACCAATGCCTTCATCGAGAAATATATTTTTCCTGGCGGCTACATCCCTTCCGTCGGAGAGGTGCTGCCGCCGCTTGAAAAGGCCGGGCTTCTGGTCAAGGATGTCGAAATCCTGCCGATGCATTACGCCTATACGCTGCGCCACTGGCGCGAGCGTTTCGTGGCGCGCAAGGCCGAGGCGGTGGCCCTTTACGACGAACAGTTCTTCCGCATGTGGGAATTCTATCTCGCCGGCTCGGAAATGGGCTTCCGCTGGGATGAGCTGTTCATCCTGCAGATCCAGATCGCCAAGAACCAGTTCGCCGTTCCCGACAACCGCAACTACATCGCCGAGAATGAAGCCAAGCTGAAGGAATTCGAGGCGCGGCGGGCGCCGCTGGAAAAGGTGACGTTCTGAACCGCCGCAGCGTTTGGAATGAAAGAGAATGCGGATGAGCAGTGCGTTTCCCGAAATATATTTGGTTCGACACGGTGAAACCGAATGGAGCCTGTCCGGGCGCCATACCGGGCGCAGCGATATTCCCTTGACGGCGAATGGTCAAGCCGCCGCTCGAAAACTTGCCGAGCGGCTGGCCGGCCTTTCCTTTTCCGCCGTTTGGTCGAGCCCGTCGGCGCGAGCCCGCAACACCTGCGCTCTCGCCGGCTTCGGAGCGGGCGCTCTGATCCGCGACGACCTCGCCGAATGGGACTATGGCGCCTATGAAGGTGTCACGACGAAGGCGATCCTGGCGGAACGTCCCGGCTGGCAGCTCTTTCGCGACGGCTGCCCGAACGGCGAAACGGCTGCCGATGTCGGTGCCCGCGCCGATGCCGTCATCCATGCGCTTCGCCAAGCGGCAGCGCCCATCCTGATCTTTTCCAGCTCGCATTTCCTGCGCGTGCTGGCCGCCCGCTGGCTTGGCCTGCCGCCGCAGGGTGGCGCGCATTTCGTGCTCGATACCGCCAGCATCAGCGTGCTCGGTTATGAGCACGACCTGACCGAGCCGGTCATCCGCCGCTGGAACCAGAGATAGGGCAAATTCCATAGCTGGCGTCGGCCCGTGCGGCTCCCTCGTCCGACCCTTCGGGCCACCTTCTCCCCGCTGGGGAGAAGGGGACGTGTCGCGAGGTCTCAATCCCCTCTTCTCCCAAGCGGGAGAAGGTGCCCGTAGGGCGGATGAGGGGGCCGCACGGCATGAGTTTCATGAGTTTCACTGTGGTTAACATTGGGGTAACGACATCAGGATAAGTCTAGCGGCCGCCGCTCTCCGCGGCTTTGTTTTTGCGTTTCCTGGAGTGCAGACGTGTCTCATCGATCAGTCGTATCGATTTCTTTTCTTATTGCTTTTTCATCCGTTGGTTCGGCCACCGCGCAGGAAAGCGGCCAGCATTTCTGGTCCGGCGACTGGTATCTGAGCGTTGGTGTCGCCGGCTTTTCAGCGCCGAAATTCGAGGGTTCACGGCGTTATGAATTCCGGTTCAGCCCGCTGATTTCGGCCGGCCGGCAGGGCTCGGCTCCACGCTTTTCCTCGCGCAACGACAATCCGTCCTTGGCCCTCATGGATAATGGCACCTTCCGCGCCGGCATCGTCGGCAAATTCGTGCCTTCGCGCGATGAGGGCGACGGTCACGAGCTGAAGGGCATGAAGAAGGTCAAATGGGGAGCGGAAGCCGGTGGCTTCGTCGAAGTTTATCCGACCGATTTCCTGCGCGCCCGCGCCGAAGTTCGCCAGGGCATCCGCTCGCATGACGGCGTCGTTGCCGATCTCGCCGTTGATGCCTTCACCGATATCGCCCCCAACCTGCAACTGTCAGGCGGTCCGCGCGCGACATTCGCCACCAGCGGCTATTATGATGCCTATTACGGCGTCAACGCCAAACAGGCGGCGGCGAGCGGGCTTGATCAATACAAGCCGTCGTCGGGCATCCAGTCCTATGGCGCCGGTGCGGCTCTGACATGGAAGGCGACGGAAAACCTGTCGGCCAGCTCTTTCCTCGAATACAAACGACTGGCGGGTCCGGCGGCCGACAGCAGTCTCGTGCGGCAGCGCGGCTCGAAGAACCAGGTGCTCATCGGTGTCTCGGCGACCTACAGGTTCAATTTCTCTCTGCAGTGATCAAATCATGTCCCGGAAGTGTGCCGCGGTTCCGGGCGTCATGCATCACAAAGAGCCAAAGCGATCACAGGAATCAGATTTGATGCGACACGCTTCTGGCGCCGTCGCGATCGCTTCTTGACCGGATCGCCAGCCCGCCGCTAGATGGATGGCATGCAAGATACCGGCGAGTTCAACGATCGCGTCTCCGACGCACCTTCCGATAACTGGGTTTACCGGACCCTGCCGCCATGGCTCTGGCCTTATGCGCAGCTTGCACGCTGGGATCGCCCGATCGGCTGGGAGCTCTTGATGTGGCCGTGCTTCTGGTCGGCCACGCTCGCCTCCAACGCGGCGATCGGCCAAGGGCTCTATTCCGGCAGCCTGCTGGTCTCCCACCTTTTCCTCTATTTTATCGGTGCCGTCGCCATGCGCGGCGCCGGCTGCACCTATAACGATCTCGTCGATCACGAGATCGACATGGAAGTGGCGCGCACCCGTTCGCGTCCGCTGCCCTCGGGCCGCGTCACCCGCGGACGCGCGAAGATCTTCATCGGCATTCAGGCGCTGGTCGGCCTCTTCGTGCTCTTGCAGTTCAACTGGTTCACCGTCTTTCTCGGCCTGCTTTCGCTCGGCATCGTGGCACTTTATCCCTATGCCAAGCGCTTCACCGACTGGCCGCAATTTTATCTCGGCCTTGCCTTTTCCTGGGGCGCGCTGATGGGCTGGGCCGGCATTCTGGGCGGCCTCTCCTTTGCCGCCATCCTGCTTTATGCCGCCTCCGTCGCCTGGACGATCGGTTACGACACCATCTATGCACATCAGGACAAGGAGGATGACGAGCTGATCGGTGTCCGCTCCACCGCGCGCCTCTTCGGCGATAAGACGAGGCAATGGCTGATCGGCCTTTATGGGCTGACGCTGGTGCTGATGTTTGCGGCCTTCGCGCTCGCCGGCGCCAATCTCATCGCCTTTCTGGCCTTGTTCGGCGCGGCCGGCATGTTCGCCTGGCAGATCATCCGCCTTGATATCAACGATCCCGCCCAATGCCTGGCGCTCTTCAAGTCGAACAACCGCGTCGGCCTGACCATATTCGCCGGGCTGTTCTTTTCGCTGCTCTTTGCCATTCCCTGAATGGAATGGTTCGTGAAACGATAAACCCGGCACGAGGGCCGGGTTTGGCTTCTTCCAGATCTTCCTGCCGAGATGGCACAGTCGCGATTTCGGTCAGTTGCGGGCGATGATTTCCTTGCCTTCGATCTTCATGGCGACGCCCAGCTGCCCGGTGGTGCGACGCACGAGAAAGCGCGGACGGCGATTGGCGAAGTAGGAATGACGGCGACGCGGCTTGAGGTCACTGGTGCGCAGCGCCCCGATATGGTCCTCGAGCGGCCGGGCGACGCCATCTGCCTCGACCATCAGCATCGGAATGCGGAAGGCCTCCGACCAGCTGCGCCAGTCGGCGGCGATGTCGCTGAGATCATGGGCAACGAGCAGCGGAATGCAGAGCTCGGGATCGGCGTGGTGAAGTTCGAGCGTGACGGTGACCTCGCCGTCGCCATGGTCGATGGCGCGGGCGGCGACACCCTTGAAGACGCGCCTCGGCAGGGCAATCGAGAGCGGCAGACCGCTGGAGGGAAGGACTTTCCGCAGCACTGCGCCACGTTCGTCTATCGTGATGCTGACATCATCCGAACAATCATGGATGGCGTAGCTGATTTGCTGCGGGAAGCGGGACGGATCGAGACGCAGCGTCGTGCCAGCCCAAACGGGCTTCAAAACGGGATTGTTCATTTCATTCTACCCTTGTCTTACCTGAGAGCCGGTTTGCGGTCTTCTCCTCGGGACTTTTCGTCCTCTATGGCCGACAATAGGCGGCCCCCCTTCCGTACTGCTTAAAAATTGCGGTTAAGAAAACTTTGCCTCCCCTGATGGTTATCAAAACCGAATCCGGCAGGGTTTCCGGAAGGTGAACGGCTGGCTGACCTGAAATGGCGCAGTCGAAAGGTAAGTCTCGGGTAAGCTTTGCGTGGCAAAATGGGCTTACCAGCAGTTTGTCGTTCTTTTAGAGATTTTGCCGAAAAGGGCGCTTTTCATGATCACGGCCTCCCTCGCTTACACGATCCTGTCGAAGGACATGACGTCGAGCTTGAACAAGGTCGCCTCGCAGGCGACGGTCAAGAAGGATGCCCAGTACTACGCCGACAATATCAACAAGGTCAAAGACGTCGACGACTTTCTCGGCGATTACAAGCTCTACAGCTACGCCATGAAGGCCTATGGCCTCGAGGATATGACCTATGCCAAGGCCTTCATGAAGAAGGTGCTGGAAAGCGATCTCACGGACCCGAACAGCTACGCCAACAAGCTCTCCGATACGCGCTACCGTGAATTCGCGGCCGCCTTCAACTTCAATGCGCCCGAGAAGGACGTTCAGACCGACGCGCAGGAAGACGAGCTCATCGGCCTGTACAAGCAGTCCTTCGTCGATGCCGACAAGGCGGCGGCCACCGAGAGCACCTATTACAGCAACAATATCGACAGCGTGCAGACCGTCGACGACCTGGTCAACAACACCCGGCTGCGCACCTATGTGCTGAAGGCCTTCAAGATCGATCCCACCTATGCCTCGAAGGATTTCCTGCGGCAGGTGCTGACGAGCGATCTTAGCGACCCGACAAGCGTCGTGAACGCGCAGGGCGGCGACAAGTACAAGGCGCTTGCGGCCCAATTCAGCTTCAATGCCGACGGTACGGTCAACGGCAGCGCCCAGACCGCGACGCAGAAGGCGTCGATCATCGAGACCTATACGCTGAATAACCAGTCCGTCATCATCGACAATTCCGTCGGTTCTGATGTCGTCTATGTCAGCAAGACGGCGGCCGAATACAACCAGGCCTATTATACTGCCAAGATCGGCACGATCACCAATGTCGACGATCTCGTCGCCGACAGTCGTCTGACGTCCTATATCAAGACCGCCTACAGCATGGGCGCCGATTTCACCGCGCCGGCGCTGCGCATGGTGTTGACCGACCCCGGCTACGCCCAGCTGATGGGCTTCACCAATGTCTACAACGCCTTCAATTTCAAGGCCGACGGCACGACATCGACAACGGCGCGTGCACAGACGATCGCCCAGTCGAACAAGCTGAAGGACGCGGCGGCAAGCACCGCCAATTATTATAGCGTGACCTCGCGGTCGAGCAGCATCACCAATGTCGACGACCTGCTCGCCGACAGCGTTCTGGCACGCTATATCAAGGATGCCTACGGCCTCGGCAGCAGTTTCAGCAATGCCGAGCTGAAGAGCATTCTGACGGACTCGACCTATGCCGCCGCCCAGGGGCATTCCGATCTCAATGCCGACTTCAACTTCCAGGCTGACGGCTCGATCAACGGGTCGGTGATTCAGACCGACGCGCAGCGCAAGTCGACCACCGACAAATCGGCGGCGAACGCAACGCACTTCAACAGCATGATCGGCAATGTCACCAATGTCGACGACATCATGTCCGATTCCGTCGCCGTTAGCTATCTCAGAACCAGCATGCAGATCGCCGACAGCGTCTCCGACGCAACGCTGAGGAGCTTCCTCGTCGATCCCTCGGCGGCCAGCGCCCAGGGCTACAGCGACGTCCACGATCTGTTCAATTTCAAAACGGACGGCTCGGTCGCGACCCTCTATGCCACGCAGAGCGCGGCGCAAAGCGCCAGCACGGCAAGCAAGGCCGACGATGCCGCCGTCTATTACCAGGCAACCATCGCCGGCATCTCCAATGTCGACCAGCTGCTGGCCGACCGGCGGCTGAATAATTTCATCCGCAACGCTTACGGCATCCCCTCGACCGTCAGCGATGTCGATCTGCGCGCTATCCTGACCGATCAGAGCGGCACCGGCACCTATGCCGACGTCGCTGCCGCCTTCAACTTCAAGGCGGACGGTTCGCTCGAGGACGGCATGGCGGCACAGACGTCCGCCCAGATCACCAACACGAAAATTGCCGCCACGGCGCGCACGGACGACTATTCCGCCCGTATGGCGACGATCTCCAATGTCGATGATCTCATCGCCGATCCTGCAATCACCAACTTCCTGAAGAGCACCTACAATCTGCCGTTCGATATCACGGACGCCGATCTCAGGAGCATCCTGACTGATGCGACCGCCGCCGCCGCGGCCGGCTATTCCGACCTCAATGCCGATTTCAATTTTGCCGCCGACGGATCGCTTCCCGTCGTCAGCTCGATCCAGACCGCAGATCAGGCGCAGACCACCAACGACAACTACATGGCGCGCTATGACGACGAGCGCGACGAGGCGATCGAAGAAGTTGCCGACAATTACAAGAGCATGATGGCAGACAGCAGCAGCCTCTTGAACTTTTCCGACGTCAAGACCGTCAATGATTTCCTGCGCACCAATCGAACGGCCGATTTCACCAGGAGCAACGACAACCTGCCGGATCTCTATCATGTCGCGCTGCAGGCCTTCGGCTTGACCGATCAGGACGTGCCGCGCTCGATGATGCGCAAGATCCTGACGAGCGATGCCTACGATCCGGACGGCTATATCGCCTCGCTCAAGGACGAGCGAATTACCAATCTCGCCCGCGCCTTCAATTTCGGCCCCGACGGCAAGGCGGCCGCACCCCTCCAGGCGCTGCCCGACGCGACCATGGCCAAATACGCCACCGACTACAAGGCGCATGTGACCATGCTGCTGAAGGCCGGCCCGGTAAAGGACAAGGCATCGAAGGACGCAACCGCCGAGGTGGATTATTTCGCCAAGGGTATGGCGAAAGTGCAGTCGCTCGACGATTTCCTCGCTGACAGCCGCCTGACCGATCTGGTGTTGAAGGCGAACAACCTCGACCCGAAGGATTACGACAAGGCGACGCTGAAGAAGATCTTCACTTCCGATCCCGACGACAAGAAGAGCTACCTCAACACCAAGGCCGATGCGCGCTTCAAGGATATCGTCGCTGCCTTCAACTTCGACAAGGACGGCAATCTGACCCGTGCCAAGATCGGCGCCATCCAGAACGAGGCGGCCGAGGACAATACCCAGGAGCTCTACCTGCAGCAGACGCTGGAAACCCAGCAAGGCGAAAGCAACGACGGCGTCCGCCTGGCGCTCTATTTCAGCCGCAAAGCCTCCAGCATCACCTCAATCTATTCGCTCCTTGGCGACAAGGCGCTTTATCAGGTCATCACCACGGCTTACAGCCTGCCGTCACAGATATCGGGCATGGACGTCGCCAAACAGGCCGATCTCATTAATCGTTTCGTCAAGCTCGAGGACCTCCAGGATCCGAAGAAGGTGGACAAGCTGCTGCGGCGCTTCACCGCGATGTACGACGTCCAGAACAGCACCCAGCAGTCGCCGGCCCTGCAGATCCTGACCGGCGGCGGCACGCAGCAGGCGTAAGGTGGTTCGAGCAACGGGAAATTGCTCCGAGTTTCCCACGATCAGCAGGCTCAAGCCAAGACCGGCCATTCGTACGGACGGCTGCTCCTCACCCTAACCCTCTCCCCGTAAACGGGGCGAGCGTGCCCTGCGATGAGGTTGGTGAGGAACGGAGAGGCTGCGGCATATCCCCTTCGCCCCGCGTGCGGGGGTCCGAAGGGCGGGTCGAGACCCGTGGCTCGACCCCGGCAGGCGGATGAGGGGCAAACCTCATATCTCGAGACTGACCACCTTCCCGGGGTTCATGATACCAGCCGGATCGAAGGCGCGCTTGATGCGGCGCATCAGCTCGATTTCGATCGCCGGGCGGATTGCCGCCAGTTCGTCGCGCTTCAGCTGGCCGATGCCGTGTTCGGCCGAGATCGAGCCGCCATGGGCGAGCACCAGTCCATGCACGATGTGGTTCATTTCGCGCCAGCGTGCGATGAAGGCGGCCTTGTCGGCGCCGATAGGCTGGGAAATATTGTAGTGAATATTGCCGTCGCCCATATGGCCGAAGGCGCAGATGCGGGCGCCCGGCATGGCTGCCATGACGACTTTCTCCGCCTCGGCCATGAAATGCGGGATCTTCGACACCGGCACGGAGACGTCGTGCTTGATTGAACCGCCTTCCGGCTTCTGCGCGTCCGACATGCTCTCGCGCATGTGCCAGATCGCCTTCTGCTGGGCGACGGAGGCGGCGATCGCGGCGTCCTGCACCAGCCCGGTCTCGAAGCCCTGTTCCAGCACGCCGTTCATCATCCGCTCCGCCGTCTCGGCCGAATCCGAGGTCGAGATGTCGATCAGCACGTACCAGGGGTAGGCCGCTTCCAGCGGATCGCGCACGCCGTCGATATGACGGGTGGTGATCTCGACGCCGAAGCGCGGCATCAGTTCGAAACCGGTGAGGGAGGTGCCGCAGAGGCTGGCGGCAAGGTTGAAAAGCGCAAGCGCATCCTCGACCGAATTGAGGCCGGCAAACGCCACCTGATGACCGAGCGGCTGAGGAAACAGCTTCAGCACCGCGCCGGTGATGATGCCGAGCGTGCCTTCGGCGCCGATGAAGAGATCGCGCAGGTCATAACCGGTATTGTCCTTCTTCAGGCGGCGCAGACCATCCCAGATCTCGCCAGTCGGCAGCACCACTTCGAGGCCAAGGCAGAGCTGGCGCATATTGCCATAGGCAAGCACGGCCGTGCCGCCGGCATTGGTGGAGAGATTGCCGCCGATGCGGCAGGAGCCCTCCGAGCCGAGCGAGAGCGGAAACAGCCGCCCATGCGCTTCGGCCGCTTTCTGCACATCGGCCAGGATCGCGCCGCCATCGGCGACCAGCACGTTCGCCACCGGGTCGACGTCGCGGATCCTCGTCATGCGTTCGAGCGACAGGATGATGTCGGCCTGCCCCGTGCGCGGCGTCTGGCCACCGACGAGGCCGGTATTGCCGGTCTGCGGCACGATCGCCGTTTTGGTCTCGGTCGCGAGCTTCATGATCGCGGAGACCTCCTCGACCGAGCCGGGCTTCAGCAGGAGAGGGGAGGAGCCGTGATAGAGCCCACGGTTTTCGATCAGGTGCGGCGCCAGATCGGCCTCGCTGCGCAGCGCATATTTTTCGCCGACGATTGCTGCGAAACGGTCGAGAAGATCGGTGAAAATGCCGGCGCTGCTCATCAGGTCGATCCTCTATCGCTTCTATCGGGTCAGTTGGTCGCGCGGGGCGCGGCAGCCCTTTGCAGCCGGTCGTTGATGGCTTCGCCGAGCCCGTCGTCCGGGATCGGCGAGAAGGCAATACTCGATACGCCGCTGGCATCGGCACGCTTCATATAGTCGAAAAGATTGGCCGCCGCTTCCGCCAGGTCGCCGCGTGGGCTGAGATCGAGGACGATGCGTGCCCTACGCGCGCCTTCGACCGCCGCACCGCCGAAGGCGATCAGCGCTTCGCCTGGTTCCACTTTGGTCGCATTGAGGCGCACGCTGGCGCCCGGCGCATAATGCGAGGCGAGCATGCCGGGCGCCTCGATTGCCGCCGATGCCTTTTTGGCGCGCAGCAGCGGCTGGCCTGCGACCCGCTCGATCTCGCGCGCCGCCAGCCCGCCGGGGCGAAGCAGCCGCAGCCGGCCACCCTCCGCCTTGACAATGGTCGATTCGACGCCGACGGCGCTCGGTCCCGCATCGAGGATCAATGGAATTCTCGCCCCGAGATCGGCTTCGACATGGGCAGCACTTGTGGCACTGATGGCGCCTGACGTATTGGCGCTCGGCGCCGCGAGCGGCCGTCCGAAGGCGCCGATCAGGGCACCGGCGAAGCCCTTGGGCACACGCACGCCGACGCTGTCGAGACCGGCGGTCGCCAGAGCGTGGATCGGGCTTTCAGCCTTCAGCGGCAGCACCAGCGTCAGCGGGCCGGGCCAGAAGGCTTCGGCGAGCGCCCGCGATACCGGGTCGAACTCGGCATGGTGCTCGGCCATATCGAGATCGGCCATATGGCAGATCAGCGGGTTGAAGCGCGGCCGTCCCTTGGTCTCGTAGATGCGGGTGATGGCTGCCGGATTGGTGGCGTCGGCCGCAAGGCCGTAGACCGTCTCCGTCGGCATGGCGATGGCAAAGCCTTGGGAAAGAGCGGCACAGGCCGCTTCGAGCGCCGCCTGCCTGTCTGCTCTGATATCGATAATGCGTGCCATATGCTGCCCGTCTCTGGTTCCGGCAGTCATTAGGCTTTCCGTCGCCGGCGATCAATCGCCTTGTTCGCTCACAATTGTCGGATGATTTCGCGCAGCTGTTCGTTGCGGGCGCCGAGCAGCAGGATGTTGCGGATCGCTGCCTGCGGATCGTGGGTGCGAAAGAGCAGCCCGTTGCCGCGCACCGATCGATCGATCGTCATCTTTTCGGAGGACTCCTCGCCCGGCTTGATCGCGACGGCAAAATACATCCGCGAATAGCCGACGTCGATCCGTTCGAAGAAGTTGTCGTTGTCGCCGATTTCGGAATAGAAGTTGGCGATGTAGAAAGCCCAGCTGACCTCCTCGTAGCGGGCGAATTTCGTGCGCGCTGCGGTGACGTGGCAATAGCCGAGATGCGGGCTGTCCTCCAGCGTCCGGTGGAAGATCATCTTCGGAAACTGGATCGAGTGGTGGAAGCCGTTGATGTGCTGATGCGTCTTCTCGCCAGCCGCCTGCAGCTTGCGGCCGGTCTTTGCGGCGACCTCATCATGGGTGAGGTAGCGCCTTTCCTCGGCCAGCCAGTGGCGCCGGTCGCGGGGGATGCGGCCGGTGCGCAGGAATTCGGAATGGGCGGCGACCAATGGCCGCTCCTGCGGCCGGATTACTTCTTTCGCGTCGAAATAGCGGAGTCTGGCCATGGTTTACATGCTTTGTCGGTCTGAGGTCGGCAGCAGGATAAGAGCGTATGCTTAACGCAGCATTAAGATACGGCCGTCGCATCGGCCGGAAGCCGGCAATGTCGTAAATGCGACAATCGCCGATACCGGAGAGCCGCCTTCTTTGCCGATCCGGTCTTTACGCAATGTCGCAATTGACGATAATTGCCTGCAGAGTCGGACATCGGGTCGACCGGGAAGGGCTGTTTTGAAGCCTCCGCGCTTCCTGTCGTCAATTTCGAAGCCGATGTCGCATTACAACCAAGCGGCAGGAATGCCAGGTGATTAAATGGCGCCATGAGCAATTCTCCCGCAGGAGAAGGTTAGCAGGCGCGCTTCCATAGCCTTCCGCTGAAGGCGGCAGCCGGTGCACGAGGACATGAAGATGGATATTCGCAGCAACGTTTTACGTCAGCTCAAGAACCGCCGCGAGGGCTTCAGCCTCGAACAGCCGTTCTACACCGACGAGGATTATTTCAAACTCGACATGGAGATGATCTACTATCGCGACTGGCTGTTCATGGGCCATGATTGCGAGTTGCCGAAGCCGGGCGCCTATTTCACCGTCCAGATCGGCACCTATCCGGTCGTCATCGTCCGCGGCCGTGACAATGTCATCCGCGCCTTCCACAACAGCTGTCGTCATCGCGGCTCGCGCGTCTGCACCAAGGAGCACGGCTCTTCCGTGCGTCTCGTCTGCCCCTATCATCAGTGGACTTACGATCTCGACGGCAAACTTGCCTTTGCCCGTCACATGGGCGATGATTTCGACAAAACCGGCTTCAACCTGAAGCCCGTCCACTGCGAGAGCGTCGCAGGCTATATTTTCATCTGCCTTGCCGACGTCGCCCCCGATTTCAAGCCGGTGCGCGACACGATCGAGCCCTATATGGCGCCGCATCGGATCGGCGAGACCAAGGTGGCTTTCCAGAGCACGATCATCGAGAAGGGCAACTGGAAGCTCGTCTGGGAAAACAACCGCGAGTGCTACCACTGCGCCGCCAATCACCCGGAACTCTGCCGCACCTATCCGGAAGCGCCGAGTGTCACCGGCACAGACGGCGGCGCCGACGATCCGGAGATTGCAGGCCATTGGGCGCGCTGCGAGGCCGCCGGCCTGCCGAGCAAGTTCCAGATCTCGCCGGATGGCCAGTTCCGCACCGCCCGCATGCCGCTGATCGAGGATGCCGAAAGCTACACCATGTCGGGCAAGCCGGCCGTGCAGCGCCGGATCTCCGACGACATCTCGATCAATCGTATCGGCACGATGCTGCTCTTCCACTATCCGACGACGTGGAACCATCTGCTCGGCGACCACGCTATCTCCTTCCGAGTGCTGCCGCTCAGCGCCAACGAGACGGCGGTGACGACCAAGTGGCTCGTCCACAAGGACGCCGTGGAAGGCGTCGATTACAATCTCGAGGAACTGACGCACGTCTGGACCGAGACCAACGACCAGGACCGCCGGATCGTCGAAGAGAATGCCTTCGGCATCCACTCGCCCGCCTATGAGCCCGGCCCCTATTCGGCCGTGCACGAGGGCGGCGTCATGCAGTTCCTCGAATGGTATTCGAACTTCATGGTGAACCGCCTGCAGGGTGAAACGGCGAAAATCTCCGCCGTCGCCTGAGCGCGCCGGTTGACCCCGCTTATCCAAAAGCGGCCCGTTCCGGCCGCTTTTGGAACCATTTTCTCCCGAAAGCGTTGCAAGACCAAGCGGTTATCGCTGCTGAATGGAGAGAAAGAAATGATCGGCCTGAGAAACAAAATTGCGACCGCGGTATTGGCCGCCGCCGTCGTGCTGACGGGCTTCGTGCCGTCGCAAGCAATACAGATGCCGGCCGCGCCGCAGGTTGGAAAAACCTCGGCTGTCGAGAACGTCCAATACTACCGCGATTATTATCGGCCTTACCGCCGCGACTACTACCGGCCCGGCTATCGCCCCGGCGCCTACTACCGGCCCGGCTGGTATGGCGGCTATCGCGGCTATTCCTACTACCGCCCCGGCTATCGCCGCTATAACGGCTACTGGTATCCGCTCGCCGCCTTCGGCACCGGCGCGATCATTGCTGCTCCGCGCTACGCCGCGCCCGCGCCGCGCATGGGTTCGGCTCACGTCGCCTGGTGCGCGAACCGCTACCGGTCCTACCGCGCCTACGACAACACCTTCCAGCCTTATAACGGCCCACGCCAGCAGTGCTATTCGCCTTATTGATAGGTCCCGAATGCCGCCCGTCACCCTTCCCCTTTCCCGCAAACGGAAGAGGGAAGGGCCAACGTGGGGAGCGAAGCGGAGGGCCGTGGCACGAAGCAACGGCGCAACAACTCAGTGAACGACGGTGATCACCGGAATGCCTGCTTCCTTGGCGGCACGGATAAGCGCGTACCGTGCGTCCTCAGCAGGAAGGTCCCCGTGGATCGCATCCCGGCAAGCCTTCACCGCGGTCAGATATTCTTCCCCGTCGTCGAGCGGCCAGCAAGCCGTCAGCATCTGGGCCGCCTCCCAAAGGCTCGCGACAAGCTTGTATTTTTCCGGCCCGTTCACAACGAGCATCAGCGGGCTGAATTCTCCAGGTGTGTGCCACTTCATGACATCAGGCCTCCCCACGGTGAACATATTAGTAACCGTGCAAGAACCGTTCCGCGCGAGGTGGTGGCATGAAGCAGCTAATTCACGCGGGCACCGATCTCCGGGATTGCCCGCCATCGCCGAGGTCATAATCAGATGGACGAAGCGTCGCAATGCTGACAGTGGCCGCGTCCCGCATGATGCGATAGGCGCAACGCCGCGCCATCCGCTGCGTCGGCGGCGAATTGGCAAGAGCGTTAACCCACTCTCGGCCTTGAGCTACCTTGAGCAGAGGATCCATGCCCGGTGCTGGTGGAGGAGGCCTACATGAATCCTCGGGTCAAGCCAGGTCAAGCCCTGGGATGACGGAGCGTTGGGTGAGCTCTGTGGCAAGTACCGCGACGTTTGACGGAATAGGAGCGAGCTCGCACTCCGAGAGTCACGCCGAACCTTTCACCCTCAAAGAATATCCACCCGCCGCAGCAGCCACCAGGCGAAGACGATCGAGGCGATGATCAGGATGATGGCGTATTCCGTGCCGTAATCGCCGACGGCGAAGGGCAGGTTGGCGGTGTTCATGCCGAAGAAACCCGTCACCAGCGTCGGCGGCAGCAGGAAGGCCGTCATGATCGACAGCAGATAGAGGTGGCGGTTGGTCTCTGAGGATTGTTTCGAATCGATTTCTTCGTGCAGCAGCCGGGCCCGGTCCTGCAGGGCATAGACATCGTGGTCGACCGTTTCCAGCCGGCTCGTCAGCCGCCGGGCCACATCGTCGAAGCCGAAGGGCATCTCGTCCTCGTCGGCTGCCCCGGCGCGGCGCATCAGCGCCAGCACGGTGCGCAGATGCCGGTGCAGCCGCACCACGGTTCGCCGGACCGGCGCCAGCCGCCGGCGCTCGTCGCGCGGCGCATTGTCGTAGACGATATCCTCGATCTGGTTGAGTTCCTCGGTGAGTTCGATGACGATCGCGATCAGCGTCCGCTGGAATTCGATCACAAGCAGTTCGAAGAGATCGACCGGTCGCGAGAATTTGCCTGGATTCTTCTCGATCAGCGTGCGCGCCCGCTCGACGCTGCGCAGCGGCTGCAGCCTTGTGGTGATGATGAAGCGATCCGACATGGCGAAATGCAGCCAGCCGAGATTGTTGGTGTCCTGGTCGAAATCGCGCTGGCAATCGACGAGCGTGCCATAGAGCATCTGCTCGTCAACGGTCAGCGCCGCATGCGTGTCATGCGTCGTCAAGGCCGATCTCGCCTCCTCCGTCAGTCCGTCGAGCGTCTCGAGCAGGGCCGGCACACGGGCGTCGACGAGGTTGAGATGCAGCCAGTAGAAACAGTTCTCGGCGATCAGATCCGCTACCGTCGCGGTGTTGGTCAGCCGCACCGCCGTCTTTTCATCCGGCGAGAAACGATAGGCCCAGACGAAACCGGGTATGTTGACGGGCAATGTATCCATCGGTCGCCGATCCTTTGCGAGGGCGATATATTGTCTTCAGTTCTCCATGCCGTCCATGGGCGCCGCTGTGCAAGAAGAAAGCGCCATGCCGGGTGGAATTATCGCATTGCGTCGTATGAATCAAAATTGACGTTTACGTAAAAATCAACTAGCCCTTGCCGGGGAGGGCTTTGCATGAGGTGCAGGCACCCGACGGAGGAGAAAGCATGTACAAGGCGCCCGTTGAGGAAATCGCGTTCACATTGAAGCATGTAGCCGGCATGGGCGAGGCGATGTCGAACGGTCTTTTTGACGATCTCGGCGAGGATCTCGTCGACGCCATCCTGGCCGAGGCGGGACGTTTTGCCACAGAGGAGGTGGCGCCGCTCGCCGAGATCGGTGACCGCCAGGGCGCCCGCCTCGTCGATGGCGAGGTCCGGCTGCCGGATGGCTGGCGTGATCTCTACCGCAGCTGGATTGCAGGTGGCTGGAACGGCCTGACGGCGCCAGAGGCTTTCGGCGGCCAGGCCTTGCCTGACATGCTGAATGTCGCGGCTCTCGAAATGTGGAATTCCGGATCCATGGCTTTTGCGCTCGCTCCGACGCTGACCATGGGCGCCATCGAGGCGGTCAGCACCCATGGCAGCGCCGCGCTCAAGGAGAAATATCTGGCAAAGATGGTCTCGGGCGAGTGGACAGGCACCATGAACCTGACCGAGCCGCATGCCGGATCCGATCTCGGCGTCCTGAAGGCCCGTGCCGAACGCAGGCCCGACGGCAGCTATCGCATATCGGGTCAGAAGATCTTCATCACCTGGGGCGAACACGACGCTGCCGACAACATCATCCATCTGGTGCTGGCGCGGCTGCCGGATGCACCGGCCGGCACGCGCGGCATCTCGCTCTTCCTGGTGCCGAAATTCCTGGTGAACGACGACGGCTCGCTTGGGCCCCGCAACGATCTCTTCTGCCACGCGCTGGAGCACAAGCTCGGCATTCATGGTTCGCCGACTTGCACGATGATCTATGGCGACGGCCGGTTCGGCGACGAAAAGGGGGCGATCGGCTGGCTGGTCGGCGAGGAGCACAAGGGGCTCGCCTGCATGTTCACGATGATGAACAATGCGCGCCTCGCCGTCGGCATGCAGGGCGTGGCGATCGCCGAGGCCGCCACTCAGAAGGCTATCGCCTATGCAAGCGAACGCACGCAGGGCAAGGCCCCGGGCTGGTCGGGCGCCGGCATGAGCCCGATCATTGAACATCCCGATGTCGCCCGCATGCTCCTGACCATGAAGGCGCTGACCCAAGGCTCGCGCGCCATCTCCTATGCCTGCGCCCACGCGATCGACATGTCCCGCCGGGCACCCGACGGCCGCCATTGGCAGGAGCGTGCCGCGCTTTTGACGCCGATCGCCAAGTCCTTTTCAACCGATGCCGGCGTCGAGGTCGCCTCGCTTGGCATCCAGGTGCATGGCGGCATGGGCTTCATCGAGGAGACCGGTGCGGCCCGTTATCTCCGCGATGCCCGCATCGCGCCGATCTACGAGGGCACCAACGGCATTCAGGCGATCGATCTCGTTACACGCAAGCTGCCGCTTTCCGGCGGCGATCAGGTAAAAGGCTTCATCGCCGAGTTGAAGGGGATCGCCGACGATGTCCGCCGCTCGAATTTCGATGGTTTCGGCGAGACGGCCGCGCGCCTCGATGCAGCCGTCGCCGACCTGGAGCAGGCTACGATCTGGCTCCTGAAGGCGCTGGCAGATGACAGGACCGCGGAAGCGCTTGCCGGCGCCACGCCCTATCAGCGCCTGTTCGGGCTGGTGCTCACCGGCTGTTATCTTGCCAAGGGTGGCCTGGCCGAGAGCGGCGACGGCAAAGCCGAGGGCCGCATCGCGCTCTGCCGCTTCGCCGCTGAAAACCTGCTTTCCGAGACCGCAGCCCTTCGCGACCGGATCGTCAACGGCGCGGCAAGCCTTGCCGCCGCCCGCATTCTGCTTGCCTGAGGAGATCCCCATGACTGATCATATCGTCGTCGAGCAGCCTTCCGCCCATCCCGGCGTCCAGCTCATCCGCTTCAACCGGCCGGAAAAAAAGAATGCTTTTACGCGGGCGATGTACCGCACCATGACCGATGCGCTGAATGCCGCCAATGCGGACGCAAACATCAGGGTGACGGTCTTCCTCGGCACTGAAGGCAGCTTTTCCGCCGGCAACGACATCGGCGATTTTCTGGCCGTCGCCATGGGCGGCGGCATGGGAGAGGAACTGATCGATTTTCTCTACGCGCTCGTCAGATCCGAAAAGCCGCTGGTCTCCGGCGTCGACGGCCTGGCGATCGGCATCGGCACGACCCTCAACCTGCATTGCGACCTGACGATCGCCTCCGACCGCAGCCAGTTCCGCACGCCCTTCGTCGATCTGGCGCTGGTGCCGGAAGCGGCGTCGAGCTTGATTGCTCCGCGCATCATGGGTCACCAGCGGGCTTTTGCCATGCTCGCTGCCGGAGAGGCCTTCAGCGCCGAGGAGGCACGGGAGGCCGGGCTTGTCTGGAAGGTGACGACGCCGGAAGAGGTTGAAAGACAGGCATTGGCCGCTGCCTCAAACCTCGCCGCCAAGCCGCCCGAGGCGCTGCGCATCTCCCGTGAGCTCGTCCGCGGTCCGCGGGAGGAAATTATCGCCCGTATCGATGAAGAGGCTCGCCATTTCTCAGCCCGACTGAAAAGTGCAGAGGCGCGGGCCGCTTTCGAAGCTTTTATGCGACGTTGAGCCCCTATAATCTCATGGTTTTTGCTGAAATTTTAAGCTCCTTTTAAGTATAAGCTAAATAACTAGAGCGCGACGGATTCCTCGGCCGTCCGGGCGCATGATGTGCTTGACCCCCTTGTTCAAATTCATCCAACGGTGTCGCCGCCCATGTCGCGGCGTGCTTAACCGTTGCGCCCCCGAATCTATTTGATGGAGTGCATGGCATGACAAAGAAGACCAATTTGATGACGCGCATCCTGGTTGCAGCGTCTGTCGTAGTCCTAGCTGCTTTCGCCGCCTTTTCCTATTACATCGATCACGTTCAGCGTAGCGTGACCACCGCTTCGATCGAAGCGAATATCAAATCCTCTGGCGAGCAGGCCGCCCACAGCCTCGCCAACTGGATGAACGGGCGCGTCATCTTGACCGCCATGGTCGGTGATGCTGTTGGCAAGGCAGTCGATCGTGATGGTGTTCGCAAGGTTCTGCAGAACAATGTGCTCGCCACCCAGTTCGTCAGCACCTACCTCGGCGATGAGCAGGGCGTCTTCACGTCGTGGCCGGACCTGCCGCTGCCGGCTGATTACGATCCGCGCAAGCGTCCCTGGTATCAGGATGCCGTAAAGGCAAACGCCCCCGTGCTGACCGAACCCTATACTGACGCATCCAGCGGCAATCTCATCATCAGCTCTGCCGTTCCAGTTTCCCGCGATGGCAAGCTCGCCGGCGTTGCTGCCAGCGATTTCTCGCTGGAAACCATGGTCAATATGATCAAGGAGATCAATCTTGGCGGGCAGGGCGAGGCTTTCCTCGTTAATAACAGCGGCCAAATTCTCATCCACCCCGATGCGAAGCTGGTAACGAAGACGCTGGCCGATGCCTTCCCGACGATCACGCCGACGATCGGCGGCAGCCTCACCGAAACCGAATTTGCCGGCAAACCGGTGCTTGTGTCCTTCGTGCCGGTCGAAGGTCTTCCGACTGTAAAATGGTATCTCGGCTTCGTGGTCGACAGCGACAAAGCCTTCGCGACGCTCGACCAGTTCCGCATCGCAGCCCTGGTCGCCACGCTCCTTGCCGTCGGCATCATGATTGCCGCCATGGCATGGCTGCTGCACGGCTTCGTCATCCGTCCAATCACGGCGATGACCGCTGCCATGCAGAAGCTTGCCGCCGGTGATCTTTCCGCCGTCATTCCAGGCGAAGAGCGCCGTGATCAGATCGGCTCGATGGCGGAGGCCGTTGCCGTGTTCAAAGCGAATGCCGTCGACCGGGAGCGCTTGGAAGACGAAGCCGAGCAGGGCCGTTCGCTGACGGAGCGCGAGCGCCGGGAACGCGAAGCGCAGAAAACGCGTGAGGCGGCGGAAATCCGTGAGGCCGTCGATGCGCTTGCTGGCGCGCTCGGAGCACTTTCCGAAGGCAATCTTGCCCATCGCATCGATACGCCTTTTGCCTCCCACCTCGATCGCTTGCGCAGCGACTACAACACCTCCGTCGCCAAGCTGGACGCTGCCCTCCATGCCGTCGGCAGCAATGCCCATGCAATCGACGCTGGAGCGACGGAAATCCGTACCGCCGCGGACGGTCTTGCCCGCCGCACCGAACAGCAGGCCGCCTCCGTCGAGGAAACGGCTGCCGCTCTGGAAGAGATCACCACGACCGTCAAGGATACTGCTCGCCGCGCCGAAGAGGCCGGCAGTCTGGTTGGCCGCACACGCAACGACGCCGAACATTCGGGCGAGATCGTCAGCAAGGCCGTCGATGCCATGACCGGCATCCAACAGTCCTCGGAGAAGATCTCAAGCATCATCGGCGTTATCGATGATATTGCCTTCCAGACAAACCTGCTGGCTCTCAACGCTGGCGTCGAAGCCGCACGCGCTGGTGAAGCCGGCAAGGGTTTTGCCGTCGTTGCCCAGGAAGTGCGCGAACTGGCCCAGCGTTCGGCCCAGGCCGCCAAGGAAATCGAAGGTCTGATCACGACTTCGAATGCTCAGGTTCGTTCAGGCGTCACACTCGTCGGCGATACCGGCAAGGCGCTGCAGTCGATTGTTGCGCAGGTGCAGGAAATCAGCCGCCATGTCGAGGCGATTGTGATCGCCACGCGTGAACAGTCGACGGGCCTCGCCGAGATCAACACTGCCGTCAACACAATGGATCAGGGCACCCAGCAAAATGCAGCCATGGTCGAGGAACAGACGGCCGCCAGCCATGGTCTTGCCCAGGAGGCCGCGAAACTGATGCGGCTTCTGGCGCAGTTCAGACTCGGCGCTCAGGAAGCCTTGGCTGTCCGCCGCGCAGCTTGACAAAAGTTGTCATCGGAGATGCCCGCGCTCGCCGCGGGCGTTTCCGATTGCCTAATGACGCCGGTTACTTCTCCAGCGTCGCCACCACCTCGACATGTGAAGTCCAGAGGAACTGGTCGATCGGCGTGACGCCGGTGATGCGGTAGCCGCCCTCGACGAGGATCGCCAGATCTCGCGCCAGAGTCAGCGGATTGCAGCTTACGGCGGCGATCTTCTTCACCGCCGAGCGGGCGAGCTCCTTGCACTGGAACTCCGCGCCGGCGCGTGGCGGATCGAAGACAACCATGTCATAGGGCTTGAACTCCTGCGTCATCAGCGGACGGCGCAAGAGATCGCGTTTTTCGATCGTCACGGGCTTCAGGCCCTGAGTTTTGCGGGCAGCCTGGTCGAGGGCTGCAAGCGCCTTGCCCTCGGCTTCGACCGCATGCACGCGGCCGATCCGCGCCAGCCGGAGCGAAAACGTTCCGGTGCCGGCAAAGAGGTCGGCGATCCGTTTCGATTTGCCGGCATGGGCAAGCACCAGCTCCGCCATCGCCTCTTCCGCCGGCTTGGTCGCTTGGGCAAAGCCGCCGGCCGGCGGCGAAACCGAGACACCGCCGAAATCGAGGAGCGGCTTCGATGGCTCGACCAGGATTTCTCCATTCACCGTCACGCGGGCAATGCCGCGCAAGGCCAGCACCGTCTCGATCGCCTTGCGCCGCTGCGGGTCGGAGAGCTTCTTGATTTCGTCGAACGCTACATCGAGTCCGGAGAGCGTTTCAAGCACGGCGATCCGGAAGGCTTCGGCGCTGGTCGCGAGCGACGCGGCGATCGCCTTGATCGCCGGCAGCCGGGCGACGATCCCAGGCGACGAGATCGGACATTCCTCGATGGCGACGATGTGGTGGCTTTCGGCCTGATTGAAACCGATCAGCATGTCCTTCTCGGTCCGGCGCGCCGCAAACACCACGCGCCGTCGCTCGCCCGGGTGAGCCGGGACGATTTCGCCGACCTCAGGCGTCAGCCCCTTGGATTTCAGCGCGTCGATGACCAGCTGGCGCTTGAAGGCGCGGTAGGGGCCGTCGGCCAGATGCTGCAGCGTGCAGCCGCCGCAGGTGCCGTTGATGCCGTCCGGACCGAAATGCCGGCAGGGCGGCTCCTGCCGGTCGGGTGAGGGCGCTGCGATCGACATGATCGTGCCATGGCTCTTGACGCGGGCGATCGCCACGGTTTCCCCAGGCAGGGAAAAGGGCACGTAGACAGGCCCGCCGGCGTCGCTTGCGATGCCGTCGCCCTGGGCGCCGAGTTTTTCGATCGTGACGGTTTCGGTGCTCACGGTTTTAATCCTGCCAAAAGATATTCCCGATTGCCGTCGCCGCCTGATATCGGGGAGGGAATGAGGCCGAGGCTTTTCCAGCCCATGTCCTCGGTGAACCAGCGCTCCAATTCGGATGCGACGGCCGGAGCAGACGAGGGATCCTTCAATAGCCCGCCCTTGCCGATCGCCTCGCGCCCGGCCTCGAACTGGGGCTTGACCAGCAGCACGGCGACAGCACCCGCCGCAGCGAGATCGAGCGCCGGAGTCAGCGCCAGCTTCAGCGAGATGAAGGAGACATCGGAGACGATGAAGGTGGCGGGCTCGCCGATATCGTCGGCGCTGAGACTGCGGGCGTTGAGGCCTTCGCGGTTCGTCACCCGCGGATCGCCGGATAGCCGCGGATGCATCTGCCCATGGCCGACATCGATTGCGGTGACGTGCCGGGCGCCCCTGAGCAGCAGCACTTCGGTGAAGCCGCCGGTGGAGGCGCCGATATCGAGACAGTGATGGCCGGCCGGATCGAGCCGGAAATGGTCGAGAGCGGCTGCAAGCTTCAGGGCGGCGCGCGAGACGTAAGCCTGTGCCGGGTCGTCGATCTCGATATCGGCATCGTCGCCGAAGAGCGCGCCGGCCTTGGTTACCACCTCACCGGCGATCCGGACCGTGCCGCGCTGCACGGCGTCGCGCGCCCGAGAGCGGCTGGCAAAGAGGCCGCGGGAGACGAGAAGCTGGTCGAGGCGTTGGCTGTTTTGATCGGACATCGGCTGTGAATGACCGGCAAAGCCGCCGCTTGCAAGCATTTTATTCCTGCCGGTTGCAGGGCAATTCCTGCGATCCGCGATTTAAACAAATTTAAAGCCTGTCCGCATAGGGTCGGCACGATTGCAGCGGTTGGTCCGAACCGCTTCGTGCCATGAAGGCGCAGGCGTCTTCCGCCGATCATGTTTCCAATTCCAAGTCTCTGCGGTTGCGCCTTGCGCGCGACTGTCTCTCGCCGCGCCGACTGTCGCCAGGAGAACTCACCGATGTCTGTTAAAAACATATCCCTGAATGGGAAGCTTGCGGCCACGTTCGCAGCCCTCATTCTGATCTTCGTGTCCGTTTCGGCTTTCGTCTATTCCAAGGCGACGGCATCGGCGGCCGCCTCCACCGAGCAGGAAAAATCGGAGCTGCTCGTCAACCAGATCGACGATGCGCTGCAGGCCATGCTCGAGCAGGCGGTCAACCTGCGCGGCTTCATTCTCTTCCGCAGCGACAGCACCTATGGCGATGTCTTCGCCAATCGCGAGCGCATGCTGAAGGCAATCGCCGCCGCCAAGCAGACCGCGGCCGGCGAGCCGCAGCTGGTCGAGATGATCGACGGCATGCAGAAGGCGGCCGACCTTTATTTCCATGAACTTGCCGAACCGCAGACCAAGGCGCGCAAGGAAACCGACATGCCGATCGAAGAGGTCGTCAAGATCGGCGTCAACGCCGCCAAGGGCCAGCTCGACGGTTTCCGCCAGGCGTCCGCCAAGATCAAGGCGACCGCCCGCGAAAAGTCGAATGCGCTCGCGGCGATCCGGGCTGATGCCAACAGCGATCTGACGACGACGCTGCTTGCCGGTGGCATCGTCGCCTCGCTAGCCGCCGCCCTTCTTGCCTGGCTGATGTCGCGCACCATCGTCCGCCCGGTCGTCGGCATGACCGCTGCCATGGACCGGCTCGCCGGCGGCCAGAACGATATCGAGGTTCCGGCTGTCGAACGCGGCGACGAGATCGGCCGCATGGCCAAGTCGGTCCTGGTCTTCAAGCAGGCGGCGATCGAGAAGCTGCGTCTTGCCGGGGAAACCGACCGCATGCGCGACGATGCAGAGCGCCAGCGCCAGGCAAGCGATGAGCAGAAGGCGCGCGAAGAAGGCGAGCTCCGCTATGCCGTCGACGCTCTGGCCGGTGGCCTTGCCGGCCTTGCCGTCGGCGATGTCGCTGCCCGCATCCAGACGCCGTTCGCGCCGCAATATGACAGCCTGCGCAACGACTTCAACCACGCCGTCGAAAAGCTGCAGGCGGCACTTCAGTCAGTCGGCCGCAATGCCTCGGCGATCAATGCAGGCGCTGGCGAAATCCGCTCGGCTGCCGACGATCTTGCCCATCGCACCGAGCAGCAAGCCGCAGCCGTCGAAGAGACCGCTGCAGCGCTCGAGCAGGTGACGACGACGGTGCGCGACAGCGCCAAGCGCGCCGAGGATGTCGGCAATCTCGTCGAGCGCACCCGCCTCGGCGCCGAAAAATCCGGCGATGTCGTCCGCAAGGCGGTCTCGGCCATGCAGCAGATCGAAAAATCCTCCGGCGAAATCTCCAACATCATCGGCGTCATCGACGACATCGCCTTCCAGACCAACCTCCTGGCGCTGAACGCCGGCGTCGAAGCGGCACGCGCCGGCGAGGCAGGCAAGGGCTTTGCAGTCGTCGCCCAAGAAGTGCGCGAGCTGGCGCAGCGTTCCGCCAAGGCTGCAAAGGAAATCAAGGACCTGATCACCAATTCCGGCACGCATGTTCAGACCGGTGTGTCGCTGGTCGGCGAGACCGGTAAGGCGCTGGAAGCCATCGTCGCCGAGGTGCAGGAGATCAACCGCAACGTCAACGCGATCGTCACCGCCACGCGCGAACAGTCGATCGGCCTGCAGGAGATCAACACCGCCGTCAACAACATGGATCAGGGCACGCAGCAGAATGCGGCCATGGTCGAGCAGCAGACCGCTGCAAGCCATGCGCTTGCCCAGGAAGCAAGCGCCCTGGACGAGCTGCTGCGCCAGTTCAAGCTCGGAACCGAGCCTGCCGCTCCGGTCCAGAGGACGGCAGCCGCAACGCCGGCCTCGCGCCCCATCGCCTCACCGGCCCGCGCACTCGCCAGCAAGGTCACCAAGGCCTTCGGCGGCAAACAGGCGAGCGCTGCGGTTGCGGTTCAGGAGGACTGGACGGAGTTCTGAGAGCGCGCTTTCGGAAGGAACGGCTAAGGAAGAGGGCGGCGCAGTGATGGGCTGCCCTTTTTTCATGAAGATAGTGATTGTGCGGTCCCGCAGCCCCCTCATCCGCCCTACGGGCACCTTCTCCCCGAGGGGAGAAGGGGGAGTCGAGAGGTCGCCGCAAATCTCTTCTCCCCAGCGGGGAGAAGGTGCCGGCAGGCGGATGAGGGGGCTACGCGGCGCACCCTCGGCCGATCACTTACCCGGCCACTCCAACGGCAACCCCGCGTCCAAGCGCCCGGAACACCGTCGAAACAATCCCGGCGCGATCCAATCCCGCATGAGCGTTCATCGCTTCGGGCTTGGCCTGTTCCATCCAGATGTCGGGCATGACGAGCGAGCGGATCTTCAGGCCGTTGTCGAGCAGGCCTTCGCTCGAAAGGTACTGCATCACCTGGCTGCCGAAGCCCCCGACCGAGCCTTCCTCGACGGTGATCAGCATCTCGTGGTGGCGGGCGAGCTGGCGGATCAGGTCGTGGTCGAGCGGTTTGGCGAAACGCGCGTCGGCGACCGTTGTCGACAACCCGGCGGCGTCGAGATCCTCGCCGGCAAGCAGACAGTCGGCAAGCCGGGTGCCGAAGGAGAGCAGCGCCACCTTGGTGCCTTCCTTGACGATGCGGCCCTTGCCGATCTGCAGGATTTCGCCGCGCGCCGGCATGTCGACGCCCACACCTTCGCCGCGGGGATAGCGGAAGGAGATCGGGCCGGCGTCATAGGCGGCGGCCGTGCGCACCATATGTTTGAGTTCAGCCTCGTCGGCCGCCGCCATCACCACGAAGCCGGGCAGGGTGGCGAGGAAGGCTGTGTCGAAGGAGCCGGCATGGGTCGGCCCGTCGGCGCCGACGAAGCCGGCGCGGTCGATCGGGAAACGCACCGGCAGGCCCTGGATTGCCACGTCGTGCACGACCTGGTCGTAGGCGCGCTGCAGGAAGGTGGAATAGAGGGCGGCGAACGGCTTGTAGCCTTCCGCCGCAAGCCCGGCGGCGAAGGTCACGGCATGTTGTTCGGCGATGCCGACGTCAAAACAGCGCGACGGAAAGGCTTCGGCGAGTTTGTCGAGGCCGGTGCCATTCGGCATGGCGGCGGTGATGCCGACGATCTTGTCGTCAAGGGCGGCTTCCTGCACCAGCGCTTCGGCAAAGACGCTGGTATAGCTCGGCGCATTCGGCTTGACCCGCGCCTGCGCGCCGGTGATGACGTCGAACTTGTTGACGCCATGGTATTTGTCGGCCGCGGCTTCCGCCGGCGGATAACCCTTGCCCTTCTGGGTGACGACGTGGATCAGCACCGGTCCGCGGGCATTGTCGCGCACATTGCGCAGCACCGGCAGCAGGTGGTCGAAGGAGTGCCCGTCGATGGGGCCGATATGGTAGAAGCCCATCTCCTCGAACATTGTGCCGCCGGTGACGTAGCCGCGCGCATGCTCGACGGCGCGGGTGATTGCCCGGTCGATGTTCTTGCCGAGATAGGCCGTCAGTTTCTTGCCGAAGTCGCGGAAGCCCATATAGGTGCGCCCCGAGGCGAGGCGGGCGAGATAGGCACTCATCGCCCCCGTCGGCGGGGCGATCGACATGTCGTTGTCGTTGAGAATGACGATGAGGCGGGCGTCGAGGGCGCCGGCATTGTTCAGCGCCTCATAGGCCATCCCGGCCGACATCGCCCCGTCGCCGATGACGGCGATGACGCGGCGGTCGGTCTTCTCCAGATCGGCGGCGATCGCCATGCCGAGACCGGCCGAGATCGAGGTCGAGGAATGCGCCGCCCCGAACGGATCATATTCGCTTTCGGCCCGGCGGGTGAAACCGGAAAGGCCGTTTTCCTGGCGCAGCGTGCGGATGCGGTCGCGCCGGCCGGTGAGGATCTTGTGCGGATAGCATTGGTGGCCGACATCGAAGATCAGCCGATCGTTGGGCGTATCGAAGACGCTGTGGATGGCGATCGTCAGCTCGACCACGCCGAGGCCGGCGCCGAGATGACCGCCGGTGCGCGACACCGCATCGATCATTTCGTCCCGGACTTCGCGGGCAAGCTGCGGCAGCTCGCGATCCTCGAGCTTGCGCAGGTCGGCTGGATAGATGACCTGGTCGAGCAGGGGAGTCTTCGGCAGTTGTGTCACGGGCGGGTGCTCTTTCTTGCTTTTCCTCGTTTCGCTTTATTCGATTAGATCGGGGCAAAACAAGTGCATTTCAGGAACCGAAGGTTTTCACCTTAGAGCATGGCGGAAAAAAGTGTGAGCGGTTTCGGAAGATATCACTTTCTATTTCTATGAGTTGCATTTGCCTGATTTGCCCGGGCGATCGAATGCGCGAAGCGCTGGCGAACAGCTTGAATATGACACGGAATGGTAGCAATGTTGCCGGACTGACTGGGGGACGGGTCATGGGAACGATTGTTGCAGCGCATGCCTACGTGAATAACGAGGTCGCCTATGTGGCCTGGGACATCGATGCCAAGATCGACGGGTGCCTCGGGTTCGAAGTCGTCCGCGTCTATCTCGACGAACAGGGTAACGTGTCGATAAGGTCCGACGGCAGCGAGGACCGGGTGACCTGCGCCGCCTGGGTCGCCTTCAAGGGGCAGCGTAATCCGCATTGGCTGCCGCAGACGACGTCGCTCTGGCCGGTGCAGAAGCTGTCCTGGCGCGACCTGACGCTGCGCAAGCGCCGCAACGAGATGAAGCGCCGACCGGACGAGGTCCGCGTGCGCTATGAAATCCGCCCGCTCGGCGACCTGAAGCCGGGCATGCAGGCCGCGCCCGATCCGACGCCTGAGATCGTCGAAATCAACAAGCGGGATGAAAATGGCCGGCCGATCAAAAAGCTCGACGGCACCTTCGAGAAGATCGCGGTCAAGGCCTATGAGGGGCCTCCGCGGCCGCTCGGTTATCTCGGGCCGGCCGTCGCCTCCAATCCGGTGCATGTGACGCGCAAGCGTGGCCAGTTCGAGTCCACCTTCACCAACGGCATCCTCGCCGCCCAGTGGCTGCGAAACGTGCTCTTGGAAGACGGCGTCAAACAGCCGAACGAGCTGATCGACATGATCTCCAATCCGGAAAACGGCATCCGCAAATATCTTGCCGGCGATGTCATTCCCATGCTCAAGGACTTCATGAATGCGCCTGGCCGGTTCCTTGTCGCGCTCTACGAGCTCGAGGATGAGGAACTGCTCGACCTGCTGCTTGCCAACAAGGACAAGTTCAGCCTCATCCTCGCCAATACCGGAAAGGTCGGTGACGACTGGGATGTGCGCAATGCCCATGCACGCAACGCGTTGATCGAGGCCGGCGCCGAAATTCACCACCGCATGTTCAACAATTCGAGTCAGATCGGCCACAACAAGTTCGTCGTCCATATTCCGCCTGGCGGCGCGGGTCGCAGCGTCTTCACCGGCAGCACCAACTGGACGGCGACGGGCCTTGCCGGCCAATCCAACAATGCGCTGATCGTCAGGAACGATGCCGTTGCCGCGGCCTATGTCTCCTATTGGGAGCGGATGCTGGAAGACAATGCAACGCTGGAAGAGCCGGTCGAATTCGACGACGGCATGCCCGACAACCAGCAGAGCAAGGCGTTCCGTCGCTCGAACGAGACGCCGTCCATTGTGCCCACCGGCAATGGCGCTTCGGTGGAAGCATGGTTCTCGCCGAACATGCAGAGCCGAAGGAAGGGCAAGGCTACACCGCCCGATCTTCGCGAGGTCTACCGGCTGATGCGCCGCGCCGAGCATGCGGTGCTGTTTCTGGCCTTCTATCCCGGACAGTCCGGCAAGGATTGCATCGTCGGCGAGGCGATCGACATCGGCCTCAAGGATCAGAAGCTGATCGTCACCGGCGCCGTTTCCAGCCCCCAGGCCATGCCCAACTATGTCCCCAGCAAAAAGAACGATCCCGACGACGAGGACGACGATGTCGACGCCATCTCGCCGCATACGTTCGACGAGGCCAACGTCTCGATCGTCCGCGCCTCGCGCATCGACGACCGGCAACTGCTGGCGGATTTCGGCGCGGAGGAACTGACGGCCAAGAAGGTCGGCGCCATCATTCACGACAAGGTGCTGGTGATCGATCCCTTATCGGATGACTGCGTCGTCGTCCTCGGCAGCCATAATCTCGGTTTCAAGGCCTCCTACGCCAATGATGAGAACATGCTGATCGTCAAAGGCGACCGCGCCCTTGCCGAGGCCTATGCGGTGCATATCCTCGATGTCTACGACCACTACCGCTTCCGTGCGGTCGAGGCGGAACTGAAGCGCCAGGGCAAGAAGGGCTGGTCGGGCTTCCTCAACGTCGACGACAGTTGGCAGGACGGCTACGTCAATCGCACGAAGGGGGCGCTGACGCGCTATTTCGCGGCGGGTTGATTTCCAGGCGGCCTATCCGCCGCCGTCACCCCTCCGGCAGAGGCACGAATTCCTCTTCGTCACCCGGCACGATATCGAAGCGGCCGGTGCGCCATTCCTCCTTGGCCTTTTCGATCCGCTCCTTCGAGGACGAGACGAAATTCCACCAGATATAGCGTTTCGAATTCAGCGCCGCGCCGCCGAAGAGCATTAGATGACAGCCGTCGCCGCCGGCTTCCAGCGTGATAGGATCGCCGGGCCGGAAGACCAGCAACTGATCGGCGGCGAAGCGATCGCCTGCGATGACCACCTCGCCCGACAGCACGTAGACGGCGCGCTCCTCATGGCCGGCGCCGAAGGGAAAGCGGACGCCCGGCTGCAGGTTGAGATCGACATAGAGCGTGTCGGAGAACGTGCCGACCGGCGATGTCATGCCTTCGAACGAACCGATGACGACCCGGCCGCGCACCCCTGATGTTTCGATCAGCGGCATGTCGGTCTTTTCCGTATGGGCGAAGGAAGGATCGATCTCCTCCTTGTCGTCGGGCAACGCGAGCCATGTCTGCAGCCCGGACATCAGCAACGGATGGCCGCGCAGATTGTCCGGCGTGCGCTCGGAATGGACGATGCCGCGGCCTGCCGTCATCAGGTTGATGTCGCCGGGACGGATGACCTTTTCGGTGCCGAGGCTGTCGCGATGGCGGATCTCGCCGTCGAACAGATAGGTGACGGTGGAAAGGCCGATATGCGGATGCGGCTTGACGTCGAGCGCCTCATTGGGCTTCAGGATCGCCGGTCCCATGCGGTCGAAGAAGATGAACGGCCCGACCAGCCGCCGCTGCCGCGTCGGCAGCGCGCGCCGCACCTGGAAGCCGCCGATATCGCTGCTGCGCGGAATGATCAGGTTCTCGATCGCATCGCAGGCGAAGGCATCGCCGGGCAGGGGATCTTTACCGGGAAAGAAGGACATGAGGGATCTCCGCTTGCAGGGACGTCGACCACAGATAGTCCCTGCAGCGCCGCGCGTCCAACAGGATGTGCCGAAGAGGCTCCATGATGTCAGATTGCGGTGAAGCCGTTATCGACGAAGAGATGAGCGCCATTGACGAAGCTCGATTCATCGCTGGCGAGATAAAGGGCGGCGCGCGCCACGTCTTCCGGTTCGCCGATCCGTCCCTGCTGCGCGGCGATGGCGGCATCCGAAACATCGACGCCGAGCGCCTGCAGGTCGGCGACCTCGCGCAGCCCGTGCGGCGTGCGGATGAAACCGGGGCAGACGGCGTTGCAGCGGATGTTTCGGTCGCGGAACTCGACGGCGATGGCGCGGGCAAACATGTGCACCGCGCCCTTGGTGGTGTCGTAGAGCACTTCCATCGGGGTGGCGGCGACCGCCGAGATCGACGAGGTGCAGACGATCGATCCGCCGCCGGCGGCGATCATCTTCGGCAGCACCGCCTTGGTCATCAGGAACATCGAGCGCACATTGACGGCGTGCAGCCAGTCCCATTCCTGAAGCGTCGTCTCCAGGAAAGGCTTGATGACGATGGTGCCGGCATGATTGAAGAGGACCGTCACCGCGCCATAGCGTTCCTCGACGCCGGCCACGGCGGCATTGACGGCGGCTTCGTCCGAGACATCGGCCGTCCAGCAGTCGGCCTCGCCGCCGGCATCACGGATTTGCTTCACGGTCTCGGCGGCCGCCTGACCATTGCGGTCGATGATCGTAACGCGCGCGCCTTCGGCCGCAAACAGCTTCGAGGCAGCACCCCCCATGCCGGTCGCGCCGCCCGAGATGATGGCGATTTTGCCCTTCAATCTGTCCGTCATTGTTTGTCCCCTGATGGTTCCGGAAGGGGATCATAGATCGACCGAAAGCCGATCGCCAAGCGTCTTCAAGTGCCGCGTTCGCTACGCTCAGGCGCCGTCCAGCGGCTCGACGCCCTGTGGCCTGCCGGCGCGGTCGAGCCTGATCTTCTCGATGCGGTTCTCGGCCGCCGAAAGCAGCGTCTCGCAATGTTTCTTCAGCGCTTCGCCGCGCTCGTAGATCTCGATGGATTCATCAAGCGCCACGTCGCCGCGTTCCAGCCGGGCAACGATGCTTTCGAGTTCGGCGACCGCCTTTTCGAAGGAAAGGCCTGATACTTCAGGCTTGGCGCTGTCAGTCATTCTCAACCCTTCATCATTCTCAGAATATGCATGCCCGCCGATTCGGCCAGCCCCTCGAGATCATAACCGCCTTCGAGCAGGCTGACGACCCGGTTCTTCGCGTGCCGGTCGGCCAGTTCCAGGACTCTGCCCGTCGCCCAGTCGAAATCCTCACCCGTCAGATTGATCTGCGCCAGCGGATCGCGGTGATGCGCGTCGAAGCCGGCGGAGATGATGATCAGATCCGGCCGGAAATCGTCGAGTGCCGGCAGCACCCGCGATTTGAACGCTTCGCGGAAATGATCGCTGCCGACATTCGGCGAAAGCGGCGCATTGACGATGGTATTGTGCTTGCCCTTCTCCTCCTTGGCGCCTGTGCCGGGATAGAGCGGCATCTGATGCGTCGAGCAGAACAGCACCGAGGCATCGTCCCAGAAGATATCCTGAGTGCCGTTGCCGTGATGCACGTCCCAATCGACGATGGCGACGCGCTCGGCGCCGTGCCTCTTCTGCGCATGGCGGGCGGCGATCGCCGCATTGTTGAAGAAGCAGAAGCCCATCGCCGTCATCTTCTCGGCATGGTGCCCGGGCGGACGGGCGGCGACGAAGACATTGTCGGCCTGGCCGGAAAAGACGTCGTCCACCGCCGCCATCGCGCCGCCGATGCCGGTCAGCGCCGCCTGCAGGCTCTTGACGCTGGCATAGGTATCGGCTTCGAGCTGGTTGATCCGATCCTCTTCCTCGGGAATCTCCCTTATGACAGCGGCAAGATGCTCCTCCGGATGGGCAAGCAGCACCGCATCCTCGCTCGCCTGCGGCGCCTGCCGGCGCTCCAGCCGTTCGAAATTCGGATGCTCCAGCGCGACGTTGATGGCGCGGATCCGGTCCGACCGCTCGGGGTGTCCGGCGGGCGTCACATGTTCCAGGAAGATCGGGTGTTCGTAAAGACGGGTGCTCATGGAGACACTCTATCGGCCGCTTCTGTCATGTTCCACAGCAGATGGGGCATCGCCCGCCGATTTCAACAAGTGCTCCCGCGGCGCTTGCGCACGCTACGGGACGCGAACCGTTGCTCGCAATATTTGCTCCGATCGCATCGTCATACCCGCGGCGCGCCTTCGAGAACCTGCAAGCCAGGCTCTAACGCTTTGAATCAAATCTGTTTCGATCCAATGAATTATGCAGTAATGTCGGTTTGGGGGAATGTTGTAAGGCAGTATTGTTGATGAGTGAGTCAAAGCGTCCTGGGGTGACGGAAATACGCGTGCCGTTTCGCGATGTCGATATGAACGGCAAGATGTTCCTGGCCTCCTATATTTCTTACGCTGAATCCGTCATTGCGAGCTTCTGGTCGGCACGGCCCGATGTAGACGACGAACCGCTCTATAGCGCCAGCAAGATCTCCTGCATGCTTCACCGCCCGCTGCACCATGACGAGCCGGCAATCTTCACCGCCGCCATCGACAAGATCGGCGTGCGCTCCATCGGCTTTTTGGTTTCGATCGACACGGGGGAGGAGCGCGCCGCCGAGGTCGAGATCATATGGCAGGCCCGCAACAGAGAGGACGAGCAGCCGGCCTCCCTGCCGGAGGAAACGCGCGACTGGCTCTATGGATTTTTGGATTAGGGGCGTTGCGGCAGGTAGCGATGAAGGACGAGCGAGAGACCGGTCGGTGGGACGCCGACGACGTCGTGAAGTTCATGTATGGAACACAAAGAGCCGCGCTGCTTCTGGCGCTGCGGGATTTCTGGAAAGCACTTCGCTCGGCCTGGCCGAATAAGAAAAAAACTTTCGTTTCCCCGCATCGTGGAGATGAACCTCAAGAGTAAGAGCCCGGTGCTTGCGGTTTTTACGCAGATGGTTTCCTTGATCTCCGCGATGCGGCTCGGTTTTCCGCCGGCTGAAATTTGGGCCTCTCGTCATCTCGACGCCATGCTGGCCACCAGATCGCTGAACCTCTCGCCCTGAATGCCGACATGCGTTCGAAGCAGGCGGCGGGCGGCATCTCCATCTCCGGCAAAGATCGCGTCGACGATGGCGCAATGTTCCGAGAAGGAGGTCGACAGGCGATTGCGCACGCGCAGCTGGAGGCGGCGGTACGGCCGCAGGCGTCGATGCAATTGCTGGCATTGCTCCTCAAGGAAATCGCTGCGGCTTGCCGCGTAGATCGCCTTATGAAATTCCTCATTGTCGTAATAATAGGCATCGCTGTCGCCGGCGCCGGCCGATTGTTCGCAGCGGCTGTGGGTGGCGGTGATCGCTTCCCGGGAGGCCTTGTCCAGCCGGCGTGCGGCGAGCGATCCCGCCAGGCCTTCGAGTTCCGCCATCACCTCGAACATCTCATAGATCCGGTGTGGCCCGGGATCTATCACGATCGCACCGCGGCGCGGGCGGATTTCGATCAGCCCGATGGCGTCAAGCTGCATCAACGCCTCGCGCACCGGCGTTCGCGAAACGCCGAAGCGATTGGCAAGCACCGTTTCATCAAGCCGTTCACCAGGGGCGAACTCGTAGGAAAGTATCGCGTTTTCAATCTCATCCCGAAGCCACCGGCCGGCATTCTCTGACATTTGTCTCGCATCCTTCATACACAATCGCCATTCTTGTATACACGAATGTTGACGCCGTGTACGAAAGATGACACTCTACATACTACCGATGAAGCCCGGTGATGGGAAGCAGATGGTCTGAATGGCCGCACAATACGGCTGGTCTTCGGAAGAGAGGAGAATGGCATGCCCGAGGCGTCTTTCTTCACCGACATGCTGCAAAGCATCACGGATCACGGTCGCCAGCTTTTGTTTTCCGGCTCGCGCAACACACAGGCCGCCGCCAAAGCCGATCTTCAGACCCTCTGTGAAATGCTGCTGTCGAGCCGGGGCGAAGCATCCGGCATGGCCCTTGCGGCCGAGATACTCGATCGCTGGGAGGCCCTCGACAGCGAGGGCGCGCAGGCATTCCTCCAGATGCTTCACGAAAAATTCGGGCCTGATGCGAGCAAGCTCGACCAGGCGATTGAACGCTACCGCACCGACAAGAGTTCGGCCGCCGTTATTGCGCTCCACCAGGCAGCCGAGCCGCGGCGGCAGGAGCTTCTGCGCCGGTTGAATCACGCGCCGAACGGCACCGCCACGCTCGTTCGCATGCGTCAGCAGCTGCTTGCTTCCAAAGACCGATCAGAAGCCTATGACGCGCTTGATGCCGACTTCACGCATCTGTTCGGCTCCTGGTTCAATCGCGGCTTCCTGACGCTGCGACCCATCGACTGGTCGACGCCGGCAAACATCCTGGAGAAGATCATCAAGTACGAGGCCGTGCATGAGATCGCCAGCTGGGAGGAGTTGCGCCGTCGCTTGGCGCCGGCCGACCGTCGATGCTTTGCCTTTTTCCATCCGCGACTGGCCGACGAGCCGCTCGTCTTCGTTGAGGTGGCGCTTACCCGATCCGTGCCGAAGGCGATCGCCGATGTGCTCGATGAGGGCAGGGAGCAGATCAATGCCGACGAGGCGACGACGGCCGTCTTCTATTCGGTCTCCAACTGCCAGGATGGCTTGCGCGGCATCTCCTTCGGCAATTTCCTGATCAAGCAGGTCGTGGAAGACCTGCGCCGCGACCTGCCCGGCCTGAAGAATTTCGTCACACTGTCGCCGGTCCCGGGCTTTGCCCGTTGGCTTGCCAAGGTGCGCGCCTCGGCAGACGGCCTGGTTCTATCCGAAGCGGCCCTGAAAACGCTGGCCTTGCTCGACGATCCGAACTGGCCCGGCAAGGAGAACGGCGCGGCCGAAGTGGAGCGCGTATTGCTGCCGCTTGCGGCGCGCTACTTCCTGACCGAGCGGACGCCGGAGGGCCGTCCCGTCGATCCCGTTGCCCGCTTCCATCTCGGCAATGGCGCGCGGCTTGAACGATTGAATTTCCTCGGCGACCGCTCGCCCAAGGCTATCCAGCAGGCGCACGGTCTGATGGTCAATTACCTCTACAAGCTCGACGACATCGTCGCCAACCACGAGGCGCTGGCGCAGCGCGGCGAAGTGATCGCCTCGCCCGCCGTCAAAAACCTGCTCAGCCAGAGCGATGACGGCCGCCGCGGCGGCCATGGCCAGCAGGGCTCTCGAGCATTCGTACAACTGATGAATTCCACGCTTGGAGGAGGGCGAAAGTGAGCAACCATCTTTTCGACGCCATGCGGGCCGCCGCGCCCGGCGACGCAGCGTTCATCCGGATCGATAGCACCCGCATATGGACCTATGACGACGCCTTCGCTCTTTCCGGCCGCATCGCCGGCGCGATGGACACGCTCGGCATCCGCCCCGGCGACCGGGTTGCGGTGCAGGTCGAAAAAAGCGTCGAGGCGCTCATCCTCTATCTCGCCTGTCTTCGCAGCGGTGCCGTCTACCTGCCGCTCAACACCGCCTATACGCTGGCCGAGCTCGACTATTTCATCGGTGATGCGGAGCCGCGTCTGGTGGTCGTCGCCCCGGCCGCCCGGGAAGGCGTGGAGACCATCGCCAAACGCCACGGCGCGATCGTCGAAACCCTCGACTCCGACGGTAGCGGCTCTTTGCTCGATCTTGCGCGCGACGAGCCGGCCGACTTTGTCGATGCCTCGCGCGCCGCCGATGATCTGGCCGCGATCCTCTACACCTCGGGAACAACGGGCCGTTCGAAGGGAGCGATGCTCACCCATGGAAATCTGCTCTCCAACGCCCTGACCCTGCGGGACTACTGGCGCGTCACATCAGATGACCGGCTGATTCATGCCCTGCCGATCTTCCACACGCACGGGCTCTTCGTCGCCACCAACGTCACCCTGCTCGCCGGCGCCTCGATGTTCCTGCTGCCGAAGTTCGACGCCGATGAGGTCGTTTCGCTGATGCCGCAGGCAACGATGCTGATGGGCGTGCCGACCTTCTATGTGCGCCTGCTGCAAAGCCCCCGATTCGGCAAAGAAGCGGCGGCCAACATCCGCCTGTTCATCTCCGGCTCGGCGCCGCTGCTGGCGGAGACGCATAACGCGTTCCAGGCGCGGACCGGCCATGCCATTCTTGAGCGCTACGGCATGACGGAAACCAATATGAACACGTCGAACCCCTATGACGGAAAGAGGATTGCCGGGACGGTGGGCTTGCCGCTGCCTGACGTGACGGTGCGCGTCACCGATCCCGCCAGCGGGCAGGTGCTGCCGCCTGAAGAAACCGGCATGATCGAGATCAAGGGGCCGAACGTCTTCAAGGGCTATTGGCGCATGCCGGAGAAAACCGCGGCCGAATTCACCGCCGACGGTTTCTTCATCAGCGGCGATCTCGGCAAGATTGATCGGGACGGCTATGTCCACATCGTCGGCCGCGGCAAGGATCTGGTGATTTCGGGCGGCTACAACATCTATCCGAAAGAGGTCGAGAGCGAGATCGACCAGATCGACGGTGTCGTCGAAAGCGCTGTGATCGGCGTGCCGCATCCCGATTTCGGAGAAGGCGTCACCGCCGTCGTCGTGTGCAAGCCTGGCGCCGTCCTGGATGAAAAGAGCATTGTCAGCGCCCTCCAAGACCGCCTCGCGCGCTACAAACAACCCAAACGCATCATCTTCGCCGACGACCTCCCGCGCAACACGATGGGCAAGGTTCAGAAGAACATCCTGCGGCAGCAATACGCCGATCTTTACACCAGGACGTAAGGCGACCGCCCTCTGGGAGGAGGGCGCGCCGGCATCCGCATCAAACTTGAACGCAACAGCTACGGCGCTGGAGGCGCCGGAGGGAGGGGAATCATGGGTATTGAAATACTGGCCATAGGCCTGTTGGTCGCGATGTTCATCATTGCGACGATCCAGCCGATCAACATGGGCGCGCTCGCTTTTGCCGGCGCCTTCCTTCTCGGCTCCATGACCATCGGCATGAAGACCGGCGATATTTTTGCCGGCTTCCCGAGCGATCTGTTCCTGACGCTCGTCGCCGTCACCTACCTCTTCGCCATCGCGCAGATCAACGGCACCATCGACTGGCTGGTCGAATGCGCCGTGAGCCTGGTGCGTGGACGCATCGGTCTGATCCCCTAGGTGATGTTCCTCGTCGCCGCCGTCATCACCGGTTTCGGCGCGCTTGGGCCGGCCGCAGTGGCCATTCTCGCCCCTGTGGCCTTGAGCTTTGCCATTCAGTACCGCATTCACCCGGTGATGATGGGTCTCATGGTGATCCACGGGGCGCAGGCAGGCGGCTTTTCACCGATCAGCATCTATGGCGGCATCACCAACCAGATCGTGGCGAAGGCCGGCCTGCCTTTCGCTCCGACGTCGTTGTTTCTCTCGAGCTTTTTCTTCAACCTGGCGATATCAGTGCTGGTGTTCTTCGCCTTCGGCGGCGCAAAGGTCATGAAGCACGCGCCGGCAACATCACCTGGCCCTTGCCCGAACTGCATCCCGAGGGCGTGTCGGCCTCGATCAGGGGCCACGGCGGCACGCCGGCAAAGCCGATCCGGGACCATGCCTACGGCACTGCGGCCGATACGGCGGCGACGCTGCGTCTGAACAATGAAAGAATCACCACCCTGATCGGCCTGACGGCGCTCGGCATCGGCGCCCTGGTTTTCAAGTTCAATGTCGGTCTGGTCGCCATGACCGTCGCCGTTGCGCTGGCGCTGCTGTCCCCGAAGACCCAGAAGGCGGCAATCGACAAGGTCAGCTGGTCGACCGTGCTTTTGATTGCCGGCATCATCACCTATGTCGGCGTCATGGAGAAGGCCGGTACGGTCGACTATGTCGCGAACGGCATATCCAGTCTCGGCATGCCGCTGCTGGTGGCGCTCCTGCTTTGCTTTACCGGCGCCATCGTCTCGGCCTTTGCATCCTCGACCGCGCTGCTCGGCGCCATCATCCCGCTTGCGGTTCCGTTCCTCATGCAGGGACATGTCAGCGCCATAGGCGTGGTCGCGGCCATCGCCATCTCGACGACGATCGTCGACACCAGCCCCTTCTCCACCAATGGCGCCCTCGTGGTTGCCAATGCGCCGGATGACAGGCGAGAGCAGGTCCTCAAGCAACTGCTGATCTATAGCGCGCTGATTGCCATTATCGGCCCGATCGTCGCCTGGTTGGTGTTCGTCGTGCCGGGGCTGGTTTGACGGCCACCGCCGAACCCATCGCTTTCCGCCGCGGACCATCGCCCGCGGCGGCGAAAAACCTGAACGGCGTGGTGTGCGGGCGGGGCGGCCGGCTCAGTATTCCGAACCGCTTCTATTGCTTAGATCGTGACGTTCCGTGCCATTCAATGGTGGATTGAAGACGCTGACGAGGATGAGATCCTCATCCTTGCCACCCCGCAAATAGTGCCGATCGTGTTTGTCGAGAACGTAGATATCGCCGGCGCGGATGGGGAAGACATTGCCGTCCATATCCTCGACCTCGCCTGCTCCCTGGATGCAGTAGCAGGCCTCCAGATGGTTGCGGTACTGCAGCAGGGCTTCGGTGTTGGCGCGAACAACGGTGTGGCAAACCGTAAACCCCATCCCGTCATCCCTGGTCAGCAGACGGTGGCTTGTGCCATTGCCCCAATCGACGAAACGCTCGGTCTGCTCGACTTCTCTCAGGCTTCTCACAAACATGTTCGTCTCCTCGCGACTGGCTGAGATGTGTTGATCTCCGTGATCCATTAGGCACTGCAGCCGCGACTCTTTCAAATGATCTAATTTGAGAGACTTGTTAGAATATTCTACACATAATCTGGCCCGGGCCGAGAGTGATCGGATATTCTCCGGCATGTTCGGAGTGATACTAAAAGATTTGACATATCGGGCGGCCAATGGATCCTGCTGCTTATGTGAGGAATTCGAACATATGCAACTGCCGCCGCTGAACGCATTGAGAGCCTTCGAAGCAACCGCCCGGCTCATGAGTCTTTCAAAGGCCGGAGACGAACTGCACGTGACCCATGCCGCGATCAGTCACCAGATCAAACATCTGGAGACATGGATGGGACGCAAGCTGCTGCAAAAATCCGGACGCGGCGTTGCACTGACGCCGGCGGGTGCCGAATATTATCTGGCCGTCTCGGGCTCGCTGGCCGCCATCGACCACGCCACCGGCAACATGCGCAGAGACCACAATATGCGTTCGATAACCGTGGGATGCATTCCTTCGATCGCGTCGCGCTGGCTGGTTCCGGCACTTCCATCTTTTCGGGAGAGCGATCCTGATCTTGATGTCAGGATCGTCTATGCAAAAGCGGAAGAGCGCTTCGATGACGAAAGCCTGGATGTTCTCATTACCATGGGAGAAGACGTGTCAGGGGGACGGGAGAGCCGCCTGCTTTTCTCCAGGCGCAACCAGCCGGTGGCCAGCATTCATTATTTGGCAAAGCGAAACTGGGTGGCCGACGGCGTTCCCTTTGCGGCAGCCGAACTGCTGCACGATGAATCCATTGACGGCTGGAAAGAATGGTTCCGAAAGGCTGAGATAACGGCGCCCGACCCGCTTCGCGGGCCGATATTCCAGGACTTCAACATTCTTGCCACGGCGGTAATCGCTGGGCATGGCGTCGCACTATGCCCTGTCGAAGTGTTCCGGCGAGAGATCGATCGCGGCGACCTCGTTGTGCTCTCGGACATTTCGACGGCAGAGACTCAAGGCTATTACCTGATCACCAGCTCCTGGGCGAAGAAGCCGGTTCGCCGCTTTGCGGAATGGTTCACGGCGGAGTGTCGATCCGGCGGCCCGCCGACCATGGAATAGGCTGGAAACCACGGGGCCCGGCTCGTTTTGACCCGAGCTGAAATGTCATGAAAGTTTCATATTGGTGCTATTGCGGCGATTGAAAAATAATCTACACTTTTGATCAGGAAACGCGATTTCCTGAAGCAAACGAAAGGAAACTGATTGGATTCATATCTTCTGACGACCCTGCTCGTTGCAGGCCTCCTCGCTTTCGCCGTAACCGCGGTAAAAGCCGGAACAACTGCCCAGACCACCGCAAATACCAGGCGCAGTCCCGATTCGGGTGGCGATGGCGGAATTGGGTTCGAGGTCTCTGATGATGGGGGCGGCGACGGAGGTGGCGGAGACGGTGGAGGAGACTAGATCAAACGGAAATCGATAGCATGCCCGACCGCCTCAAGGCGGTTTTTTGTTGCCCGAACTCCACTCCGTACCAGGCCTCCAAATAGGCCGGAATGTCAGGCCCGCTCGAGGATTGCGGAACTGATCTGACGGGCGAATAGACGAACGGATCCGACACGCAATCCAATTTATGGGTCGTCACAGGAAACTCGAGCCCTATGTCTGTCGAGGCGGGCTGGGCGAAGGTGTTGGAGACAATCAATATGGCTAAATCTGCGGCGGGAAACCCGTATATTTACGGGATCGACGCACTGCGCTTTGCATGTGCCCTGATGGTGACAGTGTTCCATCTCGGATTTACTTCCTGGGCCTCGCCTTTATATCTCAGACCGTACAAAATGCCGGCGATCGAGAATGTCGCCCAGCCCGGATGGGTCGGCGTCGAATTGTTCTTCGTCATATCGGGCTTCGTCATCGTCAATTCCGCCGCTTCCGCCAGCGCCCTGTCATTTCTCAAGGGGCGTATTCTGCGGCTCTATCCGGCGGTATGGATCTGCGCATCGCTGACGCTGATCGTCATTGCCACACAGGACGTCAACTGGCGCATCCTCATGAACTATCTGCGCTCGATCACGCTCTATCCCGGGGGGCCCTGGATCGATGGCCAGTATTGGACCCTGGCATGCGAGATTTGCTTCTACGCCATCGTCTTCATCATGTGCGCGACCGGGCAGAAGACGAGGATGTCCGCCCTGGCGCTCGGCCTGTCGCTGGCCAGCGCGGCTTTCATCGCGCTGTCTTACGCCGTTCCCGATGCAGCCATACAGGACATGTTCACCGAGACCGCCTGGCGGGCCATCCCCTTTTACTACGGCTGCCAATTTGCCGTCGGCATCTATATCTGGCTGCTGTCCCAAGGCCGGATGAGTGGGATATCCTGGCTGGGCTTCTTCTGCGCCTTGGCCGCGGGGGGCGCCCAGATCTACATGGCCGGAGAGAACAGCAGCGACCGCACGCTCACCGCAGCGGGTCATTCTTTCTCCTCCTTTCCCGCAATCGCAATCTGGCTGGCTGGATTGATATCGATCGTCGCAAGCGTCGGCTATGCCAAGCGGATCAGCCGTCTGCCAACCCTGTTGCTTCGATCGGTGAAAACCTTCGGCGCGATGACTTATCCGCTCTATCTCCTGCATCTCGCCATCGGCGTCCAGCTTCTCGACTGGCTGACCGCCCGCGGAATGGCGCCGCTGCTGGCACTGGCTTTGGCCGTCGCGATCATCTGCGCCATGTCGCTTGCCGTATGCAAATGGGGAGAGCCGCCGATGCGGAGCCTTTTGCGAGGATTGCTCGATCGGCTTGGGCAACGGGCTGCCGTTTTTCTGGCGAGGGAGTCTCGGGTCTAGGGGTAAAATCGAGGAGAGGGAGTAGGCCCGAGGCGCAATGATGTCCGAATTCCCCCTTCTCGGCTCTTGCCTCGACCTTGACCCCACTCTCCGTCCTGCTCGGGCTTGCCCGAGCATCCATGCGACATCCTCTAATACGCAGTGGCCACCTTCGGTGGAAGGCGGCCACTGACGGTATGGATAGGCCCTAAACGCTCAAGCGCGCGCCGGCAGCAGGGGATAGCCGACCATGACGGCGCGGCCGAGCAGGGCGGCGACGACGGCCTTGATCACATCGCCCGGAATGAAGGCCATGGAGCCGACGAAGGCTTTCGTGAAGCCGAGGCCTGCGACGGTCGCGAGATAGGTGATGCCAAAGGCGTAGAGCACGACGATGCCGCCGATCATGGCGGCGAGGAAGAAGCTCACCGTCTGCACCAGGCCGGATTGCCCATGGTTGACTAGGCGCTCGCTGAGATAGCCGGTGACGAAGGCGCCAAAGATCCAGCCGACGAGGAAGCCAGCTGTCGGCGAGGCGAAGATCGCCAGGCCGCCGCGGCCGCCGGAAAGCACCGGCAGGCCGATCGCGACGAGCAGCAGCACGATCAGCACGGCGATCGCGCCGCGCCGGGCGCCGAGCACGACGCCGGCCATCATGACGCCGAGCGACTGGGCGGTGATCGGCACCGGAATGAAGCCGAGCGAGATCGGCGGCAGCAGGCCGAGCGCCACGATGATCGCGGCAAAGAGGGCGGTAAGGACGAGGTCGCGGGTGCTCATCATGAACTCCGTATTAAAAAATCGTTAACTTCCATGCCGCCGAATGCGGCGCGCGTCAATCGCCGCGGCGACATTATCCGCGTCCTTCAGCGTCAGAATGATCAGCGGCGCAAGCATACTTGTCGGCCGGACCTTCAGCCCACGCGCCATGTGCGCCTCGCGGATCGCCTGGTAACGGTTGACGATCTCAGGCACGAAGCGCAGCACCAGTCCGAGAGCAAGGCCGATATCGTCGGCCTGAACCCGGCCGGTGCGTTCGAGCGGGCGGGCAAGCGCCGTCACCTCGTCGATGAACTCGGTAATTGAAGTCGTCGCCGTCACGCTGGCGGCGAGAAGCATCAGCGCCGTCAACCGTAGCACGGGCACGAGCGCCGCCTGCCAGGGATTGAAGATGAAGTTGAAGAGAGCGACGACCGCAATCGTCAGGAAGATCGGCCGCAGCCGTCGCAACGCCTCGCCAAGCGGCAGGCCGACCGTGCCGTAGAGCACCGCCGCCACCAGCACGGCGCCCGAGAGCAGGAGGAGATTGTGGCCGATGAACAGCAGGATGGCGAAGGCCGTCAGCGACAGGAGCTTTACCCGCGGCGAGAGCCGGTGCATCGGGCTGTTGCCTTCGACGTAGAGCGTCTGCATCAGGCGGCGATCTCCCGATAGCGGGCGACCGCTTCGGCCGCAGGCGCATCGGCGGCAAGCCGCCCTTCGTGAAACACGAGCACCCGATCGAAACCGGCAATCAGCTCAAGGTCGTGGGTGATGACGATGGCGCTTTCCGGCAGTCCGGCGATGATCCTCTCGACCAGCCCCCGGTTTTTGAGATCGAGCTGGTTGGTCGGCTCGTCAAGGATGAGAATGCCCGGGCCGGTCGCCAACACCGAGCAGAGCGCCGCCAGCTGGAGCTCGCCGCCGGAAAGCTCGTGCGCCCGGCGATCGGCTAGCGCCTCGGCGCCGAAGCGGGCCAGCACGCCTTGGACCCTTGCCTCGACCTCAGCCTTGCTGAAGCCGCGCCGCTTCAGTCCGAAGGCGATGTCGTCCTTGACGATCGGCAGGATGATCTGGTTCTGCGGCGACTGGAAGATGAAGCCGACATCGGCGCCAACAGTCTTCTCGTCGGCCGTGTCGCGGCCGTTGACCATGACGCGGCCGGTGGTCGGCTTGGTCAGCCCATTGATCAGCCGCGCAAAGGTGGTCTTGCCCGAGCCATTCAGTCCGATGATGCCAATCCGTTTGCCGGTGATGCCGAGCGTCAGCGGCTCGAGCGCCACCCGCGCCCCGAAACTGACACCGGCGCCTTCGAAGCGAATATCCAAACTAATTCCCTCGCATTTTCTACCGGAGGGGTTGCCGATGCCGGCCCCTCATCCGCCTGCCGGCACCTTCTCCCCGTAAACGGGGCGAAGGGACCATGCCGCGCCCTCTCGGTTCCCCGCGGGCCCCTCGCAGGGCACATCCCCTCGCCCCGTTTACGGGGAGAGGGTTAGGGTGAGGGGCAGCCATTGGCGCCAACCCGACAGCAGTGCTTCTATACGGGGAAGCTAGGATGATGAAAGCGCAAATCGCGATGCCGACATTTGGGCGGATAATCGGGTGGCTAGGAAGATTTTCCGCGTTATGATGTGGCCATGACGAATCTGCTTTCCAATTCCGATGCCCGCCGTGTCTTTCTTGCCAAGCAGGGCCTCAGCGCCTCACCGAACCGCGCCTTGACCAAGGCCGGCCTGCTGCAGTTGATCCACGATCTCGGCTTTGTCCAGGTGGACAGCATCCAGACGGTGGAGCGGGCGCATCATCAGATCCTGTTTTCCCGCAACCAGACCTATCGGCGCGAGCATCTGAAGGCACTGCTCGAAAAGGAGCGTGCGCTGTTCGAGCACTGGACGCACGACGCCTCCATCCTGCCCAGCGCCTTCTTCGTCTATTGGAAGCACAAGTTCCGCCACCAGGAGAAAGTCCTCGTCGAGCGCTGGCGCAAGTGGCGCGGCGAGGGTTTCGAGGCGGCATTCGAGGAGACCTATGAACGTGTGCGGCGCGACGGCGCGATGCTGGCGCGCGACGTCAAGGCCGATGGCCACGTCTCCGGCGGCTGGTGGAACTGGCATCCGAACAAGACGGCGCTCGAATATTTCTGGCACACCGGCAAGTTCGCCATCGCCGGCCGCTCGAATTTCCAGAAGATCTATGATCTGACCGAGCGCGTTATCCCCGCTGAATTCCGCGAGCCGGAGGTGAGCCGCGAAGACTTCGTCGATTGGGCCTGCCGCAGCGCGCTTGCCCGCCTCGGTTTCGCCACCCACGGCGAGATCGCAGCCTTTTGGAACCTGGTCTCGCCCGACGAGGCCAAGGGCTGGGTATCAGCCCATCGTGACGAGCTGACCGAAGTGCTGATCGAACCGGCGCCCGGCGGCAAGCCTCGCCCGTCCTGGGCCTTTGCCGACTTTCTCTCGACGCTCGACACCTATCCGGACGCTCCGCCGCGCATCCGCGTACTCAGCCCCTTCGACCCGATGATCCGCGACCGCAACCGCACCGAACGCCTGTTCGGCTTCTTCTATCGCATCGAGGTCTTCGTGCCCGAAGCCAAGCGCGAATATGGCTATTACGTCTTCCCGCTGCTCGAAGGCGACCGCCTGATCGGCCGCATCGACATGAAGGCGGACCGCAAGAAATCGACCCTCGACGTCAGGCGGCTTTGGCTGGAACCGGGTGTCAAGGCTTCAGCCGGGCGGCTGGAGCGGCTGGAGGCCGAGCTGGATCGGGTGGCGCGGTTTGCGGGTGTGGAGAAGGTGGTGTTGCTCGAGGGGTGGAGAGGATAATTTCCTCGAGAGAGCGCATCAGATTGCCCCTCACCCTAACCCTCTCCCCGTAAACGGGGCGAGGGGACGTGCCAAACGTTGAGATGGAGGACGCCGGTGCGACATGTCCCCTTCTCCCCGCGGGCGGGGAGAAGGTGCCGGCAGGCGGATGAGGGGCTGCCATCCGGCTTTCGTTTGACCCTCAGCAGATCTCCGTCTTGCTGATTTTGATGCCGAAACCTTCCAGGCCGACATAGTGGCGCTCGCGGCTGGTGAGCAGCTTGATCGAGCTGACGCCGAGATCCTTGAGGATCTGGGCGCCGAGGCCGATTTCCAGCCATTCGCTCTCGCGCGTCTGCGCCTCGGCATGGGCTTCGCGGCCCTGGTTGCGGGCCTTGCGGCCATTGTCGTAATGGCCGACGCCGACGGAGCCCTCGCGCAGATAGACGATGATGCCGCGGCCTTCGGCGGCGATCTTCTCCATGTAGAAGTCGACCGGGCTGTTCTTGCCGAAGAGATCCTCGGCGACATTTTCCGGATGCAGGCGCACCGGAATGTCGACGCCGTCGCGGATGTCGCCGAAGACGACGGCGAGATGCTGCATCGGGTCCCAGGGCAGGGCATAGGTGTGGGCCTTGGCCTTGCCGAACGGCGTGTCGATGTCGAAGCTCGCGCCGTGCTCGACCAGCGTTTCCTTGCGCTGGCGATAAGCGATGAGGTCGGCGACGGAGACGAGCTTCAGCCCGTGCTTCTCGGCGAAATCGACAACCTGCGGCCCGCGGGTGACGGTGCCGTCGTCATTGACCAGTTCCGAGATGACGCCGATCGGCGGCAGGCCGGCGAGCCGGCAGAGATCGACGGCCGCTTCCGTATGGCCCGAGCGCATCAGCACGCCGCCTTCGCGCGATACCAGCGGGAAGATATGGCCGGGACGGACGAAATCGGCGGCCCCGACATTCGGATTGGCGAGGTTGCGCACCGTCAGCGTCCGGTCGTCGGCCGAGATGCCGGTCGTCGTGCCGTGCTTGAAATCCACCGAGACGGTGAAGGCGGTCGTGTGGGCCGAATCGTTTTCCGCCACCATGGCGTTGAGGTTGAGGCGCTTGGCCTCTTCCTTCGGCATGGGTGCGCAGACGATGCCTGAGGTGTGGCGCACGATGAAGGCCATCTTCTCCGGCGTGGTGTGGACGGCGGCGACGATCAAATCGCCCTCGTTCTCGCGGTCATTGTCGTCCATGACGACGACGATTTCGCCCGCCTCGAAGGCCCTGATGGCGTCGACGACGCGCTTCTGATCGTAAGACATGGACGCTCCTATTTCAGACGGCCTGTCTGGCCGCGGTCGCGAAGGTAATGATCGGTAATGGCGCAGGCGACCATCGCCTCGCCGATCGGTACGGCGCGAATGCCGACGCAGGGGTCGTGTCGGCCCTTCGTGCGCACGTCGACATTCTTGCCATCGGCGTCGATCGACTGACGTTCGGTCAGGATCGACGAGGTCGGCTTAACGGCGAAACGCGCCACGATCGGCTGTCCGGTCGAGATCCCGCCGAGAATACCGCCGGCATTGTTGGAAAGGAAGATCGGCGTGCCGTCATTGCCCATGCGCATCTCGTCGGCATTGTCTTCGCCTGAGGTTTCGGCAGCGGCAAAACCATTGCCGATCTCCACACCCTTGACGGCATTGATCGACATCAGCAGCGAGGCGATATCCTGGTCGAGCTTGGAATAGATCGGCGCGCCGAGACCTGCGGGCACCCCTTCGGCGATCACTTCGATAACAGCGCCGATGGACGAGCCGGCCTTGCGGATGCCGTCGAGATATTCCTCCCAGACCGGCACGATTGCCGCATCCGGCGAGAAGAACGGGTTTTGTCCGACCTGGTCCCAGTCCCAGTTGCTGCGGTCGACCTTGTGTTTGCCGATCTGCACCAGGGCGCCGCGCACGGTGACACCTGGCACGACGAGGCGGGCGATGCCGCCGGCCGCAACCCGGGCGGCGGTCTCGCGCGCCGAGGAGCGGCCGCCGCCGCGATAGTCGCGAATCCCGTATTTGAGGTCATAGGTATAGTCGGCATGGCCGGGCCGGTATTGCCGAGCGATCTCGCCATAATCCTTGGAGCGCTGGTCGGTGTTCTCGATCAGCATGGAGATCGGCGTGCCTGTGGTCGTCATCGTCTCGCCGTCGGCATCGAGCATGACGCCGGACAGCACCTTCACCAAGTCGTCCTCGCGCCGCTGCGTGACGAAGCGGGATTGGCCGGGCTTGCGCTTGTCGAGCCAGACCTGGAGGTCTTCGAGCTTGAAGCGCAGACCTGGAGGGCAGCCGTCGACGACGCAGCCGAGCGCCGGGCCATGGCTTTCGCCCCAGGTGGTTACGCGGAAGAGGTGACCGAATGTATTGTGTGACATGTGTTCCCACGGCGGCGCCTGAGCGCCGGTCGCCGCCGGCCGCGCCATTGCTTGAAAAGGCGCGACACTCATAGGCCAAAAAACCGCCGAGGCAAAAGCCTTTCTTTGCGTCAAACCGGCAGCGGCGGAAATGCTGTTTCGCTCCTTTGCGGCAGCATGGCCGTCACGAAGCCAGCCGCCATCCAGTTCCGGCCGCAGCGGCGGTGAGATCAGCGAGGGAAGCGCGTGGTTAACGCAGCGCCTTGATTATGTTTAAAATGCCATTCATCAATTGGGCGGGAAAAGCCATTCTTACGGGCAATTTTCGCCATATTCAGGAGATTATCTGTGGCCAGTGTTCTCGTGCAGCGTTTCAAGAGGATTGTTGCCATGCGTTTCGTCGTCGCCACGCTTTTGGCCACAGCAAGTTTCCTGTCGCCGATGAGCGGTTTTGCCGAGAGCGCCGATGTCGAGGCGACGATCAAGAAGGTCGACACGGCCAATCTCGTGCTGACGCTCGACGATGGCAAGACCTATCAGGCGCCGGAGGAATTCAATTTCGACGGCCTCGAAGCCGGCGTGAAGGTCATCGTCTTCTACACCGAGGTCGACGGCAAGCGCGTCATCAACGATCTCGATATCGTCAAGTAGGCAGTTTCCGGAGAATGGTCGTGTGAGGTTGGCGCCAATGGCTGCCCCTCACCCTAACCCTCTCCCCGCTCGCGGGGCGAGGGACTTGCCCCACGAGAGCGAGTGGACCGGAGAGGGCGCGGCACGTCCCTTCGCCCCGCGAGCGTGGGTCCGAAGGACGGGTCGCACGTGGCTCGACCCCGGTTCGGTGGCGGCAGCCGGATGAGGGGCTCATATCGGCGATCTCCCCCGGGCCGAACAACTCGCTCCCATCCCAATCCGACCAACACTGAGCGCAGCGCCCTGCGATGCCTACAGCCAGACGATTGTCCGCTCGCGCGTATCGATCCTGACGATCCGGTCCTGTGGTATACCGCCTTCGGCGGCGGTGCTCTTAGGCAGGTCGGCAATCGCCTGGAACAGCGTGCGGATGACGCCGCCATGGGTGACGCAGACAGTCGGGCGATCGACGGAGTGCAGCCATGCGCTTGTGCGCCAGGAGAGGATCTCGTAGCTCTCCGCATCGTCGCCGGGTGGAATGAAATCCCATTTCGAGGCATTGCGTTCGGCCACCCGCTCGGCCTGCGTCGCCCTCAGTTCCTTGAGCGTCGAGCCCTCCCAGTCTCCGAAGGAAATCTCCACCAGCCTCGGATCGGTGCGATAGGCAAGCGGCGGCAGTCCCATGGCCGCGCGCATGATTTCCATCGTTGCGCGCGTGCGTCCGAGCGGGCTTGCGACAAAATCGAATTCGCCGACCGTATCGCCGAGGATCTTGGCCAGCTCGATGCCGTTCTGCCGGGCCTGTTCCAGGCCGATGGCGTTCATCGGCACATCCTTCTGGCCCTGCAGGCGACGCTCGGCATTCCAGTCGGTCTGACCGTGTCTGATCACGTAGATGAGCACGGTCTCGACTCCGGGGGACTTAGTCCTTGACGACCGAAATATCCGGCGCGTCGACCGCCTTCATGCCGATGACATGATAGCCGCTGTCGGCGTGATGCACTTCACCGGTGACCGAGCGCGACAGGTCGGACAGCAGATAGAGGCCGACGTCGCCCACTTCCTCGATGGTGACCGTGCGGCGCAGTGGGGCATTATATTCGTTCCACTTCAGAATATAGCGGAAATCGCCGATGCCGGAGGCGGCGAGCGTCTTGATCGGCCCGGCCGAAACGGCGTTGACGCGGATGTTCTGCGGCCCGAGATCGACGGCGAGATATTTGACGCTCGCTTCGAGCGCGGCCTTGGCGACGCCCATGACATTATAGTTCGGCATGACCTTTTCGGCGCCGTAATAGGTTAGCGTCAGCATCGAGCCGCCGTCCGTCATCAGCTTCTCGGCGCGGCGTGCGACCGAGGTGAAGGAGTAGACGGAAATCTGCATCGTCTTGGTGAAATTGTCGGGCGAGGTGTCGATGTAGCGGCCGGTCAGCTCGTCCTTGTCGGAAAAGCCGATCGCATGCACGAGGAAATCGATCTTGCCCCACAGCTTTTCGACATTTTCGAAAACCGCGTCGATGGTGGATTCGTCGGCGACATCGCAGTGGCCGACGAGCGTCGCGTCGATCTCGGCTGCAAGCGGCTCGACACGCTTCTTCAGCGCATCGCCCTGATAGGTGAGCGCGACTTCTCCGCCCTGCGCATGAATGGCCTTGGCAATACCCCACGCAATCGAACGATTGTTGGCGACACCCATGATGACGCCGCGTTTGCCTGCCATGAGGCCGGATGCTTGAGCCATATTTCGCTCCCTAGGATTCTGATCGATCCTGCCTATGGCATAGGCCGTTAATCGGTTCAAGCTTGGCCTGGATCATCAACTGTTAGGGATCGTAACAAAGGGTGCGAATGTCATGAAAATTTCACAGGAACAGGCCTTCGCGCATACTCCGCATGAGATCTGTGATCTTATCGTCGGGTTTTTCCCACAGGATGATGCGCAATTCGACGACGAGATCGCCTCTGCTGCCGTCTTCCCGCGGCAATCCCTGGCCGGGAATCGCGATCGTCTTGTCCGAGCCCGACCATGCGGGAACGGTGATATCAAGCGGCCCGGCCGGGCCTTCGATGCGCGCCTCGGTGCCGAGCACGGCATTCTCGATACTGATCGGCAGCACGGCGTGCAGGTCGAAACCATCGACGCTGAAGCGCGGATCGGGGGCGATGCGGATATTGACGACGGCATCGCCGCGCTGCATGCCCGGCAGCTTGAAGCCCTGTCCCTTGAGCCTGATCTCGTGACCATCCGTGGTGCCGGCCGGCAGCACGAAGCCGATTTCGCGGCCCTCCGGCAACGACGCGTTGATCCAGCCGCTTTTCAGCACGTCGTCGATCGTGACCGTCGCCGTCGTGACCTCGTCCGGCGCTTTGTCGAGGCCGCTATCCTTGGCGCCGGTGAAACGGCGCACCAGCGATGTCAGGATGCTGAGCGGCAGCGACAGGTTGGCGGCATTGTTTGATGTCTCGCCGGGTTCCTCCTCGGCTTCGGGGGCCTCGCCATCCACACGTTTGCCCGCTTCGGACTGTGTCTGGCCCTGCGTCTGCTGGGACTGCGTCTGCTGGGCGCGGCCCTGCGCCTGGCCGCCCGCCGCAGCGCGTGTCTGCGCGCCGAAAATGCGCTCGACCATCTCCTCGGCACCTTCGCCGGTGCCGGCCTGCTGTTTTGGGCCTTCGGCCGCGGCCTTCTGGGCAGCCCGGGCAAGCTCTTCCATCACCCGCTCGGCATTGGCCTGCGCCGCCTTGGCGCGGGCCGCAGCCTCGCGCGCGGCCTGGCGCTGCTGCATGATCGTCTGTTCCTGCTTCTTGGCTTCCGCCACCCGCACGGCATTGTCGAACAGGCTGCGTTTGCGCGGGTCTCTCAGCGTTTCGTATGCGCGGCCGATCTCGGCGAACCGCGCCGTCGCCGTCGGATCGTCCTGATTGTGGTCGGGATGGGCTGCTTTGGCCATGTTGCGCCAGGCCGCCTTGATCTCTTCTGCCGCCGCGTCGCGTTTGACGCCCAGAATTTTGTAAGGATCGCGCATGTCAAAACCGCCGGTGTTGCGATGCGGGTGACGCCTGTCCTTGCCCGGCATCCCCGCCCAATATCGAAGTCCAATATCAACATGTAAGGCGCCACCGGCCGCAAAGGCAGGCAGAGCCACTCTCGACACCGATCGTGCGGCCGAGTTGCTAATCACTTCTTATTTCCGTGGAGAGATGGGGAGTGTTTTGCCGTAAATGGTTAGCTCTTTGCTAAGCATTCGCGACAAAGCCGGCGGCCGTTAACTGTCGCGCGCCGAATCGGTTGCGGCAGATCAAATTTCCCGCCGGACATTAACTTTCACGCCGGAAATTAGCTTTCCCGCCGGAAATTAACTTTCCGGCTGGAAGCTCAGCAGCTGCCAGTTGCCGCCGCCGACGAGGCAGGTCTTGCCGTAGAATTTGGCGATCCCGACATAGGAATGCCGCGTCGTGCGGAACTGCCGGCAGACCTGGCCCGATTCGTTGTTTTCGACGATCGTATCGATGACGCCGGCGCTGCCGGTCGATGCATTCGCCCAGGGAAGCGGCTGGCCTTCGAGCTTGTGCACATCGGCCGAGGTCACGGCGTTGCGCACTGTCATCTCGTCCGAAAGCGTGTCGGTGCTCGGCGGCGTCTGCGGCACGGTGCCGGTGGCTACCGACCGGTCGACCTTGGCTTCGCTCAAGAAATCCATCCCGCCCGCGAGGCAGCCGGAAAGCGACAGCATTGCGGCGCCGACAACCAGGAAGACGCTGCTGCGTTGCCGCAGGCCCTTTGTATGGCGATATGACTTTGCTATGACTTCCACCCTGCGTCCTGTCCAGTTATCAAAAGCTGGGCGAGTTTTGAATAATCCGGGGCATTTGAACCAATATGTCGGCAAACGAGTTAACAAGCGGTGACTTTACCGAAAGTGGCGAGCCCTTCAAGCTCTTTGCCGAATGGCTGAAGGAAGCGGAGGCCTCCGAACCGAACGATCCCAATGCCGTGGCGCTGGCAACGGTCGATGAGCATGGTCTTCCCAATGTCCGCATGGTGCTCCTGAAGGGATTCGACGATGACGGTTTCGTCTTCTACACCAATTTCGAGAGCCAGAAAGGTCGCGAAATCTTGGGGCAGAAGAAAGCCGCCATGTGTTTCCACTGGAAAAGCCTGCGCCGCCAGGTGCGGTTGCGCGGACCTGTCGAGATCGTGAGCGACGCCGAAGCCGACGCCTATTTCAAGACGCGGGCGCGCGGCAGCCGCATCGGCGCCTGGGCCTCCAAACAATCGCGTCCGCTCGAAAGCCGATTCGCGCTGGAGAAGGCGGTGGCGGAATACACCGCCCGCTACGCCATTGGCGAGATACCCCGGCCTCCCTATTGGTCGGGCTTCCGCATCCGGCCGACCTCGATCGAATTCTGGAAAGATCAGCAGTTCCGCCTGCATGACCGCATCGAATTTCGTCGCCCATCCCCAGTCGGGGCCTGGGAAAAGGTACGGATGTACCCTTAGCTTACCCTCTACCGGCCCATCAGTTTCAGCGGAATGCCGGAAGCAAGCGCCGAGACGTAGCGCCGCTTCTGGTAGTAGCCGTTCAGCGACATGCGCGGGAGATAGCCGATCTTGCCGGTCGCCGGCAGTCCCGGCTGCGTCGTGACCGCGACCGAAAAGCCCAGCCGGCCGGCAAGTGTCTCCTCGCGGGCGGTCGCCGCCTCCGGCGTGCCGTAGGGATAGGCAATCGCGGCGGGACGGGCGCCCGTCAGCGCCTCGACATAATCGGCCGAAACTTCCATCTCGATCCGCGCTTCGGCCTCCGGCAGGCGGGCAAGCGCGCGATGGCTGATCGTATGGGCGCCGAGCGTTGCAAGCGGATGTCGGGCGAGCCGCTGCAACTGCACCGGTCCCATCACCAGATCGCGCACGATATCGGTCGGCTCGATGCCGTGTTCCCGGGCCAGCATATCGAGGGTGGCAACGGCGCGCGCCTCGTCGAAGCGGTGGATATACCCGGCGAAGCGGTCGAAGGCATCCCATTGCTGCCGCGGGTTGGCGAGGGCCAGCCGCTCGCTGCCGTGGCCGAAATCGAAGCGGATTTCTTTTGGCCGTCGCAACAGGACGGCGAGCGTTTCCCACCAGATGCTGTGGGAACGTTCGGCAAAACCCTTGGTGACGAACACCGTGAAAGGCGCCCGATGCCGCTCGAACACCGGCAGCGCATGCTCCATGTTGTTGATGTAGCCGTCGTCGAGCGTAAAGGCCGCAAACGGCCGGCCGCCCTCGGGTTCGGCCAGAAGCGCCGGCAGCTGGTCGAGCCGCACGAAGCGATAGCCGTCGCGCGTCAGTCGCCTGAGCGCCGCATCGAGAAAATGCGGCGTGATTTCAAGATGCGCGTTCGGCGCAAAGGCGTGGGGCTCGTGCGGGCGGACATGATGCAGCGTGAAGATGACCCCGCACCCGCGAGCCTGCCGCATCAGGCCGGCCGCGGCGATCAACGAGGATGCCTCGAGCCCGGCGCCGATCGCCACGCGTTTTGCCAGTCGCTTCAATTGCCCCGTCATGCGCCGCCCATTGTCGTTTGCCGCAAACTAGCAACGGCGGCTTAAGCCTTGCTGAATCCCGCTTTCACACAGCTTCTTTCGTTTTCTGTTAACCAAGGCGATGAAAAGACTAGAAAAATCGTAGGCGTTGCCGCAAAGTCGCGCCAAACTTCCGGCTTCTGTCACATTACGACACATGGCCGGCCCATCGAGAGACCAGCGCATCAGGGGGAACTCCATGAGAAAGCTTTTGGCGGCTGTTTTGACCGTGACGCTGGTCGTTTCGGCGCCGCTTGCGGCTCTTGCCGGCAGCGCCTCGCTGGTCCTCGATGCCCGAACCGGCAAGGTCCTGGCGTCCGAAAACGCCGATACGCTGAACCATCCGGCCTCGCTCACCAAGATGATGACGCTCTATCTCACCTTCGAGGCGCTGAAACGCGGCAGGATCGCCTGGGATACGCCGATCAAAATGTCGAAATATGCCGCCGCCCGGCCGCCAACCAAGCTCGGCGTCAAGGCCGGCGGCACCATCACCGTGCGCGAGGCGGTCTATGGCATGATCGTCAAGTCCGCCAATGACGCCGCTGCCGCCATGGCCGAGACGCTCGGCGGCTCGGAGGCCGGCTTTGCCCGGATGATGACGGCCAAAGCCCGCCAGCTCGGCATGAGCCGCACCGTCTTCGTCAATGCCTCCGGCCTGCCGGACGGCCGGCAGGTGACGACGGCGCGCGACATGTCGACGCTCGCCGTGGCGCTGATCAAGAATTATCCCAATGAATATCGCCTGTTCTCGATGGCAAGCTTCAATTTCCGCGGCAAGACCGTGCGCGGCCACAACAATCTCATGTACCGCTACCAGGGCATGGACGGCATCAAGACGGGTTACACCAACGCGTCCGGCTTCAACCTCGTCAGCGCCGTCAGAGACGGCAACCGCCGCGTCGTCGGCGTCGTGCTCGGCGGCCGCACCGCCCGCAGCCGCGACGCCAGGATGGAAGCGCTGCTCGACCGCTATCTCGGCCGCGCCTCGTCATCCGGCGGCGCCAGGCTGATGGCGAGCGTCGGCGCCAGGGAGCCGGTCGAAGTCGCGTCTGCGGCTGACTCTTCCGATGTTCCGGTGCCGCTCAACGCCCGGCGCCCGGACGAAGATCCCGCAGCCAAGAGCCTGGCTTATGCCGATGACGCCGTCGTGCCGCTGGAACGTCCTGTCGCCATGGACGAGATCCTGAATGCCGGCAAGACCGGCAAGGCTCCGGCCGAGAAGACCGATGGCACCTGGCAGATCCAGATTTCGGCGGCCCCCAGCGCCGATGCGGCGCGTGCGCTTCTTGCACAGGCCCAGTCGGAAGGCGGCGCACCGCTGGTTTCCGCCTCGCCCTACACTGAGGCGGTCGGGCAGGGGGCGAACCGGATCTATCGCGCCCGCTTCGTCGGCTTTGCCAGCAAGGACGCCGCCGCCTCCGCCTGCGATGCGCTGAAGCAGCGCTCCTATGACTGCGTGCTGCTGCCCGACCACAGCTGATCCCAGCGGCATCATACTCGGCTCTGGACAAGCAGCGGGAATCAGCGTCTCCTCCATATACAAAAGGAGAACATCCATGCTGCGCCGTCTCGCCGACCAGTTCGAAGCCGCTTCCGCTGTCCATGTCGCCGAGAGCGGCATCGAGCGGGATGACGACTGGTTCCTTTTGAAGCTGCAGGAGGAAATGGGAGAGCTCACCGAGGCCTGGAACCGGCTGACCGGTCGGGGCCGTGCCAAAGGCCGCTCTCTCGAGGATATCAGGCGCGATCTCGCCGACGAGACTGCCGACCTGCTCGGTCACCTCCTGCTGTTTGCTCGCCGTAACGACATCGACATCGCCGCCGCGGTCGAACGGAAGTGGCGGTTTCAGCCGGCACAGACGACCTAAGCGCCACGTCAGCTGTCCGATCGACTAAGAGAGCTGGCCCAACAGGCTCACGAGCCAGAACGAAACTGCCGAAATCATTGCCGCGGCCGGCAGGGTGATGATCCATGCGATCACGATGTTGCCGGCAAGCCCCCACCTGACGGCGGAGACGCGCCGGGCGGCGCCGACGCCGATGATGGCGCCGGTAATGGTGTGGGTGGTCGAAACGGGGATGCCGAGCCAGGTGGCGCCGAACAGCGTCAAGGCACCGCCCGTTTCGGCGCAGAATCCTTGCATCGGGTTCAGCCGGGTGATCTTCGAGCCCATCGTATGGACGATGCGCCAGCCGCCGAACAAGGTGCCGAGCGCCATCGCCGCCTGGCATGAAATCACCACCCAGAGCGGCACGTGGAAGCTGCCACCGAGATAGCCTTGCGAGTAAAGAAGCACGGCAATGATGCCCATGGTCTTCTGGGCGTCATTGCCGCCGTGACCGAGCGAATAGAGCGATGCCGACACGAATTGCAGAAAACGGAAGGACCGGTCGACGGCAAAAGGCGTTTGCCGGATGAAGGTCCAGGTCACCGCCAGAATGAGGAACAATGCCAGCAGGAACCCGATCATCGGCGACATGACGATGGCGCTCGCGGTCTTGAGAAGGCCGCTCCAGACGATCGAACTCAAGCCGGTTTTGGCAAGGCCCGCACCGACCAGCCCGCCGACCAGGGCATGGGATGAACTGGAGGGAATGCCGAAGATCCAGGTCACGACATTCCAGACGATGGCGCCGATCAAGGCCGCGAAAATCACCTGCGGTGTCACTATCGCCGGGTCGATGATGCCGGTCCCGAGCGTCTCGGCCACATGCAGGCCGAAGAACAGGAAGGCGATGAAATTAAAGAATGCCGCCCAGAAGACCGCATATTGCGGCCTCAGGACCCGTGTCGAGACGATTGTTGCGATCGAATTGGCCGCATCATGCAGCCCATTGAGAAAATCGAACAGCAGCGCGACGCCGATGAGGCCGACAAGAAGCGGAAGAGCGAGGGCGGCATCCATCAGACATTCTCGATCACGATGCCGCTGATCTCGTTGGCGACGTCCTCGAAACGGTCGACCACCTTCTCCAGCTCGCCGTAGATCTCGCTGCCGATCAAATAGGCCATCGCATTGCCGGCGCGGTGCCGGCGAAACAGATCCTTGAGCCCCTGCTCGTGCAACTCGTCGGAGCGCCCTTCCACCCGCGTGACCTGTTCGACGATGGCAGAAAGCCGCGGCGCATTGGCGTTCATGCGATCGAGCAAGGGAATGGCCTCGGCGATGAGATTGGCAGCTTCCACAACGGTCTTGCCCATCTCCTGCATCCCCGGATCGAAGCTGGTCTGCTCGAAGAGCCGGATGGTTTTGACGGTCTTGTGCATCATGTCGATCGCATCATCCATGGATTGGATGAGATCCTTGATGTCTCCACGATCGAAAGGTGTGATGAAGCTACGCCGGACGGCCTGCATGACTTCGCGCGTTATATCGTCGGCCTGATCTTCCAACCGCACGATCGTTTCGCATTGATGCTCGATCTCTACTCCCGACAGCAACCTGTCCAGAGCCTGTGCGGCGCCGACGATCGTTCTGGAATGTTGTTCGAAAAGGACGAAAAACCGGTCTTCGCGCGGCATCAACTTCCGAAACCAACCCAGCATGAACACCTCGTGATTTTTGATCTGCGCTATGGATGACGAGCCGTCCTAAACCCTATCCCGTTGAAGAGATAGGGCCGAGTTTCGGTTTGTGACAGTTTTATGACAGTTGTGGCCGACAGGAACATGGCCGTTATCGGCCGCCGACCCTTTGCAGCATCCGCAGTCAGCCGACCTTATACCGGTAAAACTTGGTGTCCACGGCCATCAACGGGAAGGAGCGGGGCAGGGCGCTCTTGGCAATCTCGGTAAAGCCGTTCTTCTCGTAGAAGCGATGGGCGGCAACGAATTTGTCCGTGGTGCCGAGGAAGATGTCGGTGAGGCCGGCATCTCTGGCGTGGTCGAACAGGCGCTCGAGAAGCCGCGCCGCCACGCCGTGCTCGCGGCCGCGAACCTCGGCGGCGACGAACATCTTGCGCAGCGCTGCCTGATTGTTACCGATGTCCTTCAGCCCGAGCGTGCCGACGATCGCGCCGTCCTTGACGGCGACCCAGAACTGACCTTTGCCGGACTGGTAGAAATCCGGGATGACCCGGAGATCCGGCTGCGCATCGGCTGTGATGTCGATGCCGAACTCCTCGCGCTGAATCGGCAGGATCACCGACAGCACGTCATCGGCATCGCCGGCGGCAAAGGGTCTGATTTCGATCTCTGCCATGATGAAATACTCCGCCTCAGGTCTGTGTGCCGCCGACGGTGATCTGATCCATGCGCAGATGCGGCTGGCCGACGCCGACCGGAACCCATTGGCCGGCCTTGCCGCAATTGCCGATGCCGGTATCGAGCTTCATGTCGTTGCCGATCATCGACACCCGCTTCATCGCATCCGGGCCGTTGCCGATCAGCATCGCCCCCTTGATCGGCGCGCCGAGCTTGCCGTTCTCGATCAGATAGGCCTCGGTGCAGCCGAAGACGAATTTGCCGGAGGTGATGTCGACCTGGCCGCCGCCGAAGGAGACGGCATAGATGCCCTTCTTCACCGAGGCGATGATCTCATCAGGCGTCTTGTCGCCGCCGAGCATATAGGTGTTGGTCATGCGCGGCATCGGCACGTGGGCATAGCCCTGGCGGCGACCATTGCCGGTGGGCGCCATGCCCATCAGCCGGGCATTCTGCCGATCCTGCATGTAGCCGACCAGCTTGCCGTTCTCGATCAGCACGTTGTAGCCGGACGGCGTGCCCTCGTCGTCGATCGTGATCGAGCCGCGGCGGTTGTCGATCGTGCCGTCATCGACGACGGTGACGCCGGGCGCGGCGACGATCTGGCCGAGAAGGCCTGCAAAGGCCGACGTCTTCTTGCGGTTGAAATCGCCTTCCAGCCCGTGGCCGACGGCCTCGTGCAGCATCACGCCCGGCCAGCCGGAGCCGAGAACGACGTCCATCGTGCCGGCCGGCGCATCGATCGCCTCCAGATTGACGAGTGCCTGGCGCAGCGCCTCGTCGGCGCCATATTGCCAGCTGCCCTCGGCGATGAAATCGCCAAAGCCGATGCGCCCGCCGCTGCCGTAAGAGCCGCTCTCCTGCCGCTCGCCTTCGCCGACCACGACGGAAATGTTGATGCGGGTCATCGGCCGGATGTCGCGGACACGGTGGCCGTCGGCGCGCAGGATGTCGACGACCTGCCAGCTCGCCGCGACCGAAGCAGTCACCTGCCGCACCTTGTCGTCCTTGCCTCTGAGATAGGCGTCGATGTCCTGCAGGACCTTGACCTTCTCCTCGAAGCTCGGCTGGCCGATCGGGTTCTGGTCGCCGTAGAATTTCTTGTTGGTGCCCTGGGGAGCGGCGGCATAGGTGCCGGAATAGCCCCGCGTCACCGCGCCGACCGCATCGGCCGCCCGCTTCAGCGCCGCCACCGAGAGGTCGCCGGCATGGGCATAACCCACGGCTTCGCCGGCAACGGCGCGAAGTCCGAAACCCTGTTCCGTATTGAAGCTGCCGCCCTTCAGCCGGCCATTGTCGAAGGTCAGCGCCTCGGCCTGGGCATGTTCGATAAACAGCTCGCCGTCATCGGCGCCGGCGAGCGCTTCGGCGACAAGGCCGCGCATCGTGGCTTCGTCGGCATCGAAAAGCGTCAGGAGATCGGTGGTCATGGTCTGGCTCCAATGGCATGCGTTCGGGAATGCGCTTGCGCCTTAGATAGGGCTCCTGTTGATAAAGAGTGAAGCCCTGCGGTGGAATTATTATTGCTGGAGTTGGACTGGCAAGTTGAGAGGGGAATTGTCTCGTACGAGGTATTATGCAGCAACGGCACTCTAACCTTCGTCGTCCCATGCCCCCGAACTTGGGATCATCGGCGCCTCCGAGTGCGGCGTGGATGCTCGGGTCAAGCCAGGTCAAGCCCGAGCATGACGGAGTGTGAGGGGACATGCGGAGTAACACATGGAAGGCGAGGGAAGAGCACCGGCCATGCGCTGTCGTCGAGTTTGGCGGCAGCCCACCCCAACCTCCGTCATCCCAGGCCTTGAGCCTGGGATCCATGGCTGCCTCGCGGGCCCCGTGAAATGCTCGGGTTTGAAGGGTAGCGGAGCTGCGCTCAGCGTTCGAAATCCGCGGCCGCCAGCCTCACGGCAGCGCGTCAAAACCTTCGGCGAAGCCCTTGAGGTCGACGGGGATGCCGATGCCTTCTTCCGGGGTCTGGAAGACGATGAAGGTGGCCTGGGCGCCGCTGCGGAAGGTCTTCAGCAGCTCGTCCTCGAGCACGACTTCGGCATAACAGCCGTCGGCGAAGCAGCGGACGAAGTAGGCGCGGCCGATATCCTTGCCGTCGACATTGAGACCGAGGCCGTTCGGCAGGAGCACGCCGAGCGGCGCCAGCACGCGCAGGATCTTCGATTTGCGGTCGGCCGTCTTCAAGACGACGACGGAAAGCCCGACCTCCGGCCGGTCCTCGGCGATGACATTCTGCATCAGCGCGCATTGTTCGGTCGCCGCCCCCGCCGGCTTGTCGCAGACGACAGACCATGCGCCGTGATTGGATTTCACTGTGCCCGGCGCCTGCGGCTGGGTCTGGCCGGGCGTCACCTGGATATTCGGGTTGGCAGCCGGGGGCTGCTGGGCCGGGGCAGGGGTGGCCGGTGCAGGGGTGGTGGGCGTGGCCGGGGAGGGGGCGGGTTGCTGCGCGAAGACGGGCGTCGTCGCTGCGGCCGCGATGCTTGCAGTCACGAGAAGCGACCGCGCGAGGGAACGGAAACCCATGGAAACCTCTGGATATCGAATCATTGCGGCTATTGTTGAAGCTGCCCACCGGAAATGAAAAGCCCCACCCCGTGAAAACCGGGGGACTGCGGCAGAAATTGGACCTTTGTCATATAATGTACGGCGGGCGGATCGGCCGGAAAGGGCATTTTTCATATGCCGATGAAAAACTTGGGATGTTTTGCCGTTCGGCCTGCCTGTGCTTTAAGCAAAAATGCCGCATAGACAATTGCTCCTGCCTGTTGCGGCAAATGCCAAACTGTGGTTTGAAGCGCTGAAGATGGCAAGGATTCTGCGTTCGATTTAGCAGGTCAAGCGCTCGAGGGAGATAATAAGGTGATGAAGAAGGCTTATGCAGCCCTGACCACGCTGGTCTGTCTGCTTTTTGCTTCCGGCACATATGCCGACCAGCCGACGCCGTGGCAGGCGACGCTGCAGCCGGCGGCGACGCCGATCATGCGGGAAATTCATTGGTTCGAACAATATACCCTGTGGTTTATCGTTCCGATCACGCTCTTCGTCCTGATCCTGCTCATCGTCGTCTGCTTCAAGTTCCGCGCCAGCGCCAACCCGGTTCCGTCGCGCACGAGCCACAATACGCTGATCGAGGTCATCTGGACCGTGGGGCCGGTCCTGGTGCTGCTCTTCCTCGCCATTCCCTCCTTCAACCTTCTGACAGCGCAGCTGACGCTGCCCGAAAATCCTGACGTGACGATCAAGGCGACCGCCACCCAGTGGCAGTGGAACTATGAATATGAGGGTTCGGGCGACAGCCCGCTCGCCTTCGATTCCTACCTTTTGAAGGATCAGGATCGCGCCGCCGCCGGCAAGGAAGACAAGTCGGTCTATCCGAGACTGCTCGCCGTCGACAACGAGCTGGTGCTGCCGGTCAATAAGACGGTCCGCGTTCTCGTGACCGCGGCACCGACCGACGTCATCCACGCTTTCGCCATGCCGTCCTTCGGCATCAAGATCGACGCCGTGCCGGGCCGCCTGAACGAGACCTGGTTCAGGGCCGAGCGCGAAGGCCTGTTCTATGGCCAGTGTTCCGAACTCTGCGGCAAGGACCATGCGTTTATGCCGATCGCCATCCGCGTCGTCTCCGAGGACAAGTACAAGCAGTGGCTGACCGCAGCCGCCAGCGACCTGCCCGGCGCCTACAAGACACTCATGGCCGCAACCGATGGTCCCGCAAAGACCGTCGACGTTGCCGAAGCACAGTAATTAAAGGGGATCGGGACAATGGCTGGACCTTCCGCTCACGACGATCATTCTCACGCCCACCACGACCATGCGCATGATGATCACGATCACCACGATCACGGGCACAAGCCGAGCTTTGTCAATCGCTGGCTGTTCTCGACCAACCACAAGGACATCGGCACGCTCTACCTGATCTTCGCGATCATCGCCGGCATTATCGGCGGCGCGCTGTCGGTGGCCATGCGCATGGAGCTGCAGGAGCCGGGCATCCAGATCTTCCACGGCCTGGCCTCGATGGTCTACGGCTATGAGGGCGATGCCGCGATCGACGGCGCCAAGCAGATGTTCAACATGTTCACGACGGCGCACGCGCTGATCATGATCTTCTTCATGGTCATGCCGGCGATGATCGGCGGTTTTGCCAACTGGATGGTGCCGATCATGATCGGCGCCCCCGACATGGCCTTCCCGCGCCTGAACAACATCTCCTTCTGGCTGATCGTTCCGGCCTTCGCGCTGCTCTTGCTGTCGATGTTCGTCGAGGGCCCGGCAGGCGCTTACGGCACCGGCGGCGGCTGGACGATGTATCCGCCGCTGGCAACGAGCGGCACGCCCGGACCGGCGGTCGACCTGGCGATCTTCGCGCTGCATATCGCCGGCGCCTCGTCGATCCTCGGCGCGATCAACTTCATCACAACGATCCTCAACATGCGCGCCCCCGGCATGACGCTGCACAAGATGCCGCTGTTTGCCTGGTCGGTGCTGATCACCGCCTTCCTGCTCTTGCTGTCGCTGCCGGTTCTGGCAGGCGGCATCACCATGCTGCTGACCGACCGCAACTTCGGCACCTCCTTCTTCTCTCCGGAAGGCGGCGGTGACCCGATCCTCTACCAGCACCTGTTCTGGTTCTTCGGTCATCCCGAGGTCTACATTCTCATCCTGCCGGGCTTCGGCATGATCAGCCACATCATCTCGACCTTCTCGAGGAAGCCGATCTTCGGTTATCTCGGTATGGCTTACGCCATGGTCGCGATCGGCGCCGTCGGCTTCGTCGTCTGGGCCCACCATATGTATACGGTCGGTCTGTCGCTCGATGCGCAGCGCTACTTCGTCTTCGCCACGATGGTCATCGCCGTCCCGACGGGCGTGAAGATCTTCTCCTGGATCGCGACGATGTGGGGCGGCTCGATCTCCTTCCGCACTCCGATGATCTGGGCGATCGGCTTCATCTTCCTGTTCACGGTCGGCGGCGTCACCGGCGTCCAGCTTGCCAATGCCGGTCTCGACCGCTCGCTGCATGACACCTATTACGTCGTGGCTCACTTCCACTACGTTCTGTCGCTCGGCGCCGTCTTCGCGATCTTTGCCGGCTGGTATTACTGGTTCCCGAAGATGACCGGCTACATGTACAACGAGTTCCTCGGCAAGCTGCATTTCTGGGTCATGTTCATCGGCGTCAACCTGGTGTTCTTCCCGCAGCACTTCCTTGGTCTCGCCGGCATGCCGCGCCGCTACATCGATTATCCGGATGCCTTTGCCGGCTGGAACTATGTTTCCTCGATCGGCTCCTACATCTCGGCCTTCGGCGTGCTGATCTTCCTCGTGTCGGTCTTCGAAGCCTTCGCCAAGAAGCGCCTCGCCGGCGAAAATCCGTGGGGCGAGGGTGCGACGACGCTGGAATGGCAGCTGCCTTCGCCGCCGCCCTATCACCAGTGGGAACAGCTGCCGCGCATCAAGTAAGACGTGCGGAAAACCGGACGCCGCACTCGAAACGGCGTCCGGCATAAGTAAATTCAGGACGGAATGATGACGGTTATCGACAATCACGAGGCGCTTGCAGAGGACGGCGAAATGTCGGAAGCGAGCGCGCGCGATTATTTCGAGCTCTTGAAGCCACGGGTCATGTCGCTCGTGGTCTTCACCGCCTTTGCCGGTCTGGTGCTGGCCCCGGGCCACATCAACCCTGTCCTCGGCCTGATCGCGATCCTTTGCATCGCCGTCGGCGCCGGTGCCTCGGGCGCGCTGAACATGTGGTACGACGCCGATATCGACGCGGTCATGAGCCGCACGGCCAAGCGCCCGATTCCGGCCGGCCGCATCGCCCCGTCGGAAGCGCTCGCCTTCGGGCTGGTGCTGTCGGGCTTTTCGGTCGTCATTCTCGGCCTTGCCGTCAATTGGCTGTCGGCCGGCATCCTCGCCTTCACCATCTTTTTCTACGCCGTCATTTACACCATGTGGCTGAAGCGCTCGACGCCGCAGAACATCGTCATCGGCGGTGCCGCCGGCGCCTTTCCGCCGATGATCGGCTGGGCCTGCGTGACGAATTCGGTGACGATCGAGAGCACCGTTCTCTTCCTGATCATCTTTCTGTGGACGCCGGCGCATTTCTGGGCGCTTGCCCTCTTCAAGATGCGCGATTACGAGGCCGTCGGCGTGCCGATGCTGCCGAACGTCGCCGGCGAGCGGATGACCAAGCATCAGATCGTCGCCTATGCGGTGCTGACCGCCATCTGCGCGGTGCTGCCCTCCGTCCTCGGTTTCGCAAGCTTCGGCTACGGCCTGGTTGCCGCCGCTCTCGGCGCGATCTTCATCACCTGTTCCATCGCCGTCTGGCGCATGCCCGACGGCGATCTGAAGATGATCCCGGCAAAGAAGCTCTTCGCCTTCTCGATCTTCTATCTCTTCGCCGTCTTTTCCGCGCTGATGATCGACCGGCTGGCCGCCATGCTGGTCTCGCAAGCAGGAGGCTCGTTCTGATGGATCTCGTCAAGCTCACCGAAAAGCAGATGAAGTCGCGCCGCAACCGCAACATCGCCCTCGGGCTCGTGCTGGCCGGCCTCGTCGTCCTGTTCTATGCGATCACGATCGTCAAGATCGGCGGGGGAATGGCCGGATGAGCGAAAAAGCCGCCGCACCCAGGAAGCAGGGCCGCAACAACGGCGCGGTCGTTTTGATGTGCCTGAGTTTCGTCTTCGGCATGGGCGCGATGAGCTATGCCGCCGTGCCGCTCTACCGCATCTTCTGCCAGGTGACCGGCTATAACGGCACGACGCAGCGCGTCGAGCAGATGTCGAGCGTCGTGCTCGACCGCAAGATGCGCGTGACCTTCGACGCCAATGTCGCCCCTGGCTTGCAGTGGAATTTCAAGCCGGTCGAGCGCGAGGTCAATCCGAAGATCGGCGAAACCATCCAGGTCAATTTCGTCGCCGAGAACCGCTCGAACGAGACCCAGCGCGGCCAGGCGGTGTTCAACGTCACGCCGGGCGAGGCGGGCGCCTATTTCAACAAGGTGCAATGTTTCTGTTTTACGGAAACGGACCTGAAGCCGGGCGAGAAGCTGGAAATGCCGGTCGTGTTCTATATCGACCCTGAAATCGTCAAGGCGGTGGAATCGAAGGATATCCACACGGTGACGCTGTCATATACGTTCTACCCAAAAGAGGGTCCGAAGCCCGTCGCTTCGAATGAGGGTGGAGCGGTAAAGATTGAAAAGAGACTTTGATCAAGGCTCGTTTCCGGCTAAGCCGGGAGCGAAGTGAGGAAGACATCCGGGGATTAGCCACATGGCCGATGCGCATCAGAAGAACCACGACTACCACATCATCGATCCGAGCCCATGGCCGATTCTCGCCTCGCTCGGCGCCTTCATCATGGCGATCGGTGGCGTCTGCTACATGCGTTACCTGAACGGCGGCTCCTTCAAGGTCGCGGGCGCCGAACTCGCCAATCCCTGGCTCTTCTACATCGGTCTCGTGCTGGTTCTCTACGTCATGTACGGCTGGTGGGCCGATACGGTGAAGGAAGCCCATGAGGGCTCTCACACCCGCGTCGTCTCGCTGCACCTGCGTTACGGCATGATCATGTTCATCGCTTCGGAAGTGATGTTCTTCGTCGCCTGGTTCTGGGCCTATTTCGACGCCAGCCTGTTTCCGAATGAGGCGATCCAGGCCTCGCGCATGGCCTATACCGGCGGCGTCTGGCCGCCGAAGGGCATCGAAGTCCTCGATCCCTGGCACCTGCCGATCTACAACACCGTCATCCTGCTGCTCTCCGGCACGACGGTCACCTGGGCGCACCATGCGCTGCTGCACAATGATCGCAAGGGCCTCGTTCAGGGCCTGACGCTGACCGTGCTGCTCGGCATCCTGTTTTCCTGCGTGCAGGCTTACGAATATGCCCACGCTCCGTTCGACTTCAAGAATTCGATCTACGGCGCGACTTTCTTCATGGCGACCGGCTTCCACGGTTTCCACGTCCTCGTCGGCACGATCTTCCTGCTGGTCTGCCTGCTGCGCGCGCTGCGCGGCGACTTCACCCCGAAGCAGCATTTCGGCTTCGAGGCGGCTGCCTGGTACTGGCACTTCGTCGACGTCGTCTGGCTGTTCCTGTTCTTCTGCATCTACGTCTGGGGCGGTTGGGGCGCTCCGGTCGCCGCAGGCTGATCGGGAGCGATGTTCAAGCGAAAGGCGGGCCTCGGGTCCGCCTTTTCTGTTTTTTGCTCCACGCACCGTGATCGCAGGGCTTAATCCACGGCGCGGCCCCTGACGTCCCGCTACGATTGAGTGAGAATCACCAAGGTCTCCGGCAACACTCCGTCATACTCCATCGCATCCGCCGCTTGCTTGGACTTCATAAATTCCTCCAGGCGGCCCATGTCGGGAACGTCCATGACGAGGCCAACGCGATTGGACGCCTGTGGATCGACAAACGTACGAATGTTCGTGCAGCCGAGGGGCTCGAAGACCTCTTTGCGGCGCGGTGAAGTGAGCCAATGCTTGACGTCCTTGACGTCGTGGTAGGCCAATATGGTAGGCATAGCATCCTCCTCTCAAAGCCAAATGGAACACTACGCCGCGATTGATCGCATTGATATTACCCGGATGGGCGGGCGCATCGTCGTCGTCAGATGGCAAAGATGTCGATGTTCTCGTCGCTTTCGGCCCCAGCTTCGCACCTGGAAGCGATCATGGTGGCATTTGCCGCCGAACTCGGCGTCGATGCTCGGGTCAAGTCGGTCAAGCCTGAGCCTCATGGAGAGTGGGACGTACGATCGGCATCACCGCCCGCCGGCGATCCGTTCGAAGGCCGAGGGGGCGGGTATGCCGAGATCGAGTTGGTGGCGGATCGTTTCGGCGCATTCCAGTGCCGTCAGCACCGACGTATCGACCTCCATATCGTAGATGCCAGGCCGATGCACCTCGTCCTGCCAGCGCTGCACCGGTTCGGGGACCGGCACGTCTTCGGATGCTCTTGCATAAAGTGTCTCGCGCCCCTCTTGCTTGATCTCGCGCCGCTGCACGATGCTCTCGATCGGACAGCGCACGCCGACGAACAGCACGGGATATCCCTCCAGCCGCCGGGCGCAATCGGCGAGAATGCCGAGCGGCTGCGAGTAGCTGTCGTGATGGCCGAGATCGGCCACCACATTGAGCCCCAGGCCGGCATGAATGGCGATCGATTCGTAAAGGGCTGCGTAGAGGAACGGCACGAGTTCCTCGAGATCCGGGCGCTCGCCGCCGGGCCTCAGGCCAATGCCGGGCAGGTAGCGCTTGGGCGTCATGTTGTTGTAGGCGTCGACGCCGAGGTTGATCCACGGCCCTTCGAATTCGTCCTGAACCGCGCGCGCAATGCTGGATTTGCCGCTTCTCGGCGCCCCGTTCAGGACGATGATCTGTCCGGCATGGCTGTCATTGGTCATCAGTCTTCTTCTTCTGTTTGGCGCGAATCATTACAGCGCCGCGTGTCTTCTCAGACACGCAAGGACGCCGTAACGCCTTGAATTGCTGCACCATTCCTCACATCGATTCCGATCGGAGGAATTATGCAGCGGCGAAACCGCGCAGGCATTTCCATTCGGGATGCGAATACTTTATGGGAGAGTTAAGGCAGCATCGAAAATGCCGCGGCCGCAAGTGGCCGTACAGAGGAGCAGCATGAGCGACGACAGCGCGCAATTTCCCCCTCTAGATCCGGTAAAAACCGGTATCAAAGGCTGCTGCCCTCGCTGCGGCCATGGCAAACTGTTCGATGGCCTGCTGGGCCTGCAGCCGCGCTGCGCCTCCTGCGGCCTCGACTATTCCTTCGCCGATTCCGGTGACGGTCCCGCCGTCTTCGTCATCCTGATCGTCGGCTTCATCATCATCGGCATGGTGCTGTGGCTGCAGGTCAATTACGGGCCGCCGATCTGGGTGCATATCCTCATCTTCGGGCCGCTGACGATCATCCTGTCGCTTCTGACGCTGCGCTGGTTCAAGGGCATCCTGATCGCCATGCAGTACCGCCACAATGCCCGCGAAGGACGTCTGAGTGACTGATATCGATCGCGCCGCGCCGCGCCGCCGGCTGCCTGTGATAACCGGCATTCTGGTGCTGATTGCGCTGGCCATCCTGCTGTCGCTCGGCACCTGGCAGCTGCAGCGCCTCCACTGGAAGCAAGGCCTGCTCGCCGATATCGCCGCGCGCCAGGCTGCCGCGCCGGTGCCGCTCGCCGACATCGAGGCACTGGCGGCCTCCGGCGGCGATATCGAATACCGCAAGGTCACTGCCACCGGCCGCTATATCAACAACAAGGAACGGCACTTCTTCGCCACCTGGCGCGGCCAGACGGGCTTTTACGTCTATACCCCGCTCGAGCTTGCCGACGGGCGCATCCTCTTCGTCAACCGCGGCTTCGTTCCCTATGAGAACAAGGAGCCCGAAATGCGCGTGCAGGGCCAGCTGACGGATCAGCAGACGGTCACGGGCCTGGCGCGCGCCAAACTTGCCGGCAAGCCCTCCTGGCTGGTGCCTGACAACGACGTCCGCAAGAACATCTTCTACTGGAAGGATCTCGACGTCATGGCCGAGAGCGTCGGTCTGGAGAAGGCGCGTGTCATCCCGTTCTTCGTCGATGCCGATTCCACGCCCAACCCGGCCGGCCTGCCGATCGGCGGCGTCACCCAGGTCGATCTGCCGAACGATCATCTGCAATATGCCCTGACCTGGTACGGACTTGCCGCCGTGCTCGTGGCCGTGGTGGCGATCTCCTGGTTCCGAAAACCCGGCAAGGCGCCTCGGCAATAGTATCGCTTCAATTCCCGGCCATATTGGGCTAGAGGTCCCTTACTCCCACGCTGGACGGAATTTTGACGGAACGGACATGAATATTGCGGCGAAACCTCCTTTGACGATCAGGCTCTGCGGCCCGCGCGGCTTCTGCGCCGGAGTCGACCGCGCCATCCAGATCGTCGTGCTGGCGCTGAAATCCTATGGCGCGCCGGTCTATGTACGCCACGAGATCGTCCACAATCGTTATGTCGTCGAGGGACTGGAGGCAAAGGGCGCCGTCTTCGTCGAGGAACTGGACGAGATCCCGGCCGAGCATCGCGCCCAGCCGGTGGTCTTCTCCGCCCATGGCGTGCCGAAATCGGTGCCGGAGGATGCGGTGAGCCGCAATCTCTTCTATCTCGACGCCACCTGTCCGCTGGTTTCCAAGGTCCACAAGCAGGCGATGCGCCACAATCGCCTTGGCCGCCATGTCGTCCTCATCGGCCACGCCGGCCACCCCGAAGTAATCGGCACGATGGGGCAGTTGCCGGAAGGCGCGGTTTCGTTGATCGAGACCATCGAGGATGCCGACGCCTACGCCCCCGCCGATCCCGACAACCTCGGCTATGTCACCCAGACGACGCTGTCAGTCGATGATACGGCCGGCGTCATTGCCCGCCTGCAGGAGCGCTTCCCGAATTTGACTGCGCCGGCGGCTGACTCGATCTGTTACGCCACGACCAACCGCCAGGAAGTGGTGAAGCAGGCAGCCCCCGGCTGCGATCTCTTCATCATCGTCGGTGCGCCGAATTCGTCCAATTCCAAGCGCCTCGTCGAAGTGGCGCTGAGGGCAGGGGCGAAGAAATCGATCCTGGTGCAGCGCGCCGCCGAGCTCGACTGGGAGGAGATCGGCGCGATTTCGACGCTCGGCCTTTCCGCCGGCGCCTCGGCGCCTGAGGTGATCGTCAACGAGATCATCGAAGCCTTCCGCGCCCGCTTCGATGCCCGGGTCGAACTGGCCGAGACGGTGCAGGAAACCGAAAACTTCCTGGTCAACCGCGAATTGCGCAGCATCGAGCTGACGGCGGCCGACATGGCCTTCGTCAACGGCTAGGCCGCCACCCGCGTCCCCGGTCATCTACCATCCACAATACAGAGACGAGAGCTCACTTGGCAGTCTACACCGATATCGCCGAAGACGATCTGAAATGGTTCCTGACGGAATATGATGCAGGCACGCTGCTCTCCTATAAGGGCATTGCCGAAGGCGTGGAAAACTCCAACTTCCTGCTGCATACTTCCAAGGCGCCGCTGATCCTGACGCTTTATGAGAAGCGCGTGGAAAAGCGCGACCTGCCGTTCTTCCTCGGCTTGATGCAGCATCTTTCGGCCCGCGGCCTCTCCTGCCCGCTGCCGCTGCCGCGCCGCGACGGCGCGCTGCTCGGTTCGCTCTCCGGCCGCCCGGCCGCGCTGATTTCCTTCCTCGAAGGGATGTGGCTGAGGAAGCCGGAGGCGAAGCATTGCCGCGAGGTCGGCAAGGCGCTGGCCGAGATGCATGTGGCGGGCGAGGGCTTCGATCTGAAGCGCCCCAACGCGCTGTCGATCGACGGCTGGCGGGGGCTCTGGGAGAAATCCGAGGCGCGTGCCGATGAGGTCGAGCCCGGCCTGCAGGGCGAGATCCGCAATGAGCTGGATTTTCTCGCCGCCGTCTGGCCGAAGAGCCTGCCGTCCGGCGTCATCCATGCCGACCTCTTCCCCGACAACGTCTTCTTTTTGGGTGATGAGCTCTCCGGCCTGATCGATTTCTATTTCGCCTGCAACGACCTGCTCGCCTATGACGTCTCGATCTGCCTGAATGCCTGGTGCTTCGAGAAGGACGGCGCCTACAACATCACCAAAGGCATGGCGATGCTCGATGGTTACCAGAGCGTCAGGCCGATGAGCGGTGAAGAAATCGCCGCCCTGCCGGTGCTCGCGCGCGGCTCGGCGCTGCGCTTCTTCCTGACGCGGCTCTATGACTGGCTGATGACGCCGGAAGGCGCCATGGTCACCAAGAAAGATCCGCTCGAATATCTGCGTAAGCTGCGCTTCCACCGCCAGATCGGTTCGGCCGCCGAATACGGGTTGAGCCTATGAAACATGTCGATATCTTCACCGACGGCGCATGCTCCGGCAATCCCGGTCCCGGCGGCTGGGGCGCGGTGCTGCGCTACGGCGAGGTGGAAAAGGAGCTTTGCGGCGGCGAGGCGGAGACGACCAACAATCGCATGGAACTGATGGCGGCGATCTCGGCGCTGCAGGCCCTGAAGAGCCCTTGCGAAGTCGACCTCTATACCGACAGCGCCTATGTCAAGGACGGCATCTCCAAGTGGATCTTCGGCTGGAAGAAAAACGGCTGGAAGACATCGGACAAGAAGCCGGTGAAGAATGCCGAGCTCTGGCAGGCGCTTGAGGAAGCCCGCAACCGCCACAAGGTGACGCTGCACTGGGTCAAGGGCCACGCCGGTCACCCCGAAAACGAACGCGCGGATGAACTTGCGCGCCGCGGCATGGAGCCTTTCAAGAAGGGCAAGGCGGTTTCGTTTTAAGGGTGCGCGGTTTGCCGTCTCGCTCCTATTCCTATCATCTCGCTCGCGGCTTGAATGCGCCCGTCGGTCCAACCCAATCCCCGTCATGCTGGTGCTGGACCCTAGATCCACGCGACACCCACCAGATTGGGCATAGATCTTCGGCTCAAGGCCGAGGACGACGGAATGTGCGGTGACGTCCCATGCACGCAGTTTTGCTGTCTCGGACAGGGTAGGATCTTGCTGTTTTCGAGGTAGAGCAAAGCCCGCAATGGAGGCTGGCATCTCGCCTTGCTCCCTCATTCCTGTGACGAGCACAGGAATGAGGGTGGAGATATGCCGGCGCCACGACAACCAGGGTGCCGATCTGCGTTCCCTGCACTGTTGGTTGCATCCTGCTCTCTCGTTTCGGTGACGAGCTCAGGGAGAGGCTTTGCCTCTCACGCCTGCCGCGTCGCCGCCCCCTGGATCAGCCGGTGCAGATATTCGAGCTTGGCCACCACAGGGGAGGAGAGCACGAAGGGGTAGGAGTCCGGCTGGCCCATGCTGCGCTGGATGGCGTTGATCGCGATGCTGAGCGGCACCCAGGCGCTGACGAGCTGCTCGGCGCTCTTTGCCCTATAGGGAAGAAAATCGACCTCGCCGGCGATTTCCTCGTGGCCGCGCGGATCGATGGCGATGCCGAAGGCGCGGGCCGTCTCCAGCGTGTCGACGATATGGAGGTAATGCGCGAAACATTCGGCGAAATCCTCCCAGGGGTGCGACGAAGCATAGGCGCTGATGAAATTATCCTGCCATCCCAAAGGCGGGCCGTTGGCATAGTGGTTTTGCAGCGCGGCCGCATAATCCTGCCGCTCGTCGCCGAAGACGGCGCGGAAATCGTCGAGGCCGTTCTGGTCGCGCACCAGCTTGTTCCAAATGAAATGGCCGGCCTCGTGGCGGAAATGGCCAAGCAGCGTGCGGTAGGGCTCGTTCATCGAGCTGCGCGCCTGTTCGCGCGTCGCGTCGTCGGCTTCGGCGGCGCGGATGGTGATCAGGCCTTCCTCATGACCGGTCATGGCCGGCACGACATTGCCGTTGCCCTGCAGGGAATCTTCGAGGAAATCGAAGACCAGGCCGCCTTGCGGATCTTGGCCGCGATCGGGATGCGGCAGCTTCCAGCGCAAGAGCGAATAGAACAGATGACGCTGCGCCTGACCGATGCGACGCCAGCGATCGATGCCGTCCTGGGTGTCGGTATTCGGAACCAGCCGGTTATGGCGGCAGGCGGTGCAGAATTCACCGTCGCTCTCGACGTCTACCAGCCAGTTGCAGATGTCGAGGCTGGCATTGGCGCAGAAGCGCACGTGCCGGTCGGGGTCGGAAACGAGCTGCCAGACCATTTCGTCGCGCGGCTCCAGCGCGTGCATGGCAAGGTCGCCCGGGAGGAAGCCGAGACGGTGATTGCAGCGGACGCAGTGCCGGTTATCGAAGTGGACGACCTGATCGCAATTGTCGCAGGCAAAGAGTTTCATCGTTTTGATCTCTGCAAAGCAGGGGCGGATGAAAAATGCCCGCCGCGCGCGTGCGCGGCAGGCCTGGTTCATCCGGGCTGAGCTGGTGGTTCAGAGCCGGTCGACGGCGCCTTTGAGCTTGTCCTTGACCTTGCCTGTTGCGACCTGTCCCTTGCCTTTGGCTTCCTGGACGTCGCCCTCGGCCTGCATGTCGCGATTGCCCGTGGCCTTGCCGGCGGCCTGCTTGGTCTTGCCGGCAATTTCGTTTGCCTTGCCTGAAATCTTGTCGCTGGTGCTACCCATCTGTGATGTCTCCATGCTTCGGCGTCGGACCTGTCGTCCGCGCGGAAAGGGAACGTCACTGGCGGCTATTCGTTCCCGCGACCGTCAGGCGTGGCCGGCCTCGGCCGATAGCATGGCGGCGTTGATGCCCATGCCGGCAAGCGCCCGCTCGTACTTGTCGTCGAGGTTGCGGTCGAAGATCAGTTCCTCATTGGCCGGGCAGGTGAGCCAGCCATTGTTGGCGACCTCGTTTTCGAGCTGGCCGGCCGCCCAGGAGGAATAGCCGAGCAGCATGGTCGCGCGCTTCGGCCCGGCGCCCTTGGAGATGGCGCGGACGATATCGAGGGTCGCCGTCAGGCAGATGTCGTCGCTGACCGGGATCGAGGAGTCGCTGGCATAATCGTCCGAATGCAGCACGAAGCCGCGGCCGCTCTCCACCGGGCCGCCCGTCTGGATTGGGAAATCGCGCGCCCGCTGCGGCAGCACGATCGGTTCTTCCTGCTTGATCATGTCGAGATGCAGGAGCACGTCGGTGAAGGTGAGGCTCTGCGGCCGGTTGATGACGAAGCCCATGGCGCCGGCATCCGAATGCGCGCAGATGTAAATCACCGTGCGCGCAAAATTGCGGTCTTCCATGCCTGGCATGGCGATGAGGAACTGGCCATCGAAGAAGCCACGTTCCCGTCTGTTCTTCAGCGTCGATAAGGACATCGTTCCTCCTGCTGCCAGACCGCACCAAGGCCCCGACAAGAGAAAGATGGGCCAATGTCACAAATCAATCAACCGAAAATGAAGATTTAAATGGGCGCGGCTTCTGGCGGCCGGAGAGCACTTTCGGTAAACCGTTGTTCCATGATGATTATTAGCTTGGTCCCGCGTAGGTTTTTAATTGCGGCCGTCTCAGGGGCTGCTGTTCTTATGCCCCTTCGCCAGGCCCATGCGGAAATGAGCGCCTGGGCCGAGGCCGAGGGTGGACGCATGCGCCTCGTGGCGTTGGCGCCCGATGCCGGCGGCAAAATTCGCGCCGGCCTGCAGATCGAGCCGAAACCCGGCTGGATCACCTACTGGCGCGAACCCGGCAACAGCGGCATTCCGCCTCAGGTCACCATCGCGCCGGCCGGCGGCGTCACGCTCGACGCCATTGCCTATCCCGTGCCGAAGCATTTTTTCAATGGCGAGATCGAGGATATCGCCTATGACGCGCCGGTGACGCTGCCGCTGTCCATGAGGGCGGCCGGCAAAGGCGGGGTGAAGATCGACGCCGCCGTCTTCATCGGCATCTGCAAGGATATCTGCATTCCCTTCCAGGCGAATTTAAGCCTGAAGCTCGGCCGTGCCATGCAGTCGCATCCGCAGGAAGAGGCGATCCTTGCGGCCGCTGATGCGACGCTGCCGAAGCCGCCTTCGGATGATTTCAAGGTGACGGCGCATGCGATCTCACCTGACAGGAAGACGCTGTCGCTGACGCTCGCTTTGCCGGGTGACGGGAAGGGCGCCCCCGATATCATCGTCACCGGTCCGAGCGGTTATGCCTTCACCAAGCAGAGCGGCGGCAAACGCGATGGCGCCACCTTCAAGACCGATATGGCAATCGGCAGGCTGCCCAAGGATTACGATATTTCAGGCAAGCGCTGGGACGTGCTTGTCATCGATGGCGACAGGGCGATGGAGACCACGCTTGCCTTTGACTGACCGGCACTTATAGTCGCCCCATCCCCGGCGGCGCCCGCCGCAGAGCCCGAACCCACAGAACCCGAGGAGAAAACCATGACCATCGCGATCGGCGACAAGCTTCCTGCCGCCACCTTCAAGGAAAAGACCGCCGACGGCCCGGTCGAAATCACCACCGAGCAGCTCTTCGCCGGCAAGCGCGTCGTGCTCTTTGCCGTGCCGGGCGCCTTCACGCCCACCTGCTCGCTGAACCACCTGCCGGGCTATCTCGAAAACCGCGATACCATCCTCGGCAAGGGCGTCGACGACATCGCCGTTCTCGCCGTCAACGACTGGCATGTGATGGGCGCCTGGGCGCAATCCTCCGGCGGCCTCGGCAAGATCCACTTCCTCGCCGATTGGAACGCCGCCTTCACCAAGGCCGTCGGCCTCGACGCCGACCTCTCCGCCGGCGGCCTCGGGCTGCGCTCCAAGCGCTATTCGATGCTGGTCGAAGACGGCGTGGTGAAAGCCTTGAACGTCGAGGAAAGCCCCGGCCAGGCGACGGTTTCCGGTGCTGCGGCGATGCTGGAGCTGCTCTGAGAAGCCACGCGCGAGAGATGAAAGGGCGGCCGATTGGTCGCCCTTTTTTGTCGGATAGGCATTGCGCCGGCGAGTTTGGCAGAAGCGCACCCCAAATCTCCGTCATCCCAGGCCTCGAGCTGCCTCGAGCCTGGGATCCATGGCCGGTGCATGGGGCCTCGGTCTAGCCCGAGGCTGTGGCAAACCCAATGATGGTGCAGAATGGCGATGTCGCTCCGCGTCCTCCCCATCCTCCGTCGTCAGGCCTTGGGCCGATCCAACAACGTGGTGGACATGTTCACATCGTGACAGAGAAGGCCGCGCCTCCCGCCTCAATCTTGCCGCAATTGTTATAACATAACGGTAATGTTATTACATTGTAGGACGAGCCATGCCGCGAAACCCCGATCGCCTTCCCATCAGCCTCATTGGACAATCGGCCCTATCGAGGGTACTCGGCGTGGCACTGGTCATTGCCGTCCTCTGGCTCACCATCCATTGGGCGGTTCTGCTGCCATGACGCCGTTGATCCGTCTCGACGATCTGACCGTCGCCTATGACAGGCATCCCGCCGTCCATCATGTCTCCGGCGCATTTGCGCCGGGCAGCCTGACGGCGATTGCCGGGCCGAACGGGGCGGGCAAGTCGACGCTGTTGAAGGCGATCATGGGCGAGCTTCGCCCGGCCGAGGGCAGGGTCGAGCATCGGCTCGGGCGGGCGGAATTCGGTTATCTCCCGCAGGCGGCCGAGATCGACCGCCGCTTTCCGATCTCGGTCATCGACACCGTCATGCTCGGCGCCTGGAAGACATCGGGCGCCTTCGGCCGGATCACTGCGGCCGATGTGAAAAGGGCAGGCGAGGCGCTTGCCGCCGTCGGGCTCGAGGGCTTCGGCCGACGCCATGTCGGATCGCTCTCGGCCGGCCAGTTCCAGCGCGTGCTCTTCGCCCGCCTGCTTCTGCAGGATGCCCGCATCATCCTGCTCGACGAACCGTTCACGGCAATCGATGCCCGCACGACCAGGGACCTCGTCGATCTCGTCCTGCGCTGGCATGGCGAGGGCCGCACGGTGATTGCCGTGCTTCACGATTTCGATCTCGTCCGCGGCCATTTCCCCGAAACCCTGCTGCTTGCCCGCGAACTCGTCGGCTGGGGCCCGACCGCCGAGGTCATGTCGCCGGCCAATCTTTTGCAGGCGCGCGCCATGGCCGAGCGCTGGGACGAGGATGCCGCGGCCTGCGAATCCCAAGAGGCGCCGGCGGCATGACGGCCTATGATCTCTTCCTCGCGCCCTTTGCCGATTTCGGTTTCATGCGCCGGGCTCTCGTCGCCTGCCTCTGCCTCGGGATCGGCTCGGGGCCGATCGGCGTCTTCCTGATGCTGCGGCGCATGAGCCTGATGGGCGACGCGATGAGCCACGCGGTCCTGCCGGGGGCGGCGATCGGTTACCTCGTCGCCGGCTCGCTGTCGCTGACGGCGATGGGCATCGGCGGCCTTGTCGCCGGCCTGTCGGTGGCGCTGCTGTCGGGCGCCGTCAGCCGGATGACCGTGCTGCGGGAGGATGCGAGCTTTGCCAGCTTCTACCTCGCATCGCTGGCGCTCGGCGTCCTGATCGTGTCGTTGCGCGGCTCGAACATCGATCTGCTGCATGTGCTCTTCGGCACCATCCTGGCGATCGATGCGCCGGCGCTTTATCTGATCGGCGCGATCACCTCGCTGACGCTCGTCGCGCTCGCCGCCATCTACCGGCCGCTGGTTGCCGAATGTTTCGATCCGGGTTTTCTCAGGGCCGTCGGCGGGCGCGGCCCGGCCTATCATGTGCTTTTCCTGCTGCTGGTGGTGCTGAACCTTGTCGCCAGCTTCCAGGCGCTCGGCACGCTGATGGCGGTCGGCCTGATGATGCTACCGGCCGCCATCGCCCAGCTCTGGTCGCGCAGCCTGCCCGTGATGATGTTGATCGCGACCGCGAGCGCCGCCGCCTCCGGCTATCTCGGCCTGATCGCCTCCTACCATCTCGAGCTTGCCTCCGGCCCGACGATCATCATGACGGCGGCGGCGATCTACACATTTTCGATCCTTTTCGCGCCCTCTGGCCTCGCCCGGCGCTTCTTTCCCCGCCCGCATCTGAAGGGCTGATCTCAAGGAGACTTCGATGAACCCGCGCAGACTGCTTCTTGCCGCCGCACTTCCCGCGCTGATGGCGCTCTCGGCCGCGCCGGCTTCCGCCGAAACGCTGAAGGTGGTTGCCTCCTTCACCGTGCTTGCCGATGTCGTCAAACAGGTCGGCGGCGACCATGTGCATGTGACGAGCCTGGTCGGACCGAACGGCGACCCCCATGAATTCGAGCCGTCGCCGGCCGATGCGAAGAATTTGAAGGCGGCACAAGTCACCTTCGTCAGCGGCGAAGGGCTGGAAGGCTGGTTGGACAGGCTGATCACTGCCTCGGGCTACAAGAGCAAGCCGGTCATGGTGTCCGAAGGCATTGCCACTCGCACCATGGAGGAGGACGGTGCTGAGATCACCGACCCGCATGTCTGGAACAGTCCCGTCAACGTCAAGGTCTGGGTCGCCAATATCGAGAAGGCGCTGTCTTCAGCCGATCCGGCCGATGCCGCCGCCTTCAAGGCCAATGCCGAGAAATACACGAAGACGCTCGATGAACTGAACACCTATGCCCATGCGAAATTCGACAAGATCGCCGACGACCGCCGCAAGGTGCTGACCAGCCATGACGCCTTCGGCTATTTCGGCCGCGAATATAATGTCAGCTTCCTCGCGCCGCTTGGCCTTTCCACCGAGAGCGAGGCTTCGGCCGCCGACGTCGCCAAGCTGATCGAGCAGATCGAGAGCGAGCATGTGAAGGCCTATTTCTTCGAGAATTCCAACGATCCGCGCCTCGTCAAGCAGGTCGCCAAGGCCACCGGCGCGGAGCCCGGCGGCGAGCTCTATGTCGAATCTCTCTCCGACGCCAAGGGCCCGGCGCCGACCTATGAGAAGATGTTCCGCTACAATGTCGATCAACTCGCCGCCGCTATGGCGAAATCGAGCTAAAGGCTGGCCGCTCTGAAAGGGCGTCGCATGAAGCCTTGAATCAAGCGGCGCGCTTCCTACGCTAGAGATTGAGGTCGAAGACCAGGATGCCGGCAAGGCCGCCGTCCGTCGAGGAGACGATACGCTCGCCGACCGCCACATGTTCGGGATGGACGAGATAGGCGTCCCGGGCTTCGGCGCTTTCGAAGGTTACGGCAAAACCGTCGACGAAGCCGGCATGCAGGCCTTCGGGCGAAACATTCGGCCCGTATTTAATATCCAATATGCCCGTGATGACCTGTTTTAGCGCGACGATCGCGTCGAACAGCGATTGCTTGTCGTCCATCGTCAGCGCCGTCTTCAGCCGCAGGAACACGCAATGCAGGATCATTATGGTCCTCCCGATTTTCTTGAGAGGAGAATAGCGGCCAAAGCCGCAAGGGCAATGAGATTTATTTTACGTGTCGTTGGCCGAGCGCCGCAGGAGGCCGAGCCTACATCTGGTCGGTCGCCGCCATGTCACGATTATAGATCTTGCGGACGAGCTCGCCGGCGTGAGCACGGGCTTCGTCCTTCTGAGCCGGCGTCATCGGCCGGCAGGTGTTCCTGAGGTTGGACCGGTCGAGCACGGTGGCCGCACCTGAATTGGTGATGACGAGATGCCAGCTGCAGGAGGCGACCTTGTCGACGACCACCGCGCCATGGCATCCGGAAGACAGGCAGAAAGCCACGGTCTGCTGTGCGGCATGATCGCCCTTCTGTGCCAGCGCGAGCGCCGTCTGGAATTCCTGGGTCCATCGTTCACAATGCTTCACCCCAGGCACGCAGGCTTTCATGACGGGATGGACGTCACCGGCCTGAAGCGGCGAAACGAAAAAGACGCCGATCGACAGGGCGAGCAGAAGTTTGAGCATCGCAAATTCCTTATATGATAAGCGAGTGGCGCATATTGCCGGCCGCCGGTCAATCGCCATTTCTAGGGAGATCATTGCCGGTGATCACGCCCGTTTCGTCAGCGGAAACCGATCGCGAAGCAGCCGCAGCACCGAGTCCGACGGCATCGGCGGGCCGAAGAGATAGCTCTGCCCGTAGCTGCAGCCCATTTTGGCAAGCTCGATCGCATCCTCGTTGGATTCGATTCCCTCGGCCACCACCTTCATCTCGAGCTCGGCCGCCATCGATATCACCGATCGGAGCACGGTTGCCTTCTTGTCGCTGCTGTCGCGCACCAGCGCCTTGTCGAGCTTGATCGTATCGAAGGGGAAGCGGGTGAGATAGGCAAGCGACGAATAGCCGGTGCCGAAATCATCGAGCGCCAGCCCGATGCCGGCTTCCTTGAGCTTCTGCAGAACGAGGCGGGCCTGTTCCGGATTTTCCATCACCATGGATTCCGTCAGTTCCAGCTTGAGCCGCGAGGGCGTGCAATGCGTCTTGGCGAGAACCGAGCGCACATCGTCATAAAGCTCGTTGTTGAGCAGCTGCACACTCGACAGGTTGATCGACACGAAGATTGGCAGTTCGCCGGTCTGGTTCTGCCAGTTCATCAGGTCATTGGTCGCCTGTTCGAGCGCGAACATGCCGAGCGCCCCGATGATGTCGGACGCCTCGGCAAGCGGAATGAATTCCGACGGCGGGATATTGCCGCGTTTCGGATGCTCCCAACGCATCAGCGCCTCGAAGCCGGCGACCTCGACATCTTCAAGCCGGGCGATCGGCTGGTAGACCATCGACAATTCCCTGCGCTCGATGGCGCGGCGCAGGTCTGTTTCGAGCTGCAGCCGGTCGGTGCCGAAGTCGCGGAAAGCCGGCTGGAACGGCTCGACGCGGTTGCCGCCGGCCCGTTTTGCCCGATACATGGCAAGCTCCGCATCACTGAGCAGGCCGCTGGCGCTCTCCTGCCGGTCCACCCAGGAGGCGAGCCCGATCGAGGCGGTCAGGATGATCTCACGATTGGCGAAATTGATCGGCACCATGATCGCCTTGCTCACAGCATCGGCAAAATCGGCGACCTTGGCCGGATCGTGCTCGGAGACCAGGATGAGGCCGAACTGGTCTCCGGCAAGCCGCGCCAGCGTGTCCTGCGGCTTCATCAGACGCCGCAGGCGCCGCGTCAGCGCAATCAGGATGTTGTCGCCGGCGGCAACGCCGAGGGAATCATTGACCAGCTTGTAGCGGTCGATATCGATCACCATCACAGTCGGGCGCAGCGTCTCGCCGCCCGGCGCTAGCGCCAGCACCGACTGCAGCCGGTCGAGGAAGACCTGCCGGTTCGGCAGGCCGGTCAGATTGTCGTGCAGCGCATCATGCAGCAGCCGCTCGACGGAATTCTTCTGCTCGGTGACGTCGACGATCGTGCCGACACAGCGGATGATCTCGCCGTTGGAGCCGAGCACCGGCCGGGCGCGGATCAAGAGCCAATGGAAATGCCCGTCCTCGGCGCGGATGCGGAATTCGTGGTTCAGCCGGCCGCGCCGGTGTTCGAGCAGCACGTCGAGCGTGGCGCGGAAGCGGTCGCGGTCGTCGGGATGCAGCCGCGGCAGCCAGTTGCGCGCCGCCCCATGCATGGTGCCGGGGGAGAGACCAAGCTTGACCGAGACGTCGGGAATGGTGACGACGCGATCGCGCGCCACATCCCAGTCCCAGACCATGTCGCCGGAGCCGGTCAAGGCCAGGGATTGCCGCTCGAGATCGGAAAACAGTCCCTGCTGAAAGGCGCCGCCGGCAAAGGCGTGCTGCATGACGGTGAAGCCGATCAAGAGCACGATCAGCACCAGGCCGCCGCCGAGCGCCGGCTGGATAATGTCGTTGTCCAGCCGTCCGGTCACGGTCAGCCACGCCCCGAACAGCCAGACGAGCGTCAGCGCCCAGGCCGGCACCAGCAGAATGGCGCGATCATAGCGATTGAAGCCGAGATAGATGATGAGCAGCAGGCCGGTCGCGGCCGTCAGCGCAAAGGACAGCCGGGCGATCCCGGCGGCGATCGACGGATCGTAGATCGCCACGCCGAACAGCAGGGCAAGGCCGAGCACCCAGGCGAGCGTGGCGTAGCCGAGATGGGCGTGCCAGCGATTGAGGTTCAGATAGGTGAAGAGGAAGATGACGAAACTCGAGGCGAGCGCAACTTCGGCGCAGGCGCGCCATATTCGCTGGTCGGCCGAGGCGACGCTGATGAGCTTTCCGAGGAAACCGAAGTCGACGCAGATATAGCCGAGCACTGCCCAGGCGAGCGCCGCCGTTGCCGGCAGCATCGAGGTGCCCTTGACGACGAAGAGGATGGTCAGGAACACGGCGAGCAGGCCGGCAATGCCGAGCACGATGCCGCGATAGAGCGTGAAGGCGTTGATCGTATCCTTGTAGGCGTTCGGTTCCCAGAGATAGATCTGCGGCAGTTGCGGCGTCGACAGTTCGGCGACGAAGGTGATGACGGCGCCCGGATTGAGCGTGATCCGGAAGACGTCGGCCTCGTCGCTGGGCTGGCGGTCGAGCGCAAAGCCTTCGCTCGGGGTAATGGCGATAATGCGCTGCGAACCGAGATCCGGCCAGAACAGCTTGGAATTGACTAGACGGAAATGCGGCGCGACGATGACGCGCTCCAGCTGTTCCTCCGAGACGTTGGCGAGCGCAAACACCGCCCAGTCGCCCTGATGGTTCTCCGAACTCGCCCGGACCTCGATACGCCGGCGGATGCCGTCGGCGCCGGCGGCCGTGGACACCTGGAAGGCCTCGCCCTGGTTGGCGTAGATCTCGGTCGTCGCCGTCAGGTCGAGCGCGGTATCGTCGCGGGAAATCTTCACCGGTTCGGCCGCCTGCGAAACGCCCGCTGAAAGGGCGAAGACCGCCAGGAAAAGGGCTGCGATCACCGCGATCACTCGTCCGGACGGTGACTTGGGCAGCATGCTGTTTCTGGTCATCGGCTGTCGGTTTTCCTGCCTTTATCCGTATCGGTGGCGAGCCGTGAAAACATCACGTGGTCGTGCCACTGACCGTTGATCTTCAAATATCCGCGCAGATAACCTTCCCGCTGAAACCCGGCCTTTTCAAGCAGACGCATGCTGCGCGCGTTATCTGGAATACAGGCTGCTTCAATACGGTGCAACTCAAGCCCGGAGAAGATGTAAGGAATAACCAACTGAAGGGCAGCGTACATATGCCCCTGGCCGGCATAGCGTTCGCCCATCCAGTAGCCGATCATGCAGCTTTGTGCCGCACCGCGCCTGATATAGCCGATGGTGATGCCGCCGACGAGCGTCCGGTTTTCCTTGAGGAAGATGAACAGCGGGATCGACTGTCCCGAGGCATATTCCTGCTTGCCGCGGATGACGCGGGCGCGGTAGGCGCCCTCCGTCAGCTCGTCGCGCCGCCAGGTCGGCTCCCAGGGTTCGAGGAACTTGCGGCTTTCGGCGCGCAGCCGGTGCCACTGGTTGAAATCCTGATAGCGCGGCAGGCGCAAAAGGTATTTCTCGTTCTCCAGCTCCACCGCATCCGGCTGCCGCGACAGAAACCGAAACACCGATTTTGGCATCGATCACTCCCGGCAGACGGACGTCGGCTCAGCTGGCCTGCATCGTCTTCGGCGCCGGGACCGAAAGCGAGGCGATGATGTCTTCCATCGGCGCGAGCTGTTCCAGCGGCCCGATCGCCGAAAGCGTCGGCACCGTATCGTAGAACAGCCGGCCGGCGAGGTCGGTCAGCCGCTCGATGGTGATGCCCTCCAGCCGTTCCATCATCTCCGGATTGGAGATCGGCCGGCCGTAGAGCATCATCTGCCGTGCGATCTGGCCGGCACGCGCGGCCGGGCTTTCCTGGCCCATCAGCAACTGGGCGCGGATCTGGGCGCGGGCGCGTTCGATCTCCTTCTCGTGGATCTCGCTGGCCGACTTGTGCAGCTCGTCGATGATGACAGGCACCAGCTCCGGCAGGTTTTCGCCGCCGGTGGCGGCATGGATGCCGAAGATGCCGGTATCGGAAAAGCCCCAGTGGAAGGCATAGACGGAATAACAGAGGCCGCGGAATTCGCGCACTTCCTGGAACAGCCTCGAGGACATGCCGCCGCCGAGGATATTGGCGAGGATCTGCGAGCAGTAAAAGTCGCGCGCGTGGTAAGGCTTGCCCTCGAAGCCGAGCAGGATCTGCGCGTCCATCAGGTCGCGCGGCTCGCGCACGCTGCCGCCGATATAACGGGCCGCTTCCATCACCGGCGGCGCCGAAGGCTGCGTCGGCAGGCTGGCGAAACGTTGCTCGACCATGCGCAGAAATTCCTGGTGGTCGACGGCGCCGGTCGCCACCACGAACATGCGGTCGGTCGTGTAGTTGCGGCCGAGATAGGTGCGGATCTGCTGCGGCGTGAAGGAGACGACGGTCTGCGGCGTGCCGAGGATCGCGCGCCCGAGCGTCTGGTCGCGATAGGCGGCCTCGGAGAAGCGGTCGAACACGACGTCGTCGGGCGTGTCGTTGGCAGCGTTGATCTCCTGCAGGATCACCTGCTTCTCACGCTCCAGCTCCTCCTCCTCGAAGGCCGATTCCGTCAGGATGTCGGCGAGAATGTCGACGGCGAGCGGCACGTGGTCCTTGAGCACCCGGGCATAATAGGAGGTCGTTTCGGTCGAGGTGGCGGCATTGACCTCGCCGCCGACATCCTCGATCTCCTCGGCAATCTGGCGGGCCGAACGGCGCGCCGTGCCCTTGAAGGCCATGTGTTCGAGCAGGTGGGCGATGCCGTGCTCATCTTCCGTCTCGTTGCGCGATCCCGATTTGATCCAGACTCCGAGCGCAACGCTTTCCAGGTGCGGCATGGTTTCTGTGACTACTGTCAGCCCGGATTTGAGCCGGGTGCACTCAACTGTCATTGGCTATCTTTCTGCGCCTGCCGTCGTCTCGCTGCGGGCGTGTTTGCCGATGAAGGTCTCAACGGCTTTCAGCTCCGGTTTGATGATCTGGAAACGCTCCTCCCTTTGCATCAGACCAGCAAGCCACGTCGGAAGCGCCGGGTCAATACCGCTGGCCGATTTTACGGCAACCGGGAATTTCGCCGGATGCGCGGTCGCAAGCGTCACCATCGGCGTGTTCGGCTTCTCTTTCTTCTTTGCCACGAAGACGCCGATCGCCGAATGCGGATCGAGCAGGTAGCCGGTCTCGGCATGGGTCTTGCGGATCGTCTCGGCCACCTGCCGCTCGCTCGCGCGCCCGGCCCGGAAGTCGCGGCGAATCGCTTTCAGCGCTTGGCCGCCGATCTCGAAGCCGTTGGATTGTTTCAGGCTTTCCATCGCCGCGCGTACCTTCGAGGCATCGCGCCCATAGGCTTCGAACAGCAGCCGCTCGAAGTTCGACGAGATCTGGATATCCATCGACGGCGAGCTTGTCGCCTTGACCGCCTTCATATCGTAGCGGCCGGTCTTCAGCGTCCGCGTCAGGATGTCGTTTTCATTGGTGGCGATGACAAGCCGGTCGATCGGCAGGCCCATGCGCTTGGCGCAGTAGCCGGCGAAGATATCGCCGAAATTGCCGGTGGGCACCGTGAACGAGATCTTCCGGTCCGGGCCGCCGAGCGCCACCGCCGTCGTAAAATAATAGACGATCTGGGCCATGATCCGGGCCCAGTTGATCGAGTTGACGCCGGAGAGACGGACCTTGTCGCGGAAGGCCGCATCGTTGAACATCGCCTTCACCAGGTTCTGGCAATCGTCGAAATTGCCCTCGACGGCGAGCGCATGCACGTTCGAAGACGTTGAGGTCGTCATCTGCCGCTGCTGCACCGGCGAGACCTTGCCGTGCGGGAAGAGGATGAAGATATCGGTGCGCTCGCGCCCGGCGAAGGCATCGATCGCCGCCCCACCGGTGTCGCCCGAAGTGGCGCCGACGATCGTCGCCCGCTCGCCGCGCTTTTCCAGCGCATAATCCATCAGCCGCGCCAGCAGCTGCATCGCCACGTCCTTGAAGGCGAGCGTCGTACCGTGGAACAGTTCCATGACGAAGCTGTTCGGCCCGGTCTGGATGAGCGGCGCGATCGCCGGATGGCGGAAGGTGCCGTAGGCCTCGTCGATCATTGCCCGGAAGGTCGCCTCGGGGATCTCGCCATTGGTGAAGGGCGAGAGAATGGTGAAGGCGATCTCCTGATAGGTCTTGCCCCTGAGCGCACGGATCTCCTTCTTGGAGAAGTGAGGCCATTCACGGGGAACATAGAGCCCGCCGTCGCGCGCCAGCCCGGTCAAGAGGGCGTCGCAAAAGCCGAGGGAAGGGGCCTCGCCGCGGGTCGAGATATAGTCCACGTTGGTCATCCTTGATCTATCGCTGAAAGAAACCGGCCGCTTGCTCGCCGGAAACCGAGTGGGCGCGGCGCTGCGGACATATGATCGCCGTTATCTTGTTGAAGTTGCCCGCATCCGGCGGCGAAAAGTGCATCAAAACGGCGCGTACCCAATCGATTTTTGTTTGAGCCGCTGATATAGACCATCGCAAACCGTCGTGAAAGGCCTCACGCAAAAGACATGGGGCCGCCAAGAAACGCTTGTGCAAGGGGTGGAATATCGTGCTCGGCAAGGTCTCGCGTCTCATCGTCTCCGCTTCTCTTGTCGGCCTGCTCGCCGGCTGCAATTCGCTCGGCATCGGCGGCGACAGCAAACCGGAGGCTGCGCCCGCCCAGCCGAACGGCAACGCCCAGATCATGCCGCTGGCACCCGCCAACCCCTCGTCGAACAATCCGTCGATCGGCACTGCCAAGACCGCGCAGGGCACGACTGCCCCGGTCGTCCAGGGCGCCTGCCCGCAGATCTTCATGCGGGATCAGGATGCGATCTTCCGCACTTATGCCAAGGGCAAGAAGGACGATCCGCAGCAGATCGCCGTCCAGGCTTCCTTCGGCGATTACACCCGCCAGTGCATGCTGAACGACACGAACCTGACGATGACGGTCGTCGCCCAGCTGCGCCTGATCACCGGCCCCGCCGGCGCTCCCGGCCCGGTGACGCTGCCGATTCGCGTCAGCGTGCTCGATGGCGAAAACGTGCTCTACTCCGAGGTCACCAAGTTCGCGACCGAAATCCCGCCGGGCTCGCCGGGCACGCAGGTCATCTTCCGCAAGGAAGGCATCAAGATGCCCGTCGGCGCCGGCGCCCTGGTGCGCGTCAACGTCGGCTTCGACACCCAGCCGGCCAAGAGCAAGAAGAGCAGCTAGATTTTGCATTCGCACGAGCTTCGGCAGGAGCGCCCCTCACAAGCCTCGGTAATAGCGACGTCTTAAAAGCTGCGCCGCCGGTGCGTTTGGCAACATCGCCAACCCCACACTCCGTCATCCCAGGGCTTGACCCTGGGATCCACGACCCGGCATTCGGCTTCTGTGATTTTCCTGCAGTTGGATGCCGTGCCTTTCCACGCCGTGCCCGCCGCATGGATCCCAGGGTCAAGCCCTGGGATGACGGAGGAGAGGTGGTGCCGCGATCGATAACTCCGCGGCGCGGAGAGAGGTGGTGCCGGATGCATTAGCCCGCCGGCGCATCAGAGGTGGTGTCTGGGCACATCGGCACAGCTACGGCGATGAAGCGACGCCAGATCCGGCGCCCACAAGCTTCGGCGAAAGCGACGTCTCACAACCTGCGCCGCCGATGCGTTTGGCGAGAACGCCAACCCCACACTCCGTCATCCCAGGGCTTGACCCTGGGATCCACAACCAAGCACGCGGCCTCAATAATTTCCTGCAGCTGCACTCCATCGCTCCTGACGCCGTGCCCGCCGCATGGATCCCAGGGTCAAGCCCTGGGATGACGGAGGAGAGGCGTTGCCGGGAGGCATACGCCCGTCGGCGTGGAGGAGGGGTGTGCCGCGACCGCATCGGGCCCAGCAGCCGAGCGAATGGCCGAGGCCTTAAAGCACGCCTTCCCAGGCCGCAAGCGCTGCAACGACGCCCGGCAGGTCGTTCATGCGTGAGATCACCGTCTCGGCGCCGGCATCGGTCAGTTTGTCGGCATGGGCGGGGTAGCTGTGCGACGCGCCGGTAAAGCCGATGACGCGCATGCCGGCGGCGCGGGCCGCGTGCACGCCGTGGACGGAATCCTCGACCACGACGGTCTTCTGGGGGGAGACGCCCATGCGGCTTGCGCCATGCAGGAAGATGTCCGGCTTCGGCTTGACGCGGTCGGCGCCGAGATCCTTGGCGGAGAAGATGTTCGGCGCGAAGAGCGGCTTCAGCCCGACCTTGCCCAGCATCATGTCGAGCCGCTTCATGCTCGAATTCGAGCAGATGCAGCGCTTCATCGGCAGCCTGGAGACGGCGAATTCGACGCCTGGGATCGCCTTGACGTCATTCGCCAGCCTGAGGTCGAGCAGCTTCTCGGACTTGTCGAGCAGGGAAGCCGAAAGCGGGATGCTGGCCTCACGCTCAACCTGCAGCAGGATGTTGTGCCAGGTCATGCCGGCGAAACGCTCGCCCATTTCCTCGACGCCGATCGGATATCCGGCCTCCGTCAAAAGCGCGGATTCAACTTCGGCCGCGATGATTTCGGAATCGACGAGAACACCGTCGCAGTCGAAGATGATGAGATCGAAGCCGTCCATTGTTCATGCCTTGCTGGAAATCTGGTCTTGTCCGGGGATGCTGCGGCTTTACACGATGGCCGGCCAAAGCTCAACCTGATCTCAAGCATGGCTGCGATGCGGCAGGCGACCGGCTCCGTAAAGCCAGAAGCTCGTTCAGGACGCTCCGGGCTGTCCCGCCACTTCGTAGCGCGCCCGGCTCAGGCTGACCAAACTGGCTGCGGCTGCGCAGCCGCCCGATATGACGACCGCAAAGTCGAGTGCCGTCGACAGCGCCAATGTTGCAAATAGGATTGACATGGAGATCCCGCCCAGGGTTTGGCCGAGAAGCCGCGCGGTGCCCTGCATGGCGCCGGCCGCACCGCTTCTGGCTTTCGGTGCCGAAAGAAGGAGAATGCGGTTGTTCGGCGTCTGGAACAGTCCGAAACCGAGGCCGGCGACCACGGTGCCGACGACAAAGGCGGTACCGCGCGGATCGGGCGGCGTCAGGCCCGCCACCAGCAGACCAAGCGCCAACAGCGCCCCGCCGATGGCGCAAAGCCATGCCGTCTTGACGCGGTTTGCCAGGCGTCCCGAGATGGGCGCAATGATCGCAGTCGCGGCCGGCCAGGCCATCATGTAGAGACCGGCCAGAACCGGCGTCATGTGCAGCCTGTGCTGCAGGTAGAAAGGGAGCGCGATGGTGCCCAGCATCTGACCGCAGAAGCAGAAAATCGAGGCAATGACCGATACGCGGAATGCCGGTGCGGCCAGGAGATCGGTCGGAATGAGCGGGACGTCACTGTTCCGTTCGAGGCGCAGCAGGCTGAACAGGCAGGCGAGCGACGCCACGATGAGGGCGGCGCCGCTGACCGGCGCGGTCGCAATCCGATCGGCGCCTGAAAAGAACAGGATGAACATCGCTGTATTGGCCAGCAACACCTTCGCATTCAGCTTCCGCTTCGCGCCTTCGACCTGCCCCAGCAGGCCGCCGCCGAAGAGAACGATCATGCCTAGCGGTATGTTGACCGCAAACAGCCAGGGCCAGCTCGTAACGGAAAGGATGGCGCCGGCAAGGCCCGGGCCCGCCGCGGAGGAAATGGCGATGATCATGGCATTGACGCCGATGATCGGACCCAGCATGTGCTGCGGCAGGGCCTGGCGCAGGTTCATCATCGCGAGCGCCATGATCGCGCCCGCACCAAGGCCCTGTGCGAAGCGAGCAAGGATCAGCACGGGCAGGTCGTCCGCCAAGGCGCAGGCTGCGGATGCCGCGGTAAACAGCGCGACGCCGATCAGGAAGACCCTGCGCGCGCCGTAGATCTCGCCGAGCGCCCCGCAGGGAAGAATGGCGACGAGCACGGCCAGCTGATAGGCGGAGACGACCCATACGGTGCTGTCCGCTTGCGCGTGAAGCGAAAGCGCGATCGATGGCAAAGCGACATTGGCGATCGCCCCATCCAGAACGACGAGAACAATTGCCAGAAGCAGGAGGGCGACAGCCAGGTACCGTCGGGGCGACGCCAGGCCATCTTGAGAGATCGGGGGGGTGCAGGTGAGGGACATGGAAACTCCGGGATGCTTATGGGATGGCCGATTCATTAGCCCTCGTCGATCTCCTGCGCCAGACGCAACTGAAGCAATTGACCGTTGCATATAGCGCCATGCCTGATAGAATAGCGCCATGTCCGATCTCGATTTCAATCTTCTGGTGGCGCTGGATGCGTTGCTGCGCGAGCAGAGCGTATCGGCCGCCGCTCGCCGGCTTGGCCTCAGCACATCGGCCATGAGCCGGACGCTGTCGCGCTTGCGGGCGGCACTCGGCGATCCGATCCTGGTGCCGGCCGGGCGCGGCATGGTCGCCACACCGCATGCCCTGGCGATTGCCGAAGAGGTGCAGGTGTTGAAGGACGCCGTGAAAGCGGTGCTGAGTCCGCCATCGACCGTGGAAATCCGGGAAGTGCGGCGCGACTTCACCATCCGTGCCAATGAGGCCTTCGTGCTTCTCTACGCCGCCGACCTCAGCGCCGCCGTGACCAACGCCGCGCCGGGGATAAGGCTTCGTTTTGCGCCGCGATCGGACAAGGACGTTCAGGCTTTGCGGGACGCGGCAATCGATTTGGATATCGGTGTCCTGCCGCGGGACGGCGGGGAGCTGCGTTGCCAGAGTCTTTTCGAGGACCGGTTCGTCGGTGTCGCAAGGGCGGGGCATCCGATCTTCGATGCAGGGCTAACGGCTGCGGGCTATGCCGCCTGTGGTCATGTGGTCTTCTCGCCGCAAGCGGACTATGCCGGTCCCGTCGACAGGGCGCTCGCCGAGCTGGACCTTTACCGGGATGTCAGGCTGATCGTCCCGAGTTTCCCGGCGGTGATCGCCGTTGCAGCGGCTTCCGATCTGATCGGCTCTATCCCGAAGTCCTATTGCAAGTCTTCCCCGATCAGCGGGATCAGGACCTTTGACCTGCCAGTCGCCGTGCCGGTTTTCAACATCGTCCAGGCCTGGCACCCTCGCATGGATGCAGATCCCGCCCATCGCTGGCTGCGGGCGCTGATTTTCGAGACTTTCCACAACGCCATGAACTGAGGAAGCGAGGCACGCCGCAGGCTGCGTCGAAGCTGTCGAACGCAGCTTGAATCGGGAAACGAGCTCACGCAGCTTTGCAGCTCCGCAGGTTGTAGCGGTTTCGCTCGATGGATGGTTGAATGCTCTGTGTTGGCGGCGGGGAGGACCGGCATTGAGCGCCGGTCCGCAATGGCGGCAAGGCACGGCTCACCTTGTTCAAGAGAGGTGAGCCCCCTTACCTTATTGTTGCGGCAAGATGATCTTCTGAGTGGTCGTGCCTTTCACCGGCTTCTCGCCGGGAACATGCGACATCGTACGCGTTGTGCTTTGCAAGCTGTCGCCGTCCGTGCTGGTCTTGGTGCGGGACTTGCTAAACGTGCCCTGGTCGACCGCCTGGGCCTTGGTCTGCGCCTTCAGCTTGTCGCCATTGTCATTGATGTGGGTCTTGCTTTGCGCCTTTCCGTCGACCGTCGCGGCACTTCCGCCGGATCCGATCGACGATGTCGTGCCGCCGTCAGTCTGGCAGGCGCCGGCCGTCCCGACGGAGCTCGCGGATGTGCCGCCGACAGCAGCGCTTCCCGCCGTTCCAACGGTTCCTGCCGCATTACACTCTTCTGCAAGAACGGCCGGGCTCGATGCGAGCAGCGCGATCGAGGCGGCAGCGATAAGATTGATAGGTTTCATTGCCATCTCCTATTTTTTCGGTTTCGTCACCGAACAGGTTCCATCGGAACGTTTGGTGATGACGGTGCCGTCGGGCCGGGTAACGCTGGCGGTCGAATAGCTGTCGACGCTTCCCGAACTCGACGAGGATCCGGCGGAGGCCGATGACGAGGTGGAGCCGGCCGAACCGCTCCCCCTCGTGGTCGACGAGGACACATGCCCGTTGCCGGCGGTGACGGTGGTGGACATGTCGCCCGCCTGGGACTGGACGACGGTGCACGTCGTTCCGTCGTCGAGCTTGATCTCCTCGGCCATGGCCTGCCCGCCGATCGCCACGAGCGATGCCGTCAATGCGATTGTCGGAAATCTGGTCATTGCTTTCATCTCCAAAGGTTTTGGCCGGCGCCATCAAGGCGCCGGCCGACATCGTCAGCAACCTTTAGTGCCGGCGGCGTCCTTCTTGACCTGGCCCGGTGCGCAGCCTTTCTTGCCTTTGTTGTCGTGCGAAGAGCCTGCAGCACTGCTGCCGGTGCCGACAGTACTGCCGGTCTTGTCTCCATCCGCCGACGATGCGCCGGTTCCGACACTCGAAGCGGAATTGGCATCGCCCGAACCTGCGGCGCTACCGCCGGTTCCCACGCTGCTGCTGGACGTGCCGCCGCCGGCCGATGAGCCGCCGGTGCCGAGCGTCGAAGCAGAGCCTGAGCCGGACCCCGAACCAGCAGCGCTACCGCCGGTGCCGACGGAGCTGCTGGATGTGCCGCCGCCGGCCGACGAGCCGCCGGTGCCGAGGGTCGAGGACGAGCCGGAATTGCAGTTGGTCGTGCCGGCCGGGCAGGTGCCCCCGGCAGAGCTGCCACCAGTACCGACGGTGCTGCTCGCAGTTCCGCCGCCTGCCGACGAACCGCCGGTTCCGACCGTGCTTGACGATTGGGCGTAGCCGGACGCCGCCGTGCCGGCCAGAAGGGCCGCTGCCAATGCCAGATGTGTTACCTTCATCATAGGATATTCCTCCGTTTGTTCTTGAAGCGCTTTCGCATCCGGAGTGGATGGATAGCTCCATGGCAAACTTCGGTTAAACCTCACTGTTCCTCTCTTAAGCCCTCGGTCGGATAAAACCCCGACCTTGGTCTGATCCCGATCGCGATCGGCTGGCGGCGAAGAAATTAGCAATGCTGTTTCTGCAGCGGCGCGACACGAGCAGCGTTGCCGGTCCAAGGGCTTGATCCTACTATGGGCGACAAGAGGAGAGGGACCATGAGGCTGGCTGCTCTTTTTCAATCAGCGGCGGCCGCAGCGCTGCTATTTGCCTTCACGTCCGCCGATGCCACCGCCAAGGGCGGCAAGCACCACAATCACAAGAGCTGTGCGCAGCTGCAGGCGATGATGGATCATGGTTTGACCGGCGGAAAACATGCCGGCGACGGGCCTGAAAGGAAGGCAAAGATCGAAAAGAAGATGCGGAAGAAAGGCTGCTAGCTTGATGGCTTCGCGCGCCAGCAAAGGACGCCGGATGGAGCCCGCACTCGTGCCGAATGCGAGCGTGGCTCGACTGGAGCGGGCGCGCAGGGGCGGCAACTCAAGCGAGGCGAGTGGGAAATCGATGAAATTCGGTTGATCGGCAACCAGCTACATTGCCAGGACTACCTTTGGACTTTTCGTGCACTAGATGGCGCTCCGGGAAGATGAAACCACCGCCGCCGTGGGAGGGACGCGGCATGCCCGAAAGTGGACGAAGAGGAAGACTGTATGACGATCGAGGATATCATCGAAACCCTGGAAAGGACGGATATGCCCGACGGCCGGATCGACGCCTTCATCACCTGCGCCTTTATGCTGAAACAGTTCCGGCCGGCCGAGCCGAAGGATTTCGACGGCCCTCGCGACTACCTGCCGAGCAGCATCAGGTCTGGGCACGGCTTCCTGATGGCGCGGCCGTTCACCCATGACGTGAATCACGCCATCGATCTATGCCGGGAAATTCGGCCGGATGCGATCTGGCACCTCGCCCGCGCCCGACATACGCCGGATGATCCGCTTTACGGTGCTCAACTGCGTGAAACGGCGGAAGGCCAAAGCGTCCTGGGTGAAGCCGAGAGCAATCACGCGGCGTTGGCGCTGACGCTGGCGGCGCTGCGGGCGCACGTACGGCAGGAAGGTGAAAAGACGGCAAGTGCATAATTGCGCGCCGTTTCCGCAACTTCGCGGCAGGTTTTTGCAGATCTGCGGCCAGTCTATCCAGCCGGAAAAAGCAATAGAAATTGCCGGTCGCCTTCCGGGGTAAAGAGGATCGAGCGGCTTTCCGTCGTTCGCCGCGCCCAGCCCCTGTCGAGGAAACTTGAAAGCAGCGCCTTGCCAAGGCTGCCGGCCAGATGGGCGCGCCTTTCGCTCCAGTCGAGGCAGGAGCGGCAGAGCGGCCGGCGCGAGGATCTGAGATTGCCGACGTCGATGCCGATGCGGGCGAGATCGCTCTCGCCCTTATCAGTCAGCGCAAGACCCTCTCCGACCGCCTCGATCGCGCCTGAGGCAATCAGGCTGTCGAGCATGCGCACCCCGTAATCGCCGGCGAGATGATCGTAGCAGATGCGCGCCTTGCGCAGCGCCGGCTCCTTCGGACCGGGCCGGTGGCGCAGATGCCCGCGGCCGGCGGCAAAGCCCATCATGCTTTCGATCAGCCGGGCGACAGCCTCGTCGGCCAGTGTGAAATAGCGGTGGCGCCCCTGCTTGCGCTGGGCGATCAGGCCGCCGGCTTCGAGCTTGGCGAGATGGGTGCTTGCCGTCTGCACGGTGATGCCGCCGACGCCGGCAAGCTCGGTCGCCGTCAGCGCCCGGCCGCCGGTCAGCGCCGCCAGCATGTTGGCGCGAGCGGGATCACCGATGAGCGCGCCGATCTGGGCAATGTCTGGTCCTTCCTTCATAGTTCGATCGTAACCGAAGCATCGCCGTCCGGCAATGTGCGAAAACGGGAAGCACAAAGGAGAACCCGATGATCACCTGCTTCATCCGCTATGAGATCGACCCCTTCAAGAAGGACGCCTTCGCCGACTATGCCCGCAACTGGGGCCAGGCGATCCCGAAAAACGGCGCCGACCTGATCGGCTATTACGGCCCGCACGAGGGATCGGCGACGACCGCTTACGGCGTCTATAACATAGGGAGCCTCGCCGCCTACGAAGCCTATCGCGCCAGGCTGGCCGCGGACCCGCTCGGCCGCGAGAATTACGAATTCGCCAGGCGTGAACGCTTCATTCTGAAGGAGGACCGCATCTTCCTGAAAAACGTCTCGACCCCACATGCCGAGCTGGTGCTGCCATGATCGCCGTCATCTTCGAAGTCGTGCCCTATATGGGCGAACGTCACAAATATCTCGATCTTGCCGGCGAACTGCGTGCCGAGCTCGAAACGATCGACGGCTTCATCTCGATCGAACGTTTCGAGAGCCTGACAAACCGCGGCAAGCTGCTGTCGCTCTCCTTCTTCCGCGACGAGGCGGCGGTCAAGGAATGGCGCAACCGCGAAACTCATCGCGCCGCCCAGCAGGCCGGCCGCGGCGGTATCTTCGCCGATTATCGCCTGCGGATCGCCAGTGTCGTGCGCGACTACGGCATGTTCGAACGCGATGAGGCGCCGGCCGACAGCCGCAGGGTTCACGAGGCTGCTTGATGAGGGAAGGGGTGTCGCCGCCACAATAAATTCCGGAATTCAGTCATCGCTTCAGGCTTTGGTAACTAAGTTGGGTAACCATAACGGAGAGTTAAGCGTAAAGCGTATGAGTGAGTATCAGAATGGCGTCAGTTTTTCCGCTTGCCGACCTCAAGGCTTCCGCCAAGGCGGACTCCTGGGTTGACACGATCATCAAGGGCGACTGCGTGAGCGCCCTTGAAGCCTTGCCCAACCACTCCGTCGACGTGATCTTCGCCGACCCGCCGTATAACCTTCAGCTCGGCGGAACGCTGCACCGTCCCGACCAGTCGCTGGTCGATGCGGTCGACGACGAATGGGATCAGTTCGCTTCCTTCGAAGCCTATGACGCCTTCACCCGCGCCTGGCTGCTCGCCTGCCGCCGCGTGCTGAAGCCGACCGGCTCGATCTGGGTGATCGGCTCCTACCACAATATTTTCCGCGTCGGCGCCACGCTGCAGGATCTGAATTTCTGGATCCTCAACGACATCATCTGGCGCAAGACCAATCCGATGCCGAATTTCAAGGGCCGCCGCTTCCAGAACGCCCATGAGACGATGATCTGGGCAAGCCCGAATGCCAAGGCCAAGGGCTATACCTTCAATTACGATGCGATGAAGGCCGCCAATGACGACGTGCAGATGCGCTCCGACTGGCTCTTCCCGATCTGCAACGGCAATGAGCGGCTGAAGGGCGAGGATGGCAAGAAGGTGCATCCGACGCAGAAGCCGGAAGCGCTGCTTGCCCGCGTCATCATGGCTTCGACGAAGCCCGGCGATATCGTGCTCGATCCCTTCTTCGGTTCGGGAACGACGGGTGCGGTCGCCAAGCGTCTCGGCCGTCACTTCGTCGGTATCGAGCGGGAGCAGGATTATATCGATGCGGCTTCGGCCCGCATTGCCGCCGTCGAGCCGCTGGGGAAGGCGGAACTGACGGTCATGACCGGCAAGAAGGCTGAGGTGCGCGTTGCCTTCAACGTGCTTGTTGAAAGCGGCCTGATCAAGCCCGGCCAGGTGCTGACCGATGCGAAGCGCCGCTACAGCGCCATCGTTCGCGCCGACGGCACCGTAGCCTCCGGCGGCGAGGCCGGCTCCATTCATCGTCTCGGCGCCAAGGTGCAGGGTCTCGATGCATGCAACGGATGGACCTTCTGGCATTTCGAAGACGGGCAGTCCCTGCGCCCGATCGACGATTTGAGGTCCGTCATCCGCAGTGATCTGGCAAAGGTGGATTGAGCAGCGCCTTCGCGGGATCGAAATACCTTCTTCCGGTTTCCTCCAGTTGCGGAAGAAGACCAAGGCGCCCGGGGCTCGAGCCTCGGGCGTCTTCTATTTCAGCGTCCGGATTGCCTCGTCAAAACGCCTTGTAATCGGTGACCTCGACGCGGGTGATGCGGCCGTCTTCATTGAAGGTGATCGTCTCCTCGCCCTCGCGCAGCAGCGGCTTGCCGGTCTGGCTGTGGGTGGCGCGGAGCGACCAGACGGCGCGGCCGGAGAGGGGCGTCAGGTTTTCCACCAGCGAATTCTCGGCCGTCTGATCGGGGTAATCGTCGAAATAGCGCCGGAAGGCGGCCATGATCTCGGTGCGCCCGGCAAGGCTGCCGACGCCGTTCGAGACATAAGTCGCGTCCTCGGCGAAATAGTCCTCGATTGTGGGAAAATCCAGCGCGTTGATGGCGGCGTGGAAGCGTTCGATTTCTTCTGCCGGGTCGAAGGCCATGGGTCTCAGACCTTCACGCCATGGGCGGCGAGATCGCTGCGCAGTTTATCCGTGCCCGAAAACAGCACCGCATTCCAGCCGAAAGCCTTCGCACCTTCGACATTGGCCGGCGCGTCGTCGATGAAGATCGTCGCGGCGGGATCGAGGCCGAAGCTCTTCGTATGCGTCTCGTAGATCGCGATGTCAGGCTTGATCAGGCCGACATCGCCGGAAACGGTGACGCCGCGCGGTTTCGTCAGAAAGGGGAAACGCACCTGCGCCTCGCGGAACGTGTCGGAGGCGAAGTTGGTGAGCATCGTCACGTCACGGCCCTCCTCGATCAGTCCCTCCATGATCGCGACGCTCTCCTCATAGGCGTGCGGCACCATCTCATGCCAGTATTTGCGGAAGGCGCGGATATGCTCCTCGCGCGTCGGATGCGCTTCGATCAGCAGCGCTTCGGCCTCCGCCCAGGTGCGGCCGCGGTCCTGCTCGACGTTCCAGTCATGGGTGCAGATATTGGCGAAGAACCAGTTGCGCTCGGCCTCGTCGGGAATGAGGCGGGCGAAGGGTAGATTGGGATCGTAATGAATGAGGACTTTGCCGATGTCGAAAACGATATGCTTTATTTCGGTGGTCATGTTTATGCCCTGGATGTTTTGAATGCGAGAGGAATAGCCGCTGCGATCGCTTTTTTCATGACGGTGGGCAAGGCCTGCGCTTCAAGATTTGTAACGGGTTCCCACCATCCGTCATCCATGTCAGGCTTTTGAGCGATCGCCGCCCGCCAGATTGCAAGCCTGAGCTCGAAATGGGTGAAGACATGGGTAACAGTGCCGCTTGCCTGCCATCCGGCAGCGAAAGGAGCGGCCGCGGCCGAGGTCTCGCCGTCGAGCCGCGCCGTCCAGGCCGTCGTCGGCACCTCGGTCATGCCGCCGAGCAGGCCGCTTTCATCGCGCCGCCTGAGCAGGATCTCGCCCTCTCTGGTCACCGCGATGAAGGCCGCGCCATGGCGCACCGGCTTTTCCTTCTTTGCCGCCTTGACTGGAAAGAGCTCGGGATCGGACAATTTCAGCGCCTGGCAGGCGTCTCGGAACGGACAGAGCGAACAGGCCGGCCGCTTCGGCGTGCAGATCGTCGCTCCGAGATCCATCATCGCCTGGGCGAAATCGCCCGGCCGGCCCGGCGGCGTCAGCAGCGCCACCTTCTCCTTCATCAGCGGCTTGGCGCCGGGAAGCGGCGCTTCGATGGCATAAAGCCTTGAAATCACCCGCTCGACATTGCCGTCCATGACGGCCGCCTGCCGGTTGAAGGCAATGGCCGCGACGGCCGCCGCCGTATAGTCGCCGATCCCGGGGAGCGACTTCAGCCCTTCTTCGGTATCGGGAAAGACGCCGCCATGCTCCCTCGCCACCGCTTCGGCGCATTTCTTCAGGTTGCGGGCGCGCGCGTAATAGCCGAGCCCCGCCCAGGCGGCCATCACCTCGTCGTTCTCGGCGGCGGCGAGATCGGTGACGTCAGGCCAGCGCCGGAGAAATTTCTCGAAATAGGGTTTGACCGCCTGCACCGTGGTCTGCTGCAGCATCACTTCGGACAGCCACACCCGGTAGGGATCGGCGCGGACGCCGCGCGCCGCCATGCCGGGCGAAACGCGCCAGGGCAGATCGCGGTGATGGCGGTCGTACCAGTCGAGGAGGGGCTTTGCCGAGAGCGTATCGAGTGTCGTGGTCGTCATGATTTGCCGCAATGGGGGGAAGGCCTTATACTTGGCGAAGCAATGGCGCGCGATCAAGTCGGCCGTGCCACTTCGTGGCGCCGTCCAAGGGTTTCGATGAGTTATCCACGCAAAGATGTGAAACAGATTTCCGAGCTGGCGAACGGGCTGATCGATCCGGTCCTGGCGCGCCGCGCCGGCATCAACACGGCGCTGCTTGGCTCCTGGAGCGAGATCGCCGGCGAGGATTTCGCCGATTGCACCCGCCCGGAAAAGATAGCCTGGGCTCGCGGCGGCGGCGATGACGGCAGCTTCCGCCCCGGCGTGCTGACCATCGCCTGCGAAGGCGCGCGCGCGCTTTTCCTCACTCATGCCCAGGGCGAACTCATCCAGCGCATCAACAGCTTCTTCGGCTTCGCCGCCATCCACCAGATCCGCATCGTCCAGAAGCCGGTGTCGCAAGCCGTCCGCCGCTCCCACACCCCGCCGCCGCTGAAGGGCGAAGCCGCCCGCAAGCTCAAAGGCATGATGGAGGGGATAGAGGGAGACAAGCTGCGCCAGGCGATTGAGCGCCTGGGCACGGCGGTGATGGGCAAGCGGGGACGATGAATGCAGTGGACAAGCATCCGGCTCTAGCGCGGTTCCAGGGGCGTTCCTAAATCACACCCTTCTTCAGGATGAAGTTTCCATAGGGCCGTGTTTCACCCGTCTGAACCACCGCGAAGCAGGCTTCTGCAATCGGATAGTAGGCGAAGCGCTCGACAGGCTTGCTCCTGATGCCGCGCTGTTCGGCGGTCGCGCAAAGCAATTCCACATCCGAATGAACGGGCAGTAATATCCCGGCCTGATCCGGATCCTCCATGTGCATGAGCGGCTGTTCGACGAAGTGATCGAGCGGCATGACCGCCAGGATCGCTTCTATGGTCTCCGTGGCGCTGGCCGCGTTCATCGATATGAGTTTGCCGCTTCCGGTCTTTTTCGACACGCGGGACGCCGAGAAATTCTTGTCGACGATGGCGATCTCGTCGCCATGGCCCATCGCGCTCAGTATCCACAAAAGATCCGGGCAGAGAATCCCGGGGATGTTTTTCAGCGCCATGTGCGTTCCTCCCTTACGCCCGTATATCACTATAAATCACCGAAGAAAACGCTTGCGCAAACGTTTCGATGGCCATACGCTGCCTGCGATCGTTTCATTGGAGGATGAAGCGGGCAGAAAGCGACCGGCGAGCTGCGGCCTTGTTCGGGATCGCCTGGCTATTTCGATTTCGTTCGGAGGAGGCGACGCGGCGACGGCTTGAAACTGTCGCGTCGGGCGTGGGGGAGGAGGTCTGCAATCATGGCGACAATCACTGATGTCGCGCGCGCCGCGGGCGTGTCGGTCTCTACCGTTTCGCACGTCATCAATGGCACGCGGCATGTGAACGAGGCGACCGCGAAGCTCGTCAAAGAGGCGATCGAAAACCTCGGATTCGTGCCGAACGCCGTCGCCCGGTCACTGGTGCGATCCTCGACCGATGCCGTCGGGATCGCCATTTCGATCAGCACCAACTACTATTTCAACGATATCGTATCCTCGATCGAACGGGCCTGCGCCGCGATCGGGCAGCTCGTCTTTCTCTGCGACACGCAGAACGATCCGGCGACCGAACTGAAGCTGGTCCGCGAACTGGTCCAGCGGCGGGTGGATGGAGTGATTCTGGCTCCGTCAAGCGATCCGGAAAACCGCGCCGTCGAATATCTCAGATCGGCTCGCATGCCCTTTGTGCTCGTCGACCGTCTGACCGTTGAGGATGCGGACGGGGTCTGCCTGGACAACGAGGCGGCGATGGAAACGCTGATCGACCATCTGGTGGGCCACGGGCATCGCCGCATAGGCCTCATCGCCGGTGAGCCGGGGCTGCGGTCCACGCTCGAGCGCGTGCGTGGATACGTGCATGCGATGCGCAAGAACGGTCTCGAGATTGATCCCACTTTGATGAGCGAAGGCAATGCCAATAGCGCGGATGCTCACCAGTCCGCGCTTGCCATCCTTGGTCGGCCCGATCGTCCGACCGCCATCGCCTCGGGCAACAATTTGGCGACAATCGGCGTCATGCGCGCGGTGCGGGACCTCGGCTTGCGCATTTCCGAGGATCTGGCGCTGATCGGCTTCGATGATTTCGATTGGGCCGACTGTTTCGAACCGCGGCTGACCGTCATGGCGCAGCCGAGCGAGATGATCGGCATGCAGGCGGCGGAAATGCTGTCCAGGCGGATCAAATCGAGCACCGAAAGCGTGCGACAGGTCCGTCTGCCGGCAAAACTGACAATTCGCCGCTCCTGCGGCTGCGGAGGACACTGAAATGACGTCGGCGCTCGCTCTTGCTGGGATCACCAAATCCTTTCCGGGCGTGCGCGCCCTGAAGGGCGTGTCGTTTTCTCTGCAGCCCGGAGAAATCAGGGCGTTGGTGGGGGAAAACGGCGCCGGCAAATCGACGCTGATGAAGATCCTTTCCGGCGCCTATTCCGCCGATGAGGGGCGTATCGAGCTTTTTGGCGAGGAGGTTCTCGACCCGACCCCGGCGGGAATGATCGCGCGGGGTGTTGCGGTTATCTATCAGGAACTGGCTCAGGCGCCGCACCTGACCGTCGCCGAAAACGTTCTGATGGGGCGATTGCCGCGCAAGGGCGCCCTGATCGACTGGGGCGAAGCAAAGCGCCGGACCATCGAGGTCGTCGATCGGCTCGGTTTCGATGTCGATCCGACGGCCCGTATCGGAACGCTTTCCGTTGCCAAGCGCCAGATGGTTGAGATCGCCAAGGCGCTTGCGCGCAACGCGAAGATCATCGTTCTCGACGAGCCGTCGGCCGTACTGGCGCAGGCGGAGATCGACCAGCTGTTCCGGGTCGTCAGGCAGCTGGCGCGCGAGAGCGGCGTAGCATTTGTCTATATCTCGCATCGCCTGCGCGAAGTTTTCGAGCTGAGCGATACGGTGACCGTTCTGCGTGACGGCACCGTCGTCCACAACGGACCCTCCAACGGGCTGACGACGGACGATCTCATTCGCAGCATGGTGGGCCGGGAGGTGGGCGACGTTTTTCCCAAGCGCACGCCCCGGATCGGCGAGGAAGCCCTGTCCGCCAAGGATATTTCGACGCACGCGCTGCTCAGGAACGTCAGTATCCACGTTCGAAAAGGCGAGATCGTCGGTCTGTTCGGGTTGGCCGGCGCCGGCCGCACGGAGCTTTTGCGCGCCATCTACGGTGCCGACCCGCGCGATGCCGGCGAGGTCAGCATCAACGGCGCCAGCACCAGCATCGGTTCGCCGCGCGCCGGCATCGTGAAGGGACTGGGCCTCGTGCCGGAAGACCGCAAGACCGAAGGCCTCTTCCTGATACAGAGCGTCGGTTTCAACATCATGTCGGCCAGTCTCGCGCAGATCGTCCGGTTCGGACTTCTATCCCTTGGCCGCGAGCGCCGAATAGTCAGCGGTCTCATCGAGCGGCTGCGGATCAGGACGCCGAACGCCGCAGCGGCGACGCAAAACCTTTCGGGTGGCAATCAGCAGAAATGCGTGCTGGCGAGGCTCGTCAGCGCCGGATGCGAGATCCTGCTCGCCGACGAGCCCACGCGCGGCGTCGATGTCGGGGCCAAACGTGAGATCTACGATCTGCTGGTCGAGCTGGCGGAAGCCCGCGGCTTGGCGATCGTCATCGCCTCTTCCGAATTACCGGAAATCCTGGGTCTGTGCGACCGGCTCTATGTTTTGAGAGAGGGCGAAATAACGGCCGAACTCGATGCACGCACTGCGACCGAAGAAGAAGTCATGCACTTTGCGGCGCTACATTAATGAGGGGACCACCATGAAAAAAAGTCTTCCGCGCGGGACGGGTCTTGCCGGTGCATTGATCGTACTGATCATCGCCGCCTCGCTGATCTCTCCTCATTTTCTCAACCCCATTAATATTCTGAACGTTCTGAGGCAGGTCGCGCTCTACGGGATTCTCGGCATCGGCATGACATTCGTGATCCTCACCAAGGGGATCGATCTTTCGGTGGGCTCGATCGTGGCGCTGGTCGGCGTCACCGGCGCGGTCCTGATGGAGCAGGGCATGCCCATCCCGCTGATGGTGCTGATCTGTCTCTCCATTGGCGCCCTCGTCGGCTGCGTCAACGGCTTCGGCATTTCCCATTTCCGCATTCCGGCATTCATCATGACGCTGGGCTGCATGGTGATGGTGCGCGGCTTCGCGCTGATGATTGCCGACGGCGGAACCGTCAATCCGGGAAAGCTCGCCGACAGCTTCTTCGTGCTCGGCGGCGGTTATATTCTGGGTGTGCCCACTCCGATCTACGTCTTCGCGATCGTCTGCATCATCGCTGCCATCGTGCTGAGCTTCACGCCGTTCGGCCGGGCGATCTATGCGGTTGGCAGCAATGAGGAGGCGGCGAGGCTGTCCGGCATCAACGTGCCGCTGGTCATCTTCAGCGTCTACATCATCTGCGGCGTGCTGGCGGCGCTTTCCGGCCTGATTTTCCTGTCCCGCCTTTCCGTCGGCGACCCGAATTCCGGCCTCGGCCTCGAACTGGAAGCGATCACGATCGCGGTGATCGGCGGCACGTCGCTGTTTGGCGGCGAGGGCACGGTTCTCGGCACGATGGGGGGCGCCATGGTGCTCGCCATCATCGCAAACATTCTCAATCTCGCAGGCGTTTCACCATTTTCACAACAGGTGGTGAAGGGCGGGATCATCGTTCTTGCCGTGCTGCTCGAAGCCGGAAGAAAGCCACGCAGCTAGCGTGTTCAACAGAGGGAGAACTAAAATGCTCAATATCACCAGACGCATGCTCATTATCTCCGCCGGACTCGCCACCGTCCTGACAGCGGTCCCCGCCTTCAGTGCGGACAAGATCGTCATCGGCTTCTCGCAGGCGAGCTCGAACTCGGCGCATCGCAACACGATGACCAAACGCAACCAGGCCTATGCCGCCGAAAACTTCAAGGATGTCGATCTGATCGTCACCAACGCGGAAGGCAAGTCCGCAAAGCAGATTTCGGACGTCGAAAGCCTGATGGTTCAGGGCATGAAGGTTCTGATGATCTCGGCGCAGGATGGCGCCGCGATCGCTCCGACCGTCAAGCAGGTGTTGGCCGCTGGCATTCCGGTCATTACGCTCGAACGCAGCCTTGATATTCCCGTGACGCTGCATGTCGGCCCGCACAACAAACCCATCGGCACGCTTGCCGGCAAATACATAGCTGAAGCCCTGAAAGGCAAGGGCAATGTCGTGGAGATCAAGGGCGACCCGGCTGTCGCTCCCGCGGTCGAGCGCCATGAAGGTTTTGCCGAAGCCATCGCCGGCACCGATATCAAGGTGATCGCCGAGACCCACGCCGACTGGGACCAGGAAAAAGCGCTGAAGTTCATGGAGGATACGCTCCAGCGTTTCCCGGCCGGGCAAATCCAGGCCGTTTACGCCCATAACGACAATATGGCCTTTGGTGCGCTACGGGCGATTCAGGCCGCCGGCCGTGACAAGGAAGGCATCCTCATCATCGGCATCGACGGCGAGAATGCCGCCATCCGTGCCGTCGCCAAGGGTGACCTCACAGCGACCTTCACCTATTCCACCGTCGCGCCGGAAGGCGTCATCGCCGCGCACGCGCTCGCCACCAACGATACCGCGGCGCTTGAAAAGCTCGGAACCTTGACGAAGAAAGACGATGGCTCGATGGAAATCGAGATCGCATCGAAAATGATCACCAAGGAAAACGCCGCCGAGTTCTTCTGCAAGGGCTTCGGCGACGACCCTGAATGCAAATGATCCGATAGAAGTCGAAGTCCGGCGCGATCCATGGGGAGCGCCGGACTTTCGGTTGAGATCCGACGATCAAGCTGCCTGGTCGGCGGCTGGTCGAGCAGCCCGACGTCAGTTAGAAAGCCTAGGCATGAAGCCGGTCTTGAACTCCATCGCAAGTGTATTACACTGTAATCACCCGAGAGGAGTGAACAGGAATGCGCAGCAGCAAACCCATTACGGTGACGCTCGGGAGCCAGCAGAAGAGCTTGGAAGCGCGGCTGGAATCTGGCGCCTATAGTTCGGCGAGCGAGGTTATCCGCGCCGCGTTGCGCGCGCTCGACCGGGAAGAGAATGCGATCGACGAAATCATGCGTCGGAAAATCCGTGAGGCGATTGACGATCCGGGTTCGGATATCGACGCTGATGTGGTCTTCGAGCGACTCGAACGTCTGCACACCGATCGAATGAAGCCCCAGGGCGATGATGCCTAAGGTGGTATTTCGCCCTAGGGCGGAGAAGGATCTGCTCGATATTTACGAATTCATCGCTGCAGACAATCCAATGGCGGCAATAGAACTCGTTCGCCGGCTGAGACAGTTTTGTCATGGCTTGGAAGACATGCCGGAAAGGGGAGCGCCGCGTGAGGATTTTGCCCCGGGTGTTCGCATTCTGGTTTTCGAGCGGCGCGTGACCATTGCTTATCGGGTCGTGAAGGAGCAGGTGCAGATACTGAGGCTGTTTTATGCTGGCCGGAATACGCCTTCGGCCTTCCGTGAAAACTGAGAATCGCTCATTTCGGCTACGGCATCTGCTTTCGGTCCCATCACGGTCACAATTCTTTGAAGGAAGTTGGCGAACCGTGGCTTGTGAGTGGCCGCAAGCCGTTATATCGCACAGTCACGCCGTCAATCTCATTTATGGGGAACCCATGCAGATGTCCGAAATGCAACTGAGGAAACGCCGCCTCTTGGGTGGGATCGCCATCGCCGCAGCTGCGGCCGTGCTTGTCGCCTGCAACGACAGCAAGGACGCTGCCGATGCTTCGTCTTCCGGCAAGACCATGGCCGACGGCAGCAATGTCGATACCATGCAGACGGCGGCCACCACGACGGGGGACATGCCGCAGTCCGACGGCGATGTCGATATGGCCGAGGTGCTGAAACCCGGCGCGCTGCCGGAAATGGCGCTTGGCAAGGCCGACGCGCCCGTCAAGATCGTCGAATATATGTCGATGACCTGCCCGCATTGCGCCCATTTCCACAACACCACCTTCGACGCCATCAAGCAGAAATACGTCGATACCGGCAAGGTGCAGTTCATCATCCGCGAATTCCCCTTCGATCCGCGTGCGGCGGCCGCCTTCATGCTCGCTCGCTGCAGTTCCTCCAATCCGGAGCAGTTGAGCACGCCGGAACAGTATTTCCCGATGGTTTCGATGCTGTTCAAGCAGCAGCAGGTCTGGGCCGCCGCCGATGACGGCCGCGCCGCACTGCTGCAGATGTCGAAGCTTGCCGGATTTACTGAGGATAGCTTCACGAAATGCTTGACGAACCAGAAGCTTCTGGATGAAGTGAACGCCACGCGGGAAAGGGGATCGAAGGATTTCGGCGTCAACGCCACGCCAACCTTCCTCATCAATGGCAAGCGCTATTCTGGAGACATGCCGGTTGACACCATGTCGAAGCTCATCGACAGCCTCATCTGAACCGGATCGTTCGACCACAACGGGCGACGGCGAAAGCCGTGCGCCCGGTTTTCGTTTTCAGCGCAGTTTGCGGGCGTGGCCCCCTCATCCGCCCTACGGGCACCTTCTCCCCGCTGGGGAGAAGAGGGAATCGAGGCGTTGCGGCACACCCCCTTCGCCCCAGCGGGGAGAAGGTGCCGGCAGGCGGATGAGGGGGCTTCCTGCCGTGGATATTTCCGCATGAAGTTCAACAAGCTGCGCCTGGTCGGCTTCAAATCCTTCGTCGAGCCGACGGAATTCATCATCGAGCGGGGGCTGACCGGCGTCGTCGGGCCGAACGGCTGCGGCAAGTCCAATCTCGTCGAGGCGCTGCGCTGGGTGATGGGCGAGAATTCCTACAAGAACATGCGCGCCTCCGGCATGGACGACGTGATCTTTTCCGGCTCCGGCAACCGCCCAGCCCGCAATACCGCCGAGGTGGCCCTCTATCTCGACAATGGCGAGCGGACCGCGCCTGCCGCCTTCAACGACAGCGACGAGATCCAGGTCACCCGCCGCATCGAGCGCGAGCAGGGCTCGCTCTATCGCATCAACGGTAAGGAAAGCCGCGCCAAGGATGTGCAGCTGCTGTTTGCCGATGCCTCGACCGGCGCCCGCTCGCCCTCGATGGTCGGCCAGGGCCGCATCGGCGAGCTGATCCAGGCAAAGCCGCAGGCCCGCCGCCAGCTCCTGGAAGAAGCGGCCGGTATTTCGGGCCTGCATTCGCGCCGCCATGAGGCCGAGCTGCGCCTGCGCGCCGCCGAAACCAATCTCGAGCGCCTCGACGACGTCACCTCGCAGCTCGAAAGCCAGATCGAGAGCCTGAAGCGCCAGGCCCGCCAGGCCAATCGCTTCAAGACGCTGTCGGCCGATGTCCGCGCCCGCGAGGCGATGCTCCTGCATATCCGCTGGGTGCAGGCCAAGGAGGCTGAGGCCGAGGCCGACAGCGCCCTCAATCAGGCAACATCAATCGTCGCCGAAAAGGCGCAGATTCAGATGGAGGCCGCCAAGCAGCAGGGCATCGCCAGCCTGAAGCTGCCGGAACTGCGCGACGGCGAGGCGCGCGCCGCCGCCGCCCTGCAGCGCCTGCAGATCGCCAGGAGCCAGCTGGAGGAGGATGCCGGCCGCATCCTGCGCCGCCGCGACGAACTGACCCGCCGTCTCGCCCAGCTTGCCGAGGATATCCGCCGCGAGGAGCGGCTGGTGGCCGATAATGCCGTCATCCTCGCCAAGCTCGACGCCGAAGAGGCCGAGATTTCGGACATCCTCGCCGATTCAGGCCGTCATGCCGAGGAGACGCGCGAAGCCTTCGAAGCGGCGGCGGCAAAACTTGCCGACAGCGAACGGACCTTCACGCAGCTGACGGCCGAGCGGGCGGAAGCCGCCGCCGGCCGCAACCAGCTGGAGCGCGCCATTCGCGATCTGGCCGACCGCCGCATGCGCCTCGAGCGCCAGATGGACGAAGCAAATGCGGAATTGTCGGCGATCGGCGAGAAGATATCAGGCCTGCCCGATCCGGATGAAAAACGCGCGATCGTCGAGGCAGGCGAAATCGCGCTCGCCGATGCCGAAGCCGCCGTCCAGACGGTCGAACAGGCGCTCGCCGCCGCCCGCCAGGCCGAAGCCATGTCGCGCGCCCCCGTCGAGCAGGCCCGCGCCGGGCTGAACGCGCTGGAAACCGAAGCCCGCACCATTTCCCGCATGCTCGCCGCCGGTGCGGCGGCCGGCAAGTTCCCGCCGGTGGCCGAAGAGCTGAAGGTCGATCGCGGCTTCGAGACGGCGCTCGGTGCCGCACTCGGCGACGATCTGGAATCGCCGCTCGATGCCGAGGCGCCGGCCCATTGGTCTGTCAATGGCGATGGCGCCGGCGATCCGGCGCTTCCCGAAGGCGCCGTGCCGCTGATCGCTCATATCAGCGCGCCATCAGCTCTCACCCGCCGCCTGCGCCAGATCGGCCTGGTCGCCGATGGCGACGCGCGGTCGCTTATGGCGGCGCTGAAGCCCGGCCAGCGGCTGGTGACGAAGGAGGGCGCCGTCTATCGCTGGGACGGCCATGTCACCGGCGCCGATGCCCCGAGCGCTGCCGCGCTGCGCCTTGCCCAGAAGAACCGCCTGGCCGAACTCGAAAGCGAAGCGGCGATCGCCCGTGATGTGCTTGCCGAGGCCGAAGAGCGGCAGGCAGCGGCGGCCGAAGCAATCCGCCTCGAGGAGCGGCGGTTGGCCGAGGCCCGCGATATGAGCCGGCTGTCGGCGCGTCATCTGGCCGAAGCGCGCGAGGCGCTGGCTGCGGCCGAGCGGGCTTCCGGCGATCTCATCCGCCGCCGCGATGTCGTCAGCGAGGCTGCCAGCCAGCTGGGCGCGCAGCTGGAAGAGATCGGCGTCCAGGAAGAAAATGCCCGCATCGAGCTGGAGGACGCGCCTGATCTGACCGAGATCGACGATCGGCTGCGCTTCCAGCAGGCGGAAGTGGCGACCGACCGCGGCACGCTCGCCGAGGCCCGCGCCCATCATGAAAGCTTGGCGAGGGAAAACGAAGCCCGCCAGCGCCGCATCATGGCGATCGGCCAGGAACGCGAGACCTGGCGCCAGCGGGCGGCAAGCGGCGAGGATCATGTTGCGACACTGCGCGAGCGCGAGGAAGAGGCGCGCGATGAGGCGGCCGATCTCGAAATGGCGCCTGACGAATTCGACGACAAGCGTCGCGCCCTGCTCAGCGAATTACAGAAGGCCGAGGAGGCGCGCCGCAACGCCGGCGATCTCCTGGCCGAAGCCGAACGCATCCAGCGCGATGCCGATCACAAGGCGGCGACCGCGCTTTCCGAGCTTGCCGAATACCGCGAACGCCGCGGCCGCGCCGAGGAGCGCCTGGTCTCGGCCCGCGAACGTCGGCACGAAAGTGAAGTCCGCATCCGCGAGGCGCTGAACGTGCCGCCGCATGAGGCGCTTCGGCTCGCCGGCCTGCAGCCGATGCAGGCGCTGCCCGATCCGCGCGAGGTCGAGCGCGAGCTGGAGCGGCTGAAGATGGAGCGCGAACGGCTCGGCGCCGTCAACCTGCGCGCCGACGAGGAGCAGAAGGAGCTGAGCGAGAAGCTCGAAGCGCTGATCAAGGAGCGCGACGACGTCATCGACGCGATCCGCAAGCTGCGCGGCGCCATCCAGAGCCTGAACCGCGAGGGCCGCGAGCGCCTGGTCGCCGCCTTCGACGTCGTCAACGGCCAGTTCCAGCGGCTGTTCACCCATCTTTTCGGCGGCGGCACCGCCGAGCTGCAGCTGATCGAATCCGACGATCCGCTGGAAGCGGGCCTCGAAATCCTGGCGCGGCCGCCCGGCAAGAAACCGCAGACGATGACGCTGCTGTCGGGCGGCGAGCAGGCGCTGACGGCGATGGCGCTGATCTTCGCCGTCTTCCTCACCAACCCGGCGCCGATCTGCGTGCTAGACGAGGTGGACGCGCCGCTCGACGACCACAATGTCGAACGCTACTGCAACCTGATGGACGAAATGGCGGCTTCGACCGAGACCCGCTTCGTCATCATCACCCATAATCCCATCACCATGGCCCGCATGAACCGCCTCTTCGGCGTCACCATGGCCGAACAGGGCGTCTCCACCCTCGTCTCCGTCGACCTGCAGACAGCCGAACGCCTGCGCGAGATTGCCTGAGGTCTTGCGAGGAGGCTGTGCTCCCAGGGTCAAGCCCTCGGATCACCAATGAGAGTTGGTGCGGGGCGCGATGAAGCTACGGCCGGCGCAGAGCCGCAAGCTGCGTCGCCGGTGCGTGGTGAGAACGCCAACCAAACTCTCCGTCATCCCAGGGCTTGACCAGGCTTGACCCTGGGATCCATGGCCAAACACGCGGACTTCTATTTCCCTGCCGTGGGACGCCTTCGCCGTTCACCCAGTGCCAGCCGCATGGATCCCAGGGTCAAGCCTTGGGATGACGGAGGAGGTGGTGCCCGTCGACGGAGGAGAGGTGGTGCCGGGGCGACGGACGAGAAACGGTACAAACTTGAGGGCGGAGGGGTGGTGCTGAGGCCCATGGGGCGCGCCTGGCGCGATGAAGCTACGGCAGGCGCGGCGGAGCAAGCTGCATCGCCGGTGCGTCTGGCAACAAAACCAACCACACTCTCCGTCATCCCAGGGCTTGACCCTGGGATCCATAACCGAGCAGGCGGCTTCTATTTCTCTGCGGTGCAACTCCTTCGCTGTTCACCGACCGGCCATGATCCCTGATCAGTCCGCCGCCGATGCGGCCTGGAAGACCGCGAGCTGCGCGGCAAAGGCGCGCTGATAGGCGGGTCGCGCCTCAGCGCGAGCGACATAGGCGGCAAGGCTGGGGTAATCCTCGAGTATGTTTGACGACTTCAGGCGCAGCAGCACCGACACCATCAGCAAGTCACCGGCGCTGAATGCGCCGTCCAGCCAGTCGGCATCGCCGAGGTGCGTGGAAAGGCTGTCCAGCCTTTTGCGGATGCTACCCTCGAGGGCACGCAGGCGCTGTTCGTACCAGGGTTCGTCGCGCTCCAGGATCCTGGCGAGGCTGTGCTCGAAGACCGGCGTCTCCACCGTATTGAGCGCGGCAAACATCCAGGCAATCGCCCGCGCCCGTCCATTGACGTCTTGCGGCAACAGGCCCCCATGACGCTCGGCGATATGCAGGACGATCGCGCCGGATTCGAACAATGTCAGATCGCCTTCCTCATAGGTCGGGATCTGGCCGAAAGGCTGGCGCGCCAGATGCGCCGGCTGCTTCATCGTCTCGAACGTGACGAGGCGAACCTCATAGGGCTGGCCCGCTTCCTCGAGCGCCCAGCGAACCCGCATGTCGCGCGCAAGGCCCCGGCCCCGATCGGGCGAACGTTCAAAGGCGGTGATGGTGATCGGCATCGTTTCCTCCATGGCTCGTTGTATTGAAGACGTGCGGCCAAACGGGAATCCGACATCTTCTATTCGCGATCGACCACGCCGGTCTTGCCGCTGCCGGAAACGCCTTCGATGAGATAGTTCCTGACGCCCATTTCCCCTACGGATTCATGGCGAGTCGTCCGTCAGAACAGGCGATCGCCGAAGCACTCTGCCTCCCAGGTCTTGAGAAAATCCGCCTGCCGCGCGATCCAGCCGACATCAGTGCTTCCCCATTCGTTCGCGCGACTGGCATATTCGCCCATGAGCCAGAAGTGGCGGACGATCACGAAGCGGAGAGCGGCTTCGAAATCGTCAGGCGTTATCGGCCGGATGGCGCGATAGCCGTTGATGAAGGCCGTCCACATCGGGGTCAAGCTCCGGCCAAAGGAAACCTTTGCCCAGAGGAAGACCGACAGATCATAAGCGAGATATCCCGGCCCGCCGTCGTCGAAGTCGAAAAAGACCGCTTCGCCTGCGTCATTGATGCGCGCGTTGAAGCCGTGACAGTCGCCGTGGCATTGGGTCCAGGTCAGATTTCTGAACGCGTCTATCGCCTTTGCGGTGCGCATGGCGATGCTTTCGAGGTCGCGAAGCACATCAGCGTCTTCGACCAGGCCGCTGTCGCGGATACGCGCCTGGGGGCGATGTAGCAGGTGTTCGAGGTCGAGCCGATAGAGCGCTCCCTCGGACGAGAACGTCTGCGCCGCATTGTGCAGCAGGGCAAGCGTCCTGCCGTTCGCCCGGGCATCGCCCGCATCTGCCGCGCCTGGCTCCCGGCCGGAAACTTCCCTGAACAGCACAGCCTCGCGCAGCCCCTCCGGCGCCTGTCCCTGCAGGAAGAAGGAGCCGTCTCGCGTCGGCATGGGCGCTGCGACCGGCACGCCTTCCTCCTGGAGATGCCTGAGGAAAGCCGTTTCGGTCCAGACGTCGGCCGGACCGCGGCTGCGGCGATGTGAAAGCCGGAACACATAGCGCTCGCCGATGCTGTCGATGACCAGATAACTGTCGTTGAGACCGCGATTGAGCAGGCGGCAGTCCACAGGTCCGGCGAGGCCGTAATGCCGATCGATGAACCGCCCGATCGTTTCGACCCCGGGGGTGGAATATTGCGGTTCAAAATCGAGCATCTGGACGTCCGGGGTGGCATCTGCGGAGGCCTGACAAGATAAGGTATTCTGCGATAGTTGCAACGCTTGATTGTGTCCGGTGTGCCGTCCGCCCAGGCGTCTATTGGATTCGTTCTGTGGCCGGAAAGCACTCGCGGAGCTTGGCCGAGCGGCCGTCTGATGGCCGGCACGCGCCGACCAGGACCCGCAGCTGAGGCCGGGGGAAGAACCGATCGGGTGCAATTTTCTCTCAATTGGCGATAAACACCAAAAAAGGTCGGCTGTCTTGCGTTCCCTACCCCATTTGGGTGATGCTCTTTTCTCTGACTTGCATTAGAAGTTGTTTCAACGCAACCTGATGACTTTGCTGAAGAGCGGGGCGGTCAAAGTTGCGGATTTGTCGAATTTGCGATGCGCTTTTCAGGTGGAGGGCAAGGACCTGGAAGCTGTTTGAGCAATCCCTGGAAATGCGAAGCGTCTCTTGAGGAGTTGCGGAAAACAAAGATCAGGGCGGGTCCATGAATCGCCCTGGGTTGAGGGACCCCCCGTCCGGTTTTCCTGGCCGGACGGAAACAAGGCTTTGCGGGACATTGTTGCAGTCCCGCAAAGCTTTTTTTTATGCCTTCTTCAGGCGGGGTTACATGGCTTTCGGCCGCCAGTGACTGTGAAAATATTGTGCGACGCAGCATTTTCGCCGCATTTGTCGATTTTCATTTCAACTCCAAGGCATTAAGCTGATTTCTCAGACGCTGGCGGTGTTTGTTAAACTTCTCCTTCGTCATGCTCGGGCCTGTCCCGAGCATCTGCAGCCAGTCGATATGGAGCAGATCCTCGGCACAAGGCCGAGGATGACGGCGAGGGGAGCAAGGACATGTCAGCAAACTGAGGGATCACGCTGATCCTTTTGTGGTGTTGGGGGGAAGATGGCCAAGTGGGTCTATAGGTTCGGCGACGGACAGGCTGAGGGTGGCGCGCGCGACCATGAGATTCTCGGCGGCAAAGGCGCCAACCTCGCTGAAATGTGCGCTCTCGGTCTTCCCGTCCCGCCGGGGCTGACGATCGTCAGCAGTGCCTGCAACACTTATTACACGAATGGCGGTCATATCGACGACCGGCTGAAGGCCGAGGTGCGCGCCGGCATAGCTGCGATCGAGGCCATCACCGGCCGCCATTTCGGATCCACCAGCCAGCCACTGCTGCTCTCCGTGCGCTCCGGCGCTCGCGTCTCCATGCCCGGCATGATGGACACGGTGCTGAACCTCGGCCTCAACGACGAGACGGTGCAGGCGCTCGGCCACGATGCCGGCGATGCGCGTTTTGCCTGGGACAGCTACCGCCGCTTCATCCAGATGTATGCCGACGTCGTCATGGGCCTCGGCAACGACGCCTTCGAGGAGATTCTCGAAGACGAGAAGGCCAAGCTCGGCCACGAACTCGATACCGAGCTCAGCGCCACCGAATGGCAGCATATCGTCTCGCTCTACAAGAGGCTGATCGAGGAGGAGCTCGATCGGGAATTCCCGCAGAATCCGGAAGTCCAGCTCTGGGGCGCGGTTGGCGCGGTCTTTTCCAGCTGGATGAGCGCGCGCGCCGTCACCTATCGCCAGCTGCACAATATCCCCGAAGGCTGGGGCACGGCGGTCAATATCCAGGCCATGGTCTTCGGGAATCTCGGCAATAGCTCGGCCACCGGCGTCGCCTTCACCCGCAACCCCTCGACCGGCGAGAAGGCGCTTTACGGCGAATTCCTCGTCAATGCGCAAGGGGAGGATGTCGTCGCCGGCATCCGCACGCCGCACAGCATCACCGAGGAGGGGCGGCTTTCCTCCGGCTCCGACAAGCCCTCTATGGAAAAGCTGATGCCGGAGGCCTTCCGCGAGCTCACCCGCATCTGCAGCGAGCTCGAGATGCATTACCGCGATATGCAGGATATCGAATTCACCATCGAGCGCGGCAAGCTGTGGATGCTGCAGACCCGCGCCGGCAAGCGGTCGACCCGGGCGGCGATGAAGATCGCCGTCGACATGGTCGACGAGAAAGTGATTACCGAGGAGGAGGCGGTGCTGCGCATCGAACCGTCGAGCCTCGATCAACTCCTGCATCCGACGATCGATCCGCGCGTCAACCGCCAGGTGATCGGCACCGGCCTGCCGGCCTCGCCGGGGGCTGCGACCGGCGCCATCGTCTTCACCGCGGAAGAGGCGGTGGAGGCGGAAGCCGAGGGCCGCAAGGTCATCCTGCTTAGGGTCGAGACCAGCCCGGAGGATATTCACGGCATGCATGCCGCCGAAGGCATCCTGACGACGCGCGGCGGCATGACCAGCCATGCGGCGGTCGTCGCCCGCGGCATGGGCATTCCCTGCGTCGTCGGCGCCGGCACCATGCGCATCGATCAACGCAACGAGCGGCTGCTCGGCATCGGCGTCACCCTGAAGAAGGGCGATGTCATCACCATCGACGGCTCGGCCGGCCAGGTGCTGAAGGGCGAGGTGCCGATGATCCAGCCGGAATTGTCGGGCGATTTCGGCCGCATCATGGGCTGGGCCGACCGGGCGCGGCGGATGACGGTGCGCACCAATGCCGATACGCCGGCCGATGCGCGCGCCGCCCGCTCCTTCGGCGCCGAAGGCATCGGCCTTTGCCGCACCGAACACATGTTCTTCGAGGGCGAGCGCATCCATGTCATGCGCGAGATGATCCTTGCCGAGGATGAGAAGGGCAGGCGGCTGGCGCTTGACAAGCTCCTGCCGATGCAGCGCTCCGATTTCACCGGCCTCTTCACTGTCATGCACGGCCTGCCGGTGACGATCCGCCTACTCGATCCGCCGCTGCACGAATTCCTGCCGAAGACCGACGACGAGGTGGCCGAGGTTGCCTTTGCCATGGGCATGGAGCCGCTTGTCCTGCGCCAGCGCGTCGATGCGCTGCACGAGTTCAACCCGATGCTCGGCCATCGCGGCTGCCGGCTGGCGATCTCCTATCCGGAGATCGTCGAGATGCAGGCCCGCGCCATCTTCGAGGCGGCCGTCGCCGCAGCCCAGGAGACCGGGGCGGCCGTCGTGCCTGAAATCATGGTGCCGCTCGTCGGCCTCCGTTCCGAGCTCGATTACGTCAAAGCCTGCATCGACGCCATCGCCGGCAATGTCATGGCCGAAGCCGGCATGAAGATCGATTATCTCGTCGGCACGATGATCGAACTGCCGCGCGCGGCGCTGCGCGCGCATGTGATCGCCGAGGCGGCCGAGTTCTTCTCCTTCGGCACTAACGACCTGACGCAGACCACTTTCGGCATCTCGCGCGACGATGCCTCCGCCTTCATCCCCACCTATCAGCGTAAGGGCATCATCGAGCACGATCCCTTCATCTCGCTCGATTTCGACGGGGTAGGGGAATTGATCAGCATTGCTGCCGAACGCGGCCGGCGCACCCGCAACGACATGAAGCTCGGCATCTGCGGCGAACACGGCGGCGACCCGGCCTCGATCCGCTTCTGCGAAACGATCGGCCTTGATTACGTCTCCTGCTCGCCGTTTCGCGTGCCGATCGCCAGATTGGCGGCGGCGCAGGCGGTCATTTCGGAAAACCGGTAAAACCGGGCGAGGCCTGCCGTCAGTGGTGATAGCGCCAGTGATCGCGGTAGACATAGGGCCCGTTCAGATCCCAGGCCATGCTGTGCATCAGCTCGGCACTCGCAGCCCGCGATTCGGCCCGCCGGTCGAGATCGATGCGCTGCAGGCAGGTGGCAAACCCATCCGTGCCGCGGCGGAAACCATAGCTCAGGCATCGCTGCTCATCCGCCGCCCGCCGCTCCTCCGGCGTCATCGTCTGGCAGGCGGAAAGGCCGGCGAGCGTGGCGAGAAGGGTGAGGAGAAGGGGGAGGCGCATCGGGTTGGTCCTTGCTTTTCCCTGAGGAAATGCCATTCGGGCGAGGCCGTCAAGCTGCCCCTCATCCGCCTGCCGGCACCTTCTCCCCGCGCGCGCGGGGAGAAGGGGATATGCCGCACTGTCTCGGCTCCCATCAACCTTTCGCGGGGCACGTCCCCTCGCCCCGTTTACGGGGAGAGGGTTAGGGTGAGGGGCAAATCACGGCAGCATCTTCACGCCGCCCCGGCCGGATCCCCGATCGGCAAGAGCGCCGGGTCGAGCGGCGGGTCTTGCGGGTTCTTGGTGTCGCCCGGGTCCTGGGCTGGCGTCAGCGGCGGTTTTTCCTGGGTGCGGTCGGGGACGCCCGGCGTCGGCGTCGGGCCGCGCGGTGTGTCAGTCGTCGGTGTCGGGATCGGGTCTCTGTTGGGCATGATCGCCTCCTTTTGAAAAAGGAACGGCAGCCCAGGCAGATGGTTCCACTTTCGCCGCCGGCGATTCCTCTGTATGAGGAGGCCGGAAAACACTGGAACCGAGCATGGCCATCCGCGATCGATTTTCGAAGAAACTGAACTGCCCGCAATGCGGCAATGCGGGTTTTGCCGAAGCCTCCGAGATCGACGATCCCAAGCGCAAGCATCCGGATTTCACGGTCGATCACCTGCCGCGCGGCTTCGGCGTGCAGCGGGCTTCCAACCACCAGGAAAGCTTCATGATCAAATGCGAATGCGGGCGCAAGTTTCCCTTCCGCAGCCTGGCGGAAGCCGCGGCCGAGCGGCGCTAGAAATCTCGGTCGCGCTCAGATCCGCTCCAGCACCTCGATGAAGGCATCGGCAAAGCGCACCAGATGGGCGGTCTCCTCGTCGGGCGCCTGCATGCGGATCTCGGTGCCGTTATGATTGAGCAGCGCCAGCACGACGCGCATGTTCTCGCCATCGGGAATGCGCAAGACGGCGATGCGCCGGCAATCCTCGATCAGGCCGGCGGCCGGCAGGTCGAACAGCAGTTCGCCGCCGGAACGGCCAGCTGCCTGGCGCACCGCCTCGCAGAAGCCGGCATCGCCACCGGCATAACCTTCGAGCGACAGTTCGAGCTCGACGAGCTCCATCGGCAGCGACGGTTCGGTGTGGTCGATCGCGCCAAGCGCAGACGCCTGCGGCCTTGCTGCTATCTCGGGTGAAATCATCCCGTCTCTCCTGTCCGTGACCTTGGAGATGAAACCGCGGCAGAATGGCCTTTTTTTGGCATATCAGCAAGGGCTTACGGATAGCCATTCCGCCTTCGCCGTGGATTCCGGCGGATATGCTTGCGACAACAGTTTCAAGTCAGCCGAATCTTGCCCCAGATCCGGATGATTTTAGGCCGGGCCGACCTAAAATCTGAATCCGGATCTAAATCAAAGAAATAGAGCAAGATGTCGTCCGAAAACCGCTTCACACTTTTCGGCATCATGCTCTAAACAGGTCTATGGCGATTTGCGTGGTTCATGGCGCGGCGCTGACGAGCAACCGGTAAGTTTGATGGCCATCCGCTACGACCGCCCCGTTTCCAGCGCCGCCCGCTTTTCGCGGCTGCTCGGGGCATTTTCGCTGGTTCTGGCGCTCGCCGTGCTGATCGCCCATCGCTTCGGCGGCCTCGCAACCCCCTATCTGGTGCTGCTTTTGATCTTTGCCGCCGGTTGCGCGCTGCTCGCTACGATGCTGGCCGCGCTCGGCCTGCGCAGCCTCTGGATGACGGGGGCGGAGGGCGGGCTCGCCGCGCTGGCGGCGCTGATCTATGCTGCCTTTCCGCTTGGTATCGGCGCTGTGGCCGCCGAACGCTACATCGGCCTGCCTGCGATCTACGACGTCTCCACCGATCCGGTCTCGGCACCGGAGTGGCTATCGCCGCCGAAATCCGACCAGATCTGGCTGAAGCGCAATCCGGTGGTGACGCCTGAAGATCGCGAGAAGCAGATGGAGGCCTATCCGGAACTGACCGGCCGGCGTTATGAGGGCGCGCTCGACCGCGTGCTGGAAGCGGTGCGCAAGGTTGCCAAACAGAGCGGCTTTACGATCGTCAGGAGCACCGGCACATCAGAGCCGGACCGCGATCTCGAGGACAGGCCGGCAAAGCCCGGCCCCGGCGACGACGCTGTGACCGATGCGCCGGGCATCATTCCGGTGCCGACGCCGCGCCCCTATGATGACGATGTCGCCAAGCTGATCCGCGGCGCCAACGGCGTGACGCTGCAGGCCACCACCCGCACGCTGATCCTCGGCCTGCGCTTCGATATGATCATCCGGCTGCGCGAAGAGGCCGAAACCACCTTCGTCGACATCCGCGTCGCCTCCCGCTACGGCCAGCACGACCTCGGCCTCAGCGCCGAAATCGCCGGCGATTATCTGAAGGCGCTCGACGCCGAACTTCTGGGGATTGCGGGTGGGTGAGCCGCGGTGCCGCCAGAGGCGGCTGCAATCGATCCAGTGAATCGATTGCAGCGGCGAACGCCCTGAGCGCAAGCGAAGGGCCGGGAGAGGGCGCGGCAGACGCGACCCCTGATCCGGTGGCGCAAAGCGCCAGCAATCGATCCAGTGAATCGATTGCAGCGGCGAACGCCCTGAGCCCAAGCGAAGGGCCGGGAGAGGGTGCGGCAGACGCGACCCTCTGATCCGGTGCCGCCAGAGGCGCCAGCAATCGATCCAGTGAATCGATTGCAGTTGCGAACGCCCTGAGCCCAAAGCGAAGGCCGGAATAGGCTGATATGCCGCAACCTGTCGATCCCCTCTTCTCCCCGAGGGGAGAAGGTGCCCGTAGGGCGGATGAGGGGGCCGGTCGCGCTGATCTTTCCAAACAGCTGCGCATCCTTCGAAAATTCTCGCCTAGGGTTGTGATGCGAGGATGTACCGTGTGGCCCCCTCATCCGCCTGCCGGCACCTTCTCCCCGAGGGGAGAAGGGGACGTGCCGCGAGCTCCGTTCCTTGCCCACGTGAATCGGGCCGCCAATCATCCGGCTACGCCCCTGCAACCTAGCGTCCAAGCTCACCCACGGCGGCGATGATCTCCGCTGCAGTTGGGAAAATGCAAAGGCTGCTGGGTCCGTCCAGCGCCTCGATTTGCGCCCAGGCAATGGTGCCGTTCTGATCGACCAGGAAGTGCCCGACGAGCTGGGTGGCGTGCTTGGCGAAGATCGCATGATCGGCTTCATCAAGCTCGAAGCGGTCCTTGGCGTTGAGCACCGTGTTGGCTTCCATCGGCTGGAGCGGTTCCGGGAACTCGCCTGTAGGGTTGATGCGCGCCGCCTGGAACTGCGCCATCGTCGCGCGATAAGGCCATTCGGGCTGCTCGCCGCTGCCATCGGGCAGGAACTCGGCATGCGGCACGCCGTAAGCGCGATGCGTGCGGCAGTCGGGATCGCATAAGAGCGTCACCGGCGTCGGACGGTGGCGGACATACAGGCGAGCGCGTTCCACCGGCGTGTTGATAACGGCCACGGTCTTCACCCCGGCGGCGCTGAGGATGGGCGCTATGCCGGCAAGCTGTTCGAGCTGGCGCCGGCAGAATGGGCAGTGCAGCCCGCGAAAGAAGCCGATCAGGAACGCGCGACCGCTCAAGTCGGCCAAGGAAACCGTTCCTTCGAAATTGGCCGTGGCGAGTTCGAACGCGGGCGCGGTGTTTCCGGGTTGCAGCGGGCGCTTCTGGTCTCCCATGGAAGAATTCCTTTCCCGGATCGTCTCAGGTGAAACGACCGGAATTGAATATAGCACTCGTTGCAAGAAGACCCAGCGCCCGGTGTTGAGATCGGCTGGAGTGGCCAGGCATGCTTACCGCCTCGGCAGACGCCACAGACGCATCAGTTCGATCGGAGCCGAGATCTCCGCTGCCAACACGAATGGGTCTGTCGCTCCTGAGGGGGCCGGCTTTCGACTCTTGACGGGAAGACCGTGCCCCATGCCATGGATCGAATAGAGCGATACGGGGCGGGCGCCTGCGACGTTCCAAGAGGACAACTCGCCCCAGGGCTTCTTCTCGACACGGACGCTGCTTCGATCGACAGCGTTCGCTTCAAGCCATTGATCGACGCAAGCCCTCGCATTTGCCGGGTTGACCGTGCGATCCGCAGTCCCCTGCCAGATGCTGATCGGCGGCCAGGACCGTTGGCGGGGGGAGATTTCGGCAATCCTTGCGCCCCAGCCATCCGCGGGCAGTGCCGCGCCGGACTTCATCGCATGGAGCGCCGACATTGCATCGCGCACGGCGCCAACCGGCATTCCGGCGACGATAGCGGCGCCTGCAAACATATCGGGATAGTTGGCGACCAATGAACCTGTCATCGCTCCGCCGGCAGAAAGGCCGACAATGTAAACGCGCGTGCGATCGGCTCGATATCGTTTGAGGGCATGGTCGATCATCTGCTTGATGGAAAGCACTTCGCCGCGATCGCGAGCGACCTCACTCGGACGGAACCAGTTGAAGCATTTCTGGGCATTGTTGGCGTGGGTCTGCTGCGGGTAAAGCACCACGAAGCCTCTCTCCCTGGCCAGCCTCGAGAAGCCGCTGGCGGCGTCCAGGCTTTCCGGCGTCTGCCGGCATCCATGAAGCACCACCACAAGGGCCGGCTTGCCTGGCAGATCGGCTGGCACGAAGGTCTTCATCACAAGCCTTCCGGGGTTGCTGCCAAATGCGGAGGTCGTCTGGAGCCTCGGTCGCTCCTGCCTGGATGGCTTGTGGCGAACCGGACTCCATGTCTTCTCCAGCAGACGTACGGCTCGCCGTCGCGTCTTCAACAATCTCGACAGCGATTTGGTGAAGCCGAGCTTCAAAGGGCCACGCCTTCAAGCCTGGAAAGCAGAGCCTTCAAGCAGGGCTGCGCCGCATCTCGGATCGCGATTTTTAAAGGGAACCATTTCTGTTTGCGCATGCCCTTCTCCGGGAAATCAGCTTGCGCCTCGACGACGTGCAGCAGGTGAACGGTGACATGGTAGTGATGCGGCGAGCTGTCTTTGTGGTAGCTGAATGAACCGAAGGCTGTCGCCTCCACGTCGCCGACGACGCCCGCTTCCTCGAAGGATTCCCGCCTCGCTGCTGCCGATGTCGTCTCGCCGGGGTCGAGATTGCCTTTCGGAACGCCCCATCGTCCATGCCGACGACTTCCCACGAGAAGGATGCGAAGCTGCCCGCTTCCGTTTCTTCGATAACAGATCGCACCCGCCTGCGGAACGTCGGTTGCGATTGTCGAGTTGGATTGATCGTCACCGTGGAGCATGGCTGTGTTCAATTTTTCCTGTCTTTCATCAGAGCTGTAGCATCGAACAGTGACAGTCTGCTCCGCGTTGAGTTGTTTCCTCTGGCAGCCGGAGTTCAAGTTGTCGTCCGAACCGACCGTCACAAGAAGCCCGCAATGCCGTCGTTGGTTCCGATCTTTTGCGAAAACCCGACAAGGCAGTGACGTCGCTCGTCGGCCGGAAGCAGTTACGGCAGCCCACCCGGCTTGCGCATTTCGGCATCGCGCCACTGCTGCCATTGCTGCCGCAACCGGCTCCTGGACATGCCGATGGATTCAGCGAGAATCTCGACCCTGAGGATCCGTTCGGTGCGGAAGTGGCGGAAGGCCTGTTTCGATTGGCACCAGGCAATCAGGAGGCTGTGCGCCTCGGCATAGCCGAGCAGCACGGGCCAGACGATGCGGCTGCTGACCGTCCCATCCGCCGCGCGATAATCGAGTTCAAGTTTGCGGCCTTCCCTGATCGCCGACCTCAGCGGCCGCGTGTCGATTGTCGCATCGCCGCCGATATCCTCCGGTCTGATGCCGACCGCCGGCTCGGCGATATAGGGAAGCAGGTCCGGCGGCATGACCGACGTGATCTTGGCCATGACATCGCCGGCGGCAGTGCGCATCGCCGCATCATTCAGCCTTGCCACCATCTGCACGCCGAGCACGACCGCCTCGATCTCCTCGGGCGTCAGCATCAGCGGCGGCATGTCGTATCGCGGATCGAGCACGTAGCCGAACCCCGCTTCGCCTTCGATCGGCAAACGCTGGGCAATCAGATGCGCGATGTCGCGATAGACGGTGCGCCTGGCGACCTCCAGTTCCTCCGCGAGCGCCGACGAGGTCACCGGGCGGCTCGACCGGCGAAGAATCTGGATGATCTGAAAAAGCCGCTCCGCTTTTCGCATGCCTGCTGACTCCTGCTGCCACAACGCTGTCAGCACGGCTGTGTGACAAAGGCAAGCCAAGAGATTGTCGCGCAGCCAGGGAAAACATCATGAAATTCGCATCCACCCGCCTGATCGCCGCTGATATCAACAGCATGGTGGCCTTTTATGAACTTGTGACGGGCCGCCCCGCCGAATGGCTTGCGCCCGTCTTCGCCGAGATCGTCACACCAGGCGCGGCGCTCGCCATCGGCAGCGCCGAAACGGTGGCTTTGTTCAGCGAGGGCAGCGCGGAGCCGGGGGCCAACCGCACGGCCATTCTCGAATTCATGGTCTCTGATGTCGATGCGGAATTCGCGCGGCTCAAGGACCGGGTCACCGTGGTGCACCCGCCCAAGGATCTGCCATGGGGCAATCGGACAGTGCAGTTTGCCGATCCCGAGGGCACCCGCGTCGCCCTCTATACGCCCGTCACCGAGGCCGCCAGACAGCGTTTCGCCGGCCATTGATCGGCTGCCTGCAAAATTGCCTCCAACGCACGGAGAACGCCGCGCGCCCCTCATCCGGCTGCCGCCACCTTCTCCCCGCGCGCGGGGCGAAGGGGACATGCCGCAACCTTTTTGTTCCCCACCAAACTCACGCGGGGCACGTCCCCTCGCCCCGTTTTACGGGGAGAGGGTTAGGGTGAGGGGCTGTCCCAGCACGAACGGGACAGCAGCGCTTGCCGCCACCCCTCACTCCAACACCAGCCACCCCGAATACCGCACCACCAGCCCTGTCAGTCGGCCGCCGATCTCCACATGGAAATGAAACCGCCCGTCGCGCTCCTCCTCGTAAGTATCGCCGCCCGGCGCCAGGAACAGCGGCAGCGGAATGCCGCAAAACCGCCAGCCGCGCACCACGAGCCTGAGCCGCTGCCCCTCCGGCACCAGCGCCAGCAGCACCCGGAACGGCCCGAACACCTCGACGAGCAGGTGGCGCTCGCGGCCGCTGCCCTCAGTCTGCCAGCTGCGGAAGGTCTTGCTGCCGAAAGACCGCGTCCAGATCTCCCTTTCGCCATCGGCGGCAAAGCGCACCGCCACCGGCACATCCTCGCCGGCGGCGGGAAAGCCGATGAGGCCGGCGATCAGCCTGGCGAGGAGCCCGCTGCCGCGCTCGATCCGCGCCCGGCCGGAGGCAAGCCGCGTGCCGCCCGCATGGATCGCCGCCAGCGCCGGCGGCAGCTTCTCCCAGGCGTCGCCGAGGATGCGCCGGTAGAGCGGCTGGGCCTCTTCCTGGTAATCCAGCCGGATGCCTGAGGCGATGGAGAACTGGCTGAAGGCCGCTTCGAAATCCGCAAGCGACAATTCGCCGGCCGCCGGCCGCGCGCCGCTTTGCGGCCGCTTGCCTTCGAGCAGCCGGCGCACGAGCAGCTCGACGCCGAGAACCGGAATGAACGGCCCGTCATCACCTTCGGCAATCAGAGACCAGTCAGCGGTCAGCCGCCGTCCCTCATGATCGAGGCCGCCCAGGCGCACGAACATGCCGCCGCGATGGGCGCCGACGGCGAAGCGATGGCTGGCCGCCTGCAGCGCCCGGGCGAACGGCGTGAGCGAGGGTAAGAGCCCGATCTCCACCAGCCGGGCCGCAAATCTCAAGAGCCGCTGCAGCGCCTGCGGCTCTGTGCCGACGCCGGTGAAGATGGATTGCAGGCCGGCAAAGCGGCCGGGCAGCAGCGTCAGGTCGGGCGCATCCACCAGCAGGAAAGTCCGGCTGGCGAGCGGCGCCACATCGGGCGGCGCGATCGTCACCCGCATCTCGTCGATCAGCCCGCGCCCCTTGGCCGGCTGCCCCTCGCGCAGCAGCGCCACCGGCCTGCCTGCATAACTTGCGATGGCTCTGACGACATTGAGGCCGATCCTGACATGCGCCGACGGGGCAATGCCGGCCGCCACGCTTTCGACGCGGGAGAAATGCGGCGCCATCGCCTCCAGCGCCGCGAAGGAGAGCGCCGGCAGGCTGCTGAGCCCGGAGAGCACGAAGGTGCCCTTCGACTTCGCCTCAGCATCGAGCCCGCCGATGCCGGCGACAAAGCCGCTGCTGTCGGCGAGATCGGCATAATCGATGCCGAGCTCGATGCAGGCCCGCACCACCTTGTAGCCATCGCCGGTGAAGCTCTGGAACGGCCCCGAGGCATCGACGACGAGATCGGGCCTCAGCCGCGTCAGCTGCTCCCGGAGGTCGCCGTCGCGATCGAAGGTCACCGCCTGCAGCCAGGCGCCGAGATCGTTGCTGCCGAGCCGCCCGGCGCCGCCTTTCGGCGAGCGGAGATCGAAGACGAAATCATCGGCCTTTTCGAGCGAGCGGCCGGCGATCAGCAGCCTGAGCCGCGGCTCCTCGCCGAGCAGCCGGGCGAGCCGGCCGCCGAAGGCGCCGTAGCCGCCGATGATCAGCAGGGAAAAGGTGCCGCCGCTCATGCGATGAAGCGGCTGCGCTGCTCCGGCGTCGGCACCATGCAGCTCTGGCGGCCGGCGATCTTCAGCCTGTTGCGGGCGATGAATTCATAAAGCGCGTCCGCCGCGCGCCGCGGCAAGAGCCGGAACAGCTTCACCAGCGAATAGGGAAAGCCGAGCCCCGCCACCATGCGGATCGAGCCGTCCGACTTGAAGAAGGCGCGGCCCTCTTCGATGAGGATATTGGTTTCGTAATCGCGGCAATCGAGCCCGTAATGCCTATAGAGCGCTTGCCCGAGCGGCGACTGCGCCGCGACGAAGCGGTAGCGCTGCCGCCTGTCGTGCTTCAGCGCGAATTTCACCCAGCCGGAGCAGAAGACGCATTCGCCATCGAAGACGATGAGCGGCCGGTCATCGGCAAAGGCCGGGACGGCGGGATCGGTGCGATAGCTGTAATCGGCGCGGCCCATGCTGATCTCCCTCCGCCTTTCATTACCCCGGCCAATAGCGCGCGGCAAGCGAGGGCGGCCCATCCGCTGCAATCTCGCCGCGCTCCATGAGATGCTCGATATGGGCGAGCACGGAAAGTGCCGCCGCCCCATGCAGCTTCGGATCGGTATCGCGATAGATCGCCTTCACCATCTCCGCAATCTCGCGATCGCCGGCCGCAACCCGCGCCAGCACCGCCTGCTCGCGCCTGAGCCGATGCGCCTTCAGCGCCGGCAGGAAGGTCTTCGGCTCGTTGACCGGCCCGCCATGGCCGGGCAGCAGCAGGCCGTCCTCGCGCGCTATCAGCTTGTCGAGCGAGGCCATGTAATCCGCCATCGCCCCATCCGGCGGTGCGACGATCGAGGTCGACCAGGCCATGACATGATCGCCTGAGAAGAGGATGTCGCGGCCCTCGAGCGCGAAGGCGGCGTGATTGGCCGTATGCCCCGGCGTCAGCACCGCTGTCAGCGCCCAGCCGTCCCCCGCAATCGTCTCGCCGTCGCCGACGGCGATATCGGGCACGAAATCCATATCCGCGCTTTCGGCAAAGGGATTGACCTCGCCCTCCCGCAGCGGCCGCGCCGGCCGATGCGGCCCTTGCCCCACCGTCACCGCCCCCGTTTCCGCCTGCAGCCGGCGGGCGAGCGGCGAATGATCGCGATGGGTATGGCTGACGAAGATATGCGTCACATGACGCCCGCCGATCGCAGCCATCAGCGCCTGATAATGCGCCTCGTCCTCCGGCCCGGGATCGATGACGCCAAGCGAGGAGGCGCCGACGAGATAGCTGTTGGTGCCGAAAAAGGTGAAGGGCCCGGGATTTTCCGCCGTGATGCGCAGGACATCCGGAGCAACCGGCACGGCCCGCCCATAGGCCGGCTCGAAAGCAAGGTCGAATGCGGGACTTTCCATGCGGGACGATGATCTCAGGTTGATAATATCGCCTTATGCTAGCACGCCGCCCGCCGCTTCGCGCGCATAAATCTGCGGCAGGCGCAACTTAGTCATTGTGACAGGCAAAGAGCTTTGCTAATCAGGCGTCGATTTGAGCGAGCGGTTTCCGCTCAAGCTCTGGTGGGGCGTAGCCAAGCGGTAAGGCAGCGGTTTTTGGTACCGCCATCCCCTGGTTCGAATCCAGGCGCCCCAGCCAATGCTCTTTGGGTCCGTTCTGGACACATAGGTTACGGTTTATTCCTGAGACATAGGTAACACCTTTGCGCCGAAAGGCTTCGGCAACGGTTCGAGCCTGCATGTCTCGTCACCGAAGTATCCTAGGTCGTAATCCGTGAAGCCTGCGAGCCAGATCTGGTCTTCGATCTAGAGGCGTAGCGGCCGCCACACCTCGGAAAAAGCATATCGCAAGAAACATTGAAAAAGCATATCGCAAGAAACATTTGTGTGCACAGTTGCGGAGAGAAGCACGCAAGCATCATCGGCAGCCAATGCCCATTTGAGAAAGATTGTATGCCACCTAATAGTGCTACCGCGCATCACAATCACATGTTCCGAATCCGAACTTGGGAACTCGTCTAGTCGGGGTGGCGGCAACGGGCATTAACAGCGTTCCGTTGACGACCCGCGGAAGCAATGGACAAGCTGATGATCGGCAAGCCTACTGTCGGTGCCTGCAGAAACCGGAATGCGAGGTTCATTCGTCCGCAGCTTATTGCAGATCCATCACGGAGGCTGGACGCATGATGGGAAGCTGCGCCACGCCTCATAAAAGGGGCCGTGGGATGCTGAGGAAGACGCCGCTGTTTGTGAGTTACGGGAGAGTACATGTCCTGGCATGCCTATATTGACGAAAGTTATAACCCCGAGCGCGATGCTTACGTGATCGGCGGCTGCATCGCCACTGAAGCGCAGTGGAAAGATTTTTCAGCAGAATGGCAGTTGTTCACAGAACGCTTTGGCCGGATAGATGCTACTCGACGCCGATATTTCCACATGGTCGAAATGACGCACAGGCTAGAGGAAGTGGGTTTCTTCTATTCGGTGATAAGCAGGCATGTGCCTGTTTTCATTTCTGCCCGCTTCAATCGATCTGAGTTCAATCGCGCAAGAAGGCGAATTTATATTCCGGGTTCGACAATCGAGTGGGACTCAGTGAACTTTTATTGGATCGCTTTCCGGTTGCTGATGGACAAATTCCATCTAGAGCGACCACAGCTAAAAAAATTGATTCCGCTTGATGAAGTTGTTCAATTTCATATGGATGATACCTCCGATCGAAGGATGGTTGAGAGCGTGTGGCAAGAATATATCTCCCATCGATCGGATGATGTCCGCGAACGTTATGCCGGTACTCCGATATTCGAGGATGACAAGAATGTGCCGCCACTGCAGGCCGCTGACCTTTGGGCCTGGTGGGTCCGTGAATGGACCGAACGAGGCGCGCCACAGAGAATATTGCGACATGATTTTGAAGAGTTTGCCGCCGTGGCCGTTCACCGCTCGCCTAGAGTCACAATGGACATAGAGTTTAGCGAAGAGCAATTTTTGCCGACCCTCGCACGAATGGCGAAGAGCCAGTCAGGTAAAGAAGTAATAATTCTGCCTCCGGAGCATATGCTCCATGGCACGTGGGTGGCGGATCTGCATCATGCCGTCCCATCAACATCGCCATCTTCCTCCAGCTCGCGCACCGGCAGATAGGTGTGTTCTCTGCGTGTCGCGCATGATGAGTCTGATCGTGTCATTCCGCGTCAGCTTCTTCGACATCATCTAAATGGCGACGGAGTTGCGCAGGCGGAGCGCAGCACGCAATTGGTGAGACATCGGCGATTTGATCAGGGGGGCCCTCCAGGAGTCTGGGGTATCGCGCGAGTTTATCAATTTCCTATTCCGTCTGCACTCGGGAGAGAGGGCCCGGTTTGCCCAGTTCAAGCGTGAGTTATCGGCTATCGTGCACAAACAACCGCACCTCCGTCAACCCCGCAAGCCTCTCCACCAGCGCCTCCTGAAACCCAGCATCACCCACCTCCGCCGCCGCCTCCCGCTGCTGGCGGTGATACCAATACCCGCCGCTCACCTTCGCCGCTTCGTCCTCGCTCGTCGCCAGCCATGTCTGCGTCAGGTGCCCCATCTCCAGATCATCGGGCGCGCCGGCGCCGCCCATCTTTGTCGGCACCCAGCCGGGGTCGACGGCGTTGCTCAGCACATCCGGCCAGTGGCGGGCGATGGCGGCGGAAAGGGTGGCGATGTAGAGTTTGCTTTCGGAATAGGCCTGGCTGGCGCTCCATGGCCGCGTCTTCCAGTCGATATCGTCGAGCGCGCTGCTGCCGCTGCGGTGCATGCCGCTGCTGAGATAGATCAGGCGGTCGGGCCGGGTGATCCAGGCGGTGAGGAGATAGGGGGCGAGCGTGTTGACCGCCAGCGTCTTGGCGTGGCCTTCGGGCGTTTCGCCGCGGCTGCGCTCGAGGTAGATGCCGGCATTGTGGATGACGGCGTCCATGCGGCCGATGGCGTTGACCTGGTCGGCGATGGAGCGGGTTTCCTCAGCGCTGGCGAGATCGCCGATGACGAGGCCGAGGGCGGCGGCGGAGGTCTCGGCGATTGCCGCGGCCCGCTCGCGGGAGCGGGCGTGGAGGACGACCTCGTGGCCTTCGCGGATGAGGGTGAGGGCGGCGGCGAGGCCGAGGCCATCGGTGGAACCGGTGATGAAGATGCGGCTCATGGGGGTTCCTTTCGCGAGCGGTGGGGGTGGGTGCAGAGTGATAGGGTAGGGGTGCTTGGGTCAAGCCCGAGGACGACGGAGGTAGGGAGGGCGCGAGCGGCAAGAGGCGAGATGGTGGAGCAAGTCCACCAGCGTGTGGGTGCGATTTTGCCTGTGGTTCTGCCCCTCACCCTAGCCCTCTCCCCGTTCTGACGGGGAGAGGGGACGTGCCCTGCGGAACGTGGGAGAGGAACGGAGAGGGTGCGGCATATTCCCTTCGCCCCGTTTACGGGGAGAAGGTGCCGGCAGGCGGATGAGGGGCGTTTTTCGCGGTGATTTCAGCGGTTGTCGCCAATACCCGGTCGAGATCATCGGTGGCGTGCTTGGATCCTCGGCTCAAGGCCGAGGATGACGGAGAGTGGGGTGGGGCTTAGGCTAGAACCGCAAGGCGGGTAATCAGATGATACCGCTTCCTCTCTACGTCATTCTACCAAACACCGCTCTTTCGACGTCCGCTCGTCCTCCGACCTCACTCCACCCGACACCACCTCACATCCCTTGCCGCCGCAGCTCAGCGCCGGCGGCAATCGTCTGCACCAGCTCGTCCACCTCACGCGCCAGCCGCTCCAGCGGCAGGCCCACAAAGCGACCCTCAAGGCTGATGCTGACCACCCCATGCACCGCGCCGAACAATGTGCGGGCGCGGATGGCGCGGTCTTCGGCCGGCATGTCGGGCTGCAGTTCGGCGAGCGGTTCGGCGATCACGTCCATCAGGAAGAGGTGTTCGTCGAGGTGCCATTGCGGGGTCGGGCTGGTGGCGGGGGGGAAGTGGTCGAACAGCGCCTTCCAGAGATTGCGGTGTTCCACCGCAAAGGCGAGGTAGCCCTGGGCGAGGTTGCGCAGGCGATCGGTCGGGCTTTTGCCCCTGGCCTCGTCAAGCGTCAGCCTCGCCTCCAGCGCCTTCAGCGTCGCGGAATTCACATGGATGACGAGCTCGGCGAGATCGGTGAAGACGGTGTAGAGGCCGCCGAGCGCGCAGCCGGCATCCTGGGTGATGTCGCGGGCGCGCAGGTTGGCAAGCCCGTCGCGGGCGATGCGCTCGCGCGCCGCCTCGATCAGCCGGGCCTTCAGGTCCTCGCGTTTTTCTTCTCGTCTGCCGGCCATTAACCATTTCCCTTCGAATTTTTGAACGACGTTCAAAATTTATCTTGAACGTCGTTCATGATTCTGCCATAACTCATCTCGTGAACAACGTTCATAAACCGGAGGAAGGAAATGTTCAAATTGATTTCCACACTGTTGCGGGGCAGGGTGCATGATGCCGAGCAGGCTTTTGCCGATCGCAACGCCGTGCCGCTGCTGGCCCAGCAGATCCGTGATGCCGCGCAATCGATCCAGACGGCGCGGCGCAGCGTCGCCGTCGCCATCGCCCAGAACGAGCAGGAGAAGGCGCAGCATCAGACGATCCTCGCCCGCATCGCCGATCTCGAGACCCGCGCCACCGCGGCACTCACCAAGGGCAACGAAGGGCTGGCACGGGAAGCGGCCGAGGCGATCGCCTTTCTTGAGGCCGAGCGCGATGCGTCGGAACAGGCGCAGAGCCAGTTCACCACTTCGATCGCCAAGCTGAAGGGCATCGTCAGGGATGCCGAGGCGCGGCTGCAGGCGCTGCAGCGCGGCGAGCGGCTGGCCCGCGCAACTGAGGAGGCGCAGAAGCTCGATGTGGCAGTCGCCGGCCCCGGCCTCGCAACCCTCGACGAGGCCGAGGAGACGCTGGCCAGGCTGCGCCTGCGCCAGAGCCAGAACGAGCTGACGGCGGCGGCGCTGAAGGAGATGGAAAGCGCCACGCGGCCGGCCAGCATCATCGAAAAGCTCGCCAATGCCGGCTGCGGCGCGCCGCTCGCCTCATCGGCCGATGACGTGCTCGCCCGGCTGAAGAGCCGCATCACGCCGGCCGCCTGATCTCATTCCATCCAGCCATTCATTCATCGAAGCAAAGGACAAAGACCATGAACGACAGTTTTCAGAAACATTCCGCCAGCTGGGTCAGCTTCTCCTACTTCTCCTTCGGCGCCGCCGCCTTCATGCTGGCGCTCGGCCTCTACATGATGCCGCTCGATCTCTGGGGCAAAGGCTATCTCGCCATGGGCATATTGATGCTGGTGCAGACGACGGTGAATATCACCAAGACGCTGCGCGACAATGCCGAATCCGAGAAGCTGATCCGCAAGGTCGAAGATGCCCGCACCGAAAAGCTGCTGGTCAAATTCAATCGCAACGGTGAAGATTGATCTTCCTTAACCACATCGCAGAGTTGTTATCGCACTCAACTTTTGCGTAACAACTCTGTGGCCTTCTCTGCCTGCTGAAAGAGGGTCCCGCCGTGCAAATCAATCTGATGACATCGAGGAAATTCGCGCCGCTGTTCTGGACGCAGTTCCTGACCGCCTTCAACGACAATTTCCTCAAGAACACCCTGGTCTTCCTCATCCTCTTCAAGATGTCGGCAAGCGAGGGGGCAGCACTTGTGACGCTCGCCGGCGTCATCCTCATCGTGCCCTTCCTGCTGCTTTCCGCACTCGGCGGCGAAATCGCCGACAAGCACGACAAGGCCAAAATCGCCGAGCTGTTGAAACGCTGCGAGATCGGCATCGCCGCCCTTGCCGTCGTCGGCCTCGCCTTCTCCTCGATTTTTGTGCTGATGGCCGCGCTCTTCGGCTTCGGCGTCGTCTCGGCGCTGTTCGGGCCGATCAAATACGGCATCCTGCCCGATCATCTCGAACGCCGCGACCTGCCGAAGGCCAATGCCTGGATCGAGGGCGGCACCTTCATCGCCATTCTCGGCGGCACGATCATCGCAGCCCTTGCCTTCTCCAGCGGCGACAATGTGCTGCTCTTCGGCTCGATGATGATGGGGCTGTCGGTGCTCTGCTGGCTGTCGGCGCGGATGATCCCGGCGACCGGCTCCAAGGCGCCGGATCTTGTGATCGACCGCAACGTCATCCGCTCCAGCTATACGCTGGTGATGGAGATCCGCGAGGACAAGCGGCTGTGGCGTTCGGCGCTGATGAATTGCTGGTTCTGGCTGGTCGGCGCCTTCACCCTCTCCATCCTGCCGACCATGGTGACCGAGCTGCTCGGCGGCTCCGAGCTCGTCGTGCCCGCCTATCTCACGGTCTTCGCCATTGCCGTCGCCGTTGGTTCCGGCATCGCCGCCTGGATGTCGTCGGGCCGCATCGTGCTGCTGCCGGCCCCGGTCGGCACCGCGCTGCTCGGCCTATTCAGCCTCGATCTCGCCTGGAACCTCTGGGGCCTCACCTCGACCTCGCACGCGACGACCATCCTTGCGTTCTTCGCCGGGCAAAATACCATCCGCGTCGCCATCGATCTTGCCGGCATGGCGATCTCGGGAGCCTTCATCGCCGTCCCGACCTTTGCCGGCCTGCAGAGCTGGGCGCATGAGGATCGCCGCGCCCGCGTCATCGGTGCGGCCAATGTGCTCTCGGCGCTGTTCATCACCGTCGGCCTCGGCCTCGTCGCCGTCATCCAGGCGCTCGGCGCTTCCATACCTCAGATCCTGATCGGTCTCGGCGTGGTCAATTTCGCGGTCGCCTGGCTGATGCTGAAGACGCTGCCGACCAATGCCTTCCGCGATTTCATCTCAATCCTGTTCCGCGCCTTCATGCGCCTCGAGGTCGAGGGACTGGAGAATATCAAGAAGGCCGGCCCGGCGCCGATCATTGCGCTCAACCATGTCAGCCTGCTCGACGGTGCCTTGGCGCTCGCCATCACCGAGGAAGAGCCGGTCTTTGCCGTCGATTACAAGATCGCCCAGGCCTGGTGGGTTCGCCCCTTCCTGAAAATGTGCAAATTCCTGCCGCTCGACCCCACAAAGCCGATGGCGACACGTTCGTTGATCAAGGTGGCGCAGGAGGGAAGCCCGATCGGCATCTTCCCCGAAGGCCGCCTGACGGTGACCGGCACGCTGATGAAGGTCTATGACGGGGCGGCCATGGTCGCCGACAAGACAGGCTCGATGGTGGTGCCGGTGAAGATCGACGGGCTGGAAAAGACCTATTTCTCCTATCTCGATAACGGCAAGATCCGCCGCCGGCTGTTCCCCAAGGTCAAGGTCACCATTCTCGAGCCGGTGAAGCTGGAAGTGCCGCCGGAGCTGAAGGGCCGCAAGCGCCGCACGGCGGCGGGAGCCGCCCTCTATCAGGTGATGTCGAACCTGCTGTTCCGCACCGCCGATACCTCGTCGACCGTGCTCGAGCGCGTCATCCAGGCCGGTGACGAATTCGGCATGAAAAAGCTTGCCGTCGAAGATCCGGTCACCGGCCGGCTGACCTATGGCAAGCTGCTGACCGGGGCGGCCGTGCTCGGCGCCAAGTTCCGCGCCCGTTTCCCCGAACAGAATCTCGGCGTCATGCTGCCGAATGCCAATGGCGCCGCCGCCACCATTCTCGGCGTCATGACATCAGGCAAGGTGCCGGCCATGCTGAACTTCACCGCGGGTGCGGCCAATATCCTCTCGGCCTGCAAGGCGGCCGAGGTGAAACACGTGCTGACCTCGCGCGCCTTCGTCACCCAGGCCAAGCTCGGCCCGGTGGTCGAGGAACTGGAAAAGCAGCTGGCGATCGTCTGGCTCGATGATCTGAGAGCCGAAATCTCCTTCAAGGACAAGCTCGTCGGGCTTCTCAGAAAGGGCCGGCCGCTCGTCAAGCGCCAGGCCGACGATCCGGCCGTCATCCTCTTCACCTCGGGCTCGGAAGGCACGCCGAAGGGCGTGGTGCTGACCCACCGCAACATCCTGTCGAACGCCGCCCAGGCCGCCGCCCGCATCGATTTCCACAGCGGCGATAAGGTGTTCAACATCCTGCCCGTCTTCCATTCCTTCGGGCTGACGGCCGGCACCGTGCTGCCGCTGATTTCGGGCGTGCCGGTCTATTTCTATCCCTCGCCGCTGCATTACCGCATCGTGCCGGAGCTGATCTATGTCTCCAACGCCACGATCATCTTCGGCACCGATACCTTCCTCAACGGCTATGCCAGGACGGCGCATCCGTATGATTTCCGCTCGATCCGCTATATCTTCGCCGGCGCCGAGCCGGTGAAGGCCGCAACCCGCCACATCTATATGGAGAAATTCGGCCTGCGCATCCTCGAAGGCTACGGCGTCACCGAGACCGCGCCGGTCATTTCCATCAACACGCCGATGTACAACCGCTCAGGCACGGTCGGCAAAATCCTGCCGGGCATGGAATGGAAGCTCGAGCCGGTGCCGGGCATCGACGAGGGCGGCAGGCTGCATGTGCGCGGAGCCAATGTCATGGCCGGTTACCTCCGCGCCGAAAAGCCGGGCGTGCTCGAGCCGCTCGCCGATGGCTGGCACGACACCGGCGACATCGTCACCATCGATGAGGACGGCTTCGTCAAGATCCGCGGCCGCGCCAAGCGCTTCGCCAAGATCGGCGGCGAGATGGTGTCGCTGGCGGCGATCGAAGCACTCGCCGCCGAGCTCTGGCCGGGCGCGCTCTCGGTCGTCTCGTCGCTGCCCGACCCGAAGAAGGGCGAGCGCCTGGTGCTCTTGACCGACGCCGAAACCGCCACCCGCGCCGAATTTCTCGCCTTCGCCAAATCGAGGGGCGCCATGGACATGATGGTCCCTGCCGAGATCACCATCGGCAAGGTGCCGGTGCTGGGCTCCGGCAAGGTCGATTTCGTCGCCGCCCGCAAGCTGGCGGAGGGGGCGGTGCAGAAGGAAGAGGCGGCGTGAGCGTTCGTCGCCTTCGGGATCGCGACTTGCCCCTCACCCTCACCCTCTCCCCGTTCTGACGGGGAGAGGGGACGTGCCCCGCAAAAGTTTGGTGGGGAACGGAGAGGGTGCGGCATGTCCCTTCGCCCCGCGAGCGGGGAGAAGGTGGCGGCAGCCGGATGAGGGGCCGCTCTCGCCGATCGCTGAGGGGCGGATGTTGCGTTCATTGAATCTCCGCTCGTCTTTGAGGGGTTGGGGAGGGGTCTGAAAAATCGTCTTCGCGGTCGGTTTCGCATTCTAGCCCGCCGCCGCAGCCGCCGGCTTCCTCAGCCCGAGACTGAGAATCAGCGGCACGGCGAGCGCATAGACGGCGACGACCGAGAGCCAGATGGCGCCCGGCCATTGCTGCCGGACGAGGAAGTAGAGGCTGGAGAAGCCAAGCGGGGCGACGATCGAGGCGAGGCTGACGGCCGAGGCGAGCACGCCCTGGAACTGGCCTTGGCTGTTTTCATCGACCTGCCGGGTCGCCAGCGACTGCGGCGCCGGCACGCCGATGCCGCCGAGCGTGAAGACCGGCATGATGGCGAAGATCATCCAGCTCCGGTCGGCAAAGGCCATGGTGCAAAGCGCGATGGAGACGCCGGCGACGCCAGTCAGGATCGCCCCGCGTTCGCCGAGCAGCCGGACCGCCGGTCCCGGCAGGAAGGCCTGGGCCAGCGCCTGGCAGAGGCCGAAGGCGCCGAGCGACAGGCCGATCGCAAGCCCGTTCCAGTGAAAGGCGTCGCTGCCCCAGAGCGCCCAGCAGGTGCCATAGGCCTCGCCGGTGGCGCTGAAGAGGAAGAAGAGAATGATAACGGGCAGCAGGCTTTTGACCTCCAGCACCGCGCTCAGCGGCTTCAGCGGATTGAGCGCGGCAAGGTCGATCCTCTCGCGGCTGCCAGGCTGCGATTCCGGCAGAACGAAGAAGGCGAGCAGCAGGTTGGCGCCGTTGAGTGCGGCGGCTGCGATGAAGGGCAGCCGCAGCCAGTGATCGCCGAGCACGCCGCCGAGGACCGGGCCGATGATGAAGCCGAGGCCGAACATGGCGTTGAACAGGCCGAACCGGCGGGCGCGTTTCTCCTCCGGCGAGATGTCGGTGATATAGGCGGTGGCCACCGAGACGTTGGCGCTCGTCAGCCCGGCGATCGCCCGGCCGATGAAGAGCAGCAGCAGGTTGGGGGCGAGCGCGAGGAACAGGTAGTTGACGGCTGCACCGGCAAGCGAAAGCAGCAGCACGGGCCGGCGGCCGAGCCGGTCGCTCATCGCCCCGAGCACCGGCGCGAAAATGAACTGCATCACTGCGTAGAGGGCGGTCATCGCGCCGATAGTGGGGGCGACGTCGCCGCTGTGGGTGATGTCCTGCAGGAGCTGCGGCAGGATGGGAAAGATGAGGCCGATGCCGATGGCATCGAGGACAATGGCGGTAAAGATGACGATGAGGGGTCTGGTCATGGGTGCGTTCCACGGTCGACGCAAGCTGGGAGGCTCGCCAGCGCATCCCTGATTTCGTTCAAATCACGGAATTGCGTCGCGACGCCGAGGGCTCACGATGAGGCCTGATCTCGTCAGGCGTTGGTTTCAGGGAGTGCTGGCCGAACCATGGCTGAAGCGCATGGCCGGCGTGTGCTCGACCGCCTGGACGACCCATTCGTCCACCTGTTTACTCCGCCACTGAGCGGATCAAGGGAGGCAGTCGCTTTTCGCGACGGCAAAGACATACGCTGGATGGTTGCGTGCGGCAAGCCTGTTTTTGCGTGAGGTGAGCGACTGCGGGTTGCGATGTCGACGGGCAATAGACCTCGGATCCGAGCAGAGAGTTGCCCCTCACCCTAACCCTCTCCCCGTAAAACGGGGAGAGGGGACGTGCCCTGCGAGAGGTTGGTGGGAACGGAGAGCGTGCGGCATATCCCCTTCTCCCCGTCAGAACGGGGAGAAGGTGCCGGCAGGCGGATGAGGGGCAGGCATCGGCGCGTCCCGCCTGCTGCCAAACGCGGGAACATCACCGCAGCGATCGCAATGACGCGTTTCGCCTGTCGTTCGGCGCATATGAGGTTGTCGAGCCGGAGCACTCGCTTCACCATTGACGGCACTTCAGCTCCGGACAGAGACAGGCAGGCAATGACAGATATCGCCAAGATGCAGGAACAGCGATTGATCGCCCTCCGACAGACCGCGTCGGGTGCGCCGAAGCTGCCGTCCAACCCCTTCTTCGGCGTCGGGCCGATCACCGACGCGACGACCGACGAAGTGGACAGCCGCCTGCGGCGCATCGCCTTCGAGGGTTGGATCGAAAAGACCTATCGCAAGTTAGACGACCGGGGCAACGATATCGGCGGCTTCACCACGGCCGAGATTTCCCGCAGCATGCATCGCGGCTACCCGGCCGATAAGATCCTGACCGACATGATGCGGGCGATCCATCGCTATTTCGGCTTTCCGAAGGTCAACCGCATGGCGGTCGGGCTCGGCGGCGGCCATAGCGGCTTCACCGTCTGCATCCAGCACCTGATGAATGCCAACGACGCCGGCCAGCGCGTCTATGTCGATACGCCGCGGCCGGAGAGCGATCCGTCGAAGGCCGCCGGCTTCTTCCGCCAGTCCTGGGCCACACAGCTGATCGAGATGCAGCGCTTCGCCGAAAAGGGCTGCGAGAGCCGCATCCATTTCGCCGCCTCCGAAGGCGTGATCCCGACCGGGGCTGAACTTGCCGACCTCGGCGTTTCGATCTTCGTCGGCGTCGGCCACGAGACGACGGGGGCGAACGCCTATACCAGCCGCGAAATCAGCGAACTCTTGAGCTGGCTCGACGGCGATCCGGCCAACCGCCATGCGGTGTTCGATGCCACCTCGATGCTCGGCGCCATGCCGTGGGAGCCGGAACTGGTCAGCGCCGTGATGGCGAAATGCTGCCTGTTCATGCCGTTCCAGAAGGCGATCGGCGGCATTTCGGGTTATTTCGTCGCCTCCTTCACCCCGCATGCCCTGGCGCTGATCGAGAGGAACCAGCAGGATCCCGCCTGGGCGATCCCGCGGCAGCTGAAGATCGCCCCGCCGATCGATCCCCGGCAGCCCTTTTCGGCCAAGCGCTCCGTCGATGCCGGCCCGTTCTACGATGCCGGTGAAGACCGCATGCTCGGCGGCGTCATCAACACCTACAGCGCGCTTGCCTTTGCCGAGACCACTTTCGGCCTGCTGCAGTCTGAGGCCCGGGTCGGCTCCGTCGTCGAGCTCAACCGCCGCTCCGCCGCCAATCGCGCCGTGATCGACGAATGGGTCGGGTCGCATCCGCTGCTGTCGCTTGCAGTCGCCGACGCCGAACGGCGTGGCGCCGCCGTGACGTTGCTGAAGGTCGAGGACGCTGATATCACCGATGCTGGCATCCACGCCCGGATCATCGCCCGGTCGAAGCAGCTGCTGGGTTATGAGGGCATTACCCATCCGAACGGCGAATACGAGCCCGGCCTCGACGCGGCCCGCTACGTCAATGCCTTCCCGGGCACGCCGGGCGATTACCGCGCCTGGGTCGGCGGCATCCGCGAGCCGGACGATGTCGTGGCACTGCTGGAAAATCTGCAATATGCCTATCTCAGAGCCAAGATCGTGGTTCTCGAGGAGGAGCTGGAAAAGCACGGCGTGACCTTCGAGGCGCCGGTCAAAGCCGAAGGCGCCGTTCGCAAGGACGATCCGACCCGCGCTTACACGGTGCTGATCGCCGACCTGGTGGGCCTGCGTTTCGGCGCCGACGGCGAGCCTGATTACAGCGAGGTCAAGGCCTATATCGAGGAGAAGGGTGGCGTCTTCCATCTCGGTCCGCTCAGTGATCGCGCCGGCCTCGAAAAGGGCCGCATCCACTTCTTCTATCAGCCGAACCTCAGCACCGAGGCGGAGATCCTGCCGCAGACCGACAAGGGCCAGTACGACGCGCTGATCGCCGCGGCGACCTTCATTCCCAAGGCCTCGGTCTTCCCGCTCGGCGGCGTGCGCATTGGTGCGGGCACCGGCAATATGGGCTCGGCCTCCTGGGGCGGCGGCAATGGCGAGGGCGGCACTGCCGCCCTGATGAACACGCCGGGGATCAACAGCCGGGCGACCGCCCAGATGGTGATGAAGGCGATCCTTAAGGTCGTTCCCGACCTGCCGGTCGACCGGCTGCACCGGATGGTCGCCGGCGGTGATTTCGACACGGGCCGTCAGCTGAAGGATTTCCCGACGGCAAAGCTCGAGGGCCGCAAACTGGCCGTGCTCGGCTACGGCAATATCGGCCGTGAAGTCGCCAAGCTCGCCAAGGCTTTCGGCATGAAGGTGGCGATCTATGCCCGCGAGCACCACAAGCGCTGGATCGAGGCGGAAGGCTTTACCTATGCCGCAAGCCCTGTCGAAGCGGCAAGCGGCGCCGACGTGCTCTCCGTCCATATCGGTCTCGGCCGCCTGGATGCATCGACCGGCGTCTATTCGAATGCCGGCACCGTCGATGCAGAAGTGCTCTCCGCCATGAAGGACGGCGCGGTGCTCGTCAATTACGACCGCGGCGAAGTCGTCGATCCCAATGCGCTCCATGCAGCACTGGCATCCGGCAAGATCGCGCATGCGGCAATCGATGCCGACCTGTTCCGGGACGCTGCGACCGGTACGCTCAGCGGCCCGATGCTGCCCTACCTGCCGCTCGAACAGCGCCACAAGGGTAAGCTCGAACTGCTGCCGCATGCGGCCGCCGACACCGACCATCCCTCGCGGGTGACCGGCGCCAAGCAGGCGGTCGACCAGATCTTCGACGTCATCCGCTTCAAGTCGGTCGTCAATCTGAAGGGCGACCTGCCGGAAGGCTACGTCTCTGCCGGCAGCCGCACGCCGGCCGGCATCGGCAAGGTGACGAAGCAGGTGGTCGCCGAGGCCGGCGGCAAGGCCGAGCTTCTGCAAGAGCTGCGCCAGACCTCGGAAAAGATCGCCGCCATCACAGGCGCGCTCTCCGCCGTCTCCGACCCGGATCACCGCGCGCGGATCGTCGAACGCTACACCGGCCTCCTGGTCGAAAATGCCGACCGGCAGCGGGCGCTTCTCGACCAGCTCGGCCTCTACGGTCCGGCGGAGGGGTGAGACCTATCGACGGCTCGTCGGGCAACGACGGCTCTTGTCATTGATGTCGTGCCGCGAGGCCCCCTCATCCGACCCTTCGGGCCACCTTCTCCCCGCTGGGGAGAAGAGGGAGAGTGGCGCTTCGCCATCCACCCCATTGGATGAAGTGCCTACACGCAGGCGGGTTCGTTTGCCAGTGTCGGAGCGACTTGCTTTCCCTTCTCCCCAGCGGGGAGAAGGTGGCCCGAAGGGTCGGATGAGGGGGCCTCGCGGCACAACCAAAATTCATCATTGGCTCGGTGACTCCGTGCCCGACCCCGTCCCCGTCCCTGAAACGATCCGCAACTGCCCCTCGTGCGGATGCTTTGAGGCTAGACTTGTAGCCCCAAACGAAAACAGGCGGCACCCTGGCCGCCTGTCTCCATGTGCCGGACGAAGCGTCCGTTATTTCTGTTCGGGCGCTAGGAACTCTGCGCAATAGGACGGGCCGTTGCCGCCCGGAATGTCGGCGACGGTGCGGATGTCGCGGATCGTGTAGTCGGAATTGGTGGTGATTTCGGCTTGGCAGCGCAGATAGGCCGTGCGGGCGGCGGCGATCTGCTTGCCGCGCTTGCCGTCGGCGCCCTCGGCATATTTCGCCGGAATGCGCACGGTCTTGTAGCCGCCGCGCCAGGTGTAGATGGTGCTCGCACCTTCCTCACGATCGCTGATCGGCGGCCCGTAGGCGGCAAAGAAGACGCCGGCCGATTTGCCGACCCAGCGGGCCTCGATCGGATTGCCGGCGGAAGGAATGGTCGTGCATCCGGCAAGCGCAATTGCAAGCCCGGCCGCGGTAATGGTGCGGAGTTTCATCGTGTCGTCCCTGATCTCTAGCGCAATGGCTGCGAAGCCGCCGTCACGGCGGTTTCGCCTGTCCCGCCGAGCCCTTTAGCGCGGAACCCGGCAAAAGAAAATTGCCCCTTTTGCACTTCCGTTCGATTTGCTCAGAGTGTGTCTTTTTGCAGCAGCGGCCCATTCCGGCCTCTGTCATCAACCGGTCAAAAAATCCCTCGCCTTTTTGAAATTTGGCGCTTGTGCAACCAGATAGGCTGTTCTATAGAAGCGCCGCTGGTCACGGAGTGTAGCGCAGTCTGGTAGCGCACCACGTTCGGGACGTGGGGGTCGAGTGTTCGAATCACTCCACTCCGACCAGCCGAAAAGCCCGCGAAAGCTGGCTTTTTTCTTATCGCTAATATGCCTTGCGATCCGCCATCATGACAGCCACCCCGGACTTAGCATTTGATTCTGCTCTGGGGCGGTAGAATTGCTGTATTGATTTTACTGCCACGGCTTTTGACCGGGCGCTATCGGCCGCTATCTCGGCACGATCGCCGCGGGTGGGCATGTCTCGTGACGGCTTCTTGCGCATTCTAGGGAAGAACCAGTGCTGTTCCTCGCCGGCGGTGGCCTTTTAGTCGAGAGCGGCGTCGCTTTATTGAGACAACCACCGTCAGACGCACATTGCGATTGACACCCGGCAGCGGGAGAGCCTGAACCTCGCAGGAGCCGCGCTCACGGTCATCACTATCCTCGTTCAAGCAGTATTTTAGTTGCGGCAGCGACGGAGCGAATTCGGGCGTCCGCTCAAAGGTAGTAGGGCCGATCTCAGGTAACATCACGAATTGCCCGAATGTCGGAAACGACGCCGCGGCGATTGCCCCTGGCTGGGAGGAGGCGCTCATCGCCTTGATGGCAGGGTTCACGCGTGACGACGAGAAGAACTTGCTGTGGCCCCCCAAATGATCGCCGGTCGACTGGTTCGAGGCCACCGTCGCGTCGGTCGCGATCTGAGGCTCGGGTTTGATGTCCTGGAGGCGATCACGCTTCCTGACGTAGGACGCCATAAGAAAAGGCATATCATGTCCGTCCGAGCGGGCGCGGCCTACATACTGGACCCGAACATAGGCCGTGCCATGGTGCTTCAGGTCCAGCAAATCTGCTGCCTTGCTGGAAAGGTCAATGATGCGGCCCCTATGGTAGGGACCGCGATCGTTAACACGCACGATGAGGGAAGAACCGTTTTCAAGATTGGTCACCCTCACGTAACTGGGCAAAGGGAGGGTGGGATGCGCGGCGGAAAGGTGATGCCTGTCGTAAACTTCGCCGTTTGCAGTCAAGCGACCATGAAACGCTGAGCCGTACCAGGAAGCGACACCATTCCTGTCGTAACTCGGGTCCTCCTTCGGTGAGTAAAGTTTGCCTTTCACCACGTAGGGCTTGCCGACGGTATAACGGCCACCGCCCTTGCGAATATTCCTGCCGTGGGCGGGTCGCGGGCTCGCCGTCACACCGTAAACCTTCTCGGAAACATATCCTCTGCTGCGATACGTGTTCGGTGTTTGTGTGGTCGTACAGGCACAGCATGCGCAGACCGCCATGATCGCCAGCCATCGCAAGCCCTTTGCAGCACTTACATCAATAGCCATCCGTTCATCGTTGACAACAGTCTTCCATGTATCCGCGCCATGGGTCGATACAAACGCTCATGCCGGCCGCGTACTCGAAGTTTGCTACGCGGGGGGCGAGAGCCAGACAGAATAGCAGCCCAAGCGCACTTCGAGGCCCTACTGCCTTCTGGGATTGTCGTCAATTCGCTCCATCCCTGAGAGTGAAAGCTGGCCTGAGGGCAATAGTTCCGTGGGGACATGCGATTTTACGCTGTGCTTTGCCAGGGCCGGTTGCCACCTCAGGCACCGAGTGGTCGCCGGGCGGCATTGGCTATCGGACGACCACTATCCAATTGCCGGGGGCGAACACACGGCTGAAGTCTGCTGAGGCCCTAAGCGGTCATTCCCAAACCCAACGATACGGGCCAGCAAGCCGCCAGACTGCTGCTACACATCAGCATTGCATAACAGGAAGTATGCGTTTGCCCGAGATTGAGGTCATAAGGCGCGTGGCTGATGCTCAGGAGAGCCATTTTTTATGGATTGGGTCCCTATAGTCTTCGTTACGTTCAAGGTTCTCGCGTTAGGCATGGCCATGTTCTTCGCCATCAAGTGGCATTACGATCAAGGGGAGAAGGGGGAGAGGCGAGCGGCACTACGCACGGGCGTCACGATCGCCGCAGTCTTCGTGCTAACGATCCTGGCCGTGGGGCTCGTCGCATTCGTCCTCAGCAGGATGCTCGGTTTGGACCTGAGCTTTCCATGATGGCACCATTGATGTCGCCAGCCCCCGCAGGGGCGCCAAAATCGCTTTTGCTGATACTTAGGACGCGCCGGCACGGTCGGCGATTGGCAGGAGCGCGCTCGGTGCCTGCTGCCGAAAGTCCTACACAACAAAAAGTCCACCTGCTTCTGAAACTACGGCTGAGATAAGGAAAGCCCCGCAAAAGCGGGGATGAAGAGAGGGGGTGTTTCCTAGGTATCAGTGTCTAGGTTTGTGAAATTATTATACACAAATCAATATTTATTGCAAGGATTAACACTATCGTGAGTGCTATTCTAGCGGCTATAAATAGAAGGAATATTCGAGCGATTGTAGTTTATTCTTCAGGGAAGCAAACTATCTACAACTCAGGCTCATAATTTCTTGGTATTCGGTGGCCGTCCGATGATCGTTTGCTAAACCCCAAGCATCGCGTCCCTGAACGTCAGGCGGTCGACCCAAAAACCGGTCGCCACGTTTTTCTGGCTCTCGAACGTCTGGCTGCCCGCAAGTTGATTCGCTCGGCGACAATTAGATGTGAGATAGTCATCGCAACCGGAACGAGTCCGAGCGCCGCTCGTTGAGTCGCGTGTTCCGCGTGAGGGGCTGCATCATGAGCAGGAGACGAAGCTTCAAGCCGGTGAAGATCACCATCAACGGCAAGACCAGGACCGTTTACAACGTCGTTCAGGCCGGCAATGCCTTGCTGAACGACTGGCCGGAGCAGACGCCGGCGGCCAAGGCCGCCGAGCTGCTGGTGCTCGATGTGTTCAACGATGTCGCCGAGCCCGAGCAGGTGCGCCGCGCCTTCATCACCGCGGCGAAGGCGAGCGACATCAAGTTCAGCTCCTAACCGGCGGCGCTTCGAGAACCATTCGCTTACTTCCATGATGCTTGCTTCCGATTATCGAGGTCGGGATTCTTGAGTTGCGGCTGCATCCAGGCGGACGAGACGATCGCCGCCAGAAAGCCGAAGGCGATGCAGGTGATTGCCTGGAGCCGCCAGGAGACGAAGGAGGCCGGCGCCGGGGCGAAGAGCTTCTCGGCGCATTGACCGGGTGGGCAGGTACAGCCGGAAAAAGCTCTGATAACGCAATCGGCGGATATGTCCGTTTCTCCCTTAGGCATAGAGCTGATCGCGATCGGTGATGCCCATGATCTCGCGGGCATAGCGGTAATGCGCCTCGACGCTGGCCGTGGCGCCGCGCAGCCATGACGGGCCGCGGACCGAATGTTCGGGGCGGCCGAGATAGGCAAAGCCGAGGGCGCCCATGCGCTGGGCCTCGTTGGCCATATAGGCATCACAGTCGTCGAGCTCTCGCACCGCATTCCAGCGGGCGTCCCGCCGGCTCTGCTCGGTCTCGATCCTGCGGATATGCTGCATTGCTCTGCCCTCTCGTGCCGGCCGGTCGGCATATCGGAAAAGGTACATAACATACCCCAAATCGTCAATCGAAAAAGGTATAAAAAATACCTGACAGATTGACGAGGTACGAATCGTAGGCGTATGTCTCGACCAGATGATTGGGCGACCGGGTGCAACTCCCGAGCTGACGAAGCCCAGCGGCGCGGGAAGCGAAAGTCCTTAAGTGCGCTGTCAGAAAATCAGGACGAGGGCGAAGCGAATGGCCCCTCTGGCACGTGTCCCATCCCGGCTCCGGCCTTCAGGACATGGCCAATGCTCTCCCGGCTTCATGGGCCTTGCTCATGGGGTAGGGGGAAGCTTTGGCCGGAACCCTCCCTCACCAGCCTTCAGGAACGGGAAAGAGATGGAAGAGAGAGGGAGTGAGAGAGATCAGGATATCGCGGGCGCGCGGGGCGGGCGATGCTCCGCTCTGCGGCGCGTCGCGGCCTTCAGATTGGACGCCTGCGCTCGAAGCGGTTGTTTGCAGGCGTCAGTCGCGAGGTCGCTGCAGGTACCTTGCACGGGGTGAGTGGAGCGCCGGGCAGAGCGGGCTTCTTGAGAGCCGTCTTCGTTGTGAGGGGTTCACCTCAAAGCAGGATCGCTAGCGTGGCGCCGAAAGCGGTGATCAGCACGGCAAGTGTCGCGATTTGGAACCAGATCCTGCCGGCTCGTGAGGACGGGCGGATGATCTTGAATCTTTTTGGGAAGTGGTTGGAATGTTGCTGGAGCGCTAAGCGTTAAGTCACAGATTAGATTTATATTTTTTTGAAGAGCCTTGCTCTCACATCTCGATCACCGACCGGCGGACGCGGCCGACGATGGTGACCGCGCCGTGGAATTCCGGCGGCGGCACGTCCTCGTAGGAGGCGGGCTGGAAGGGCGGATTGTCGTTCGGGCGGTAGCGCTTGTAGGTCGCAGCCCCGGTCTCGTCGGCGACGACATAGAGCGCGTTCGGCGCCAGGCGCTTGTCGCGGCGGTTGACGAAAATGATCGAGCCTGGCGGCGAGATCTTGTTCATCGAATTGCCCTCGACCTCGAGCGCGATCCAGTCGCCGTCGGGCAGATCGAGCGCGGCGACGGTCGGGAATTCCGAAAAGTCGGTGATCGGCGCCTGCTCGGTCAGCTGGCCGGCGCTGACCCAGGAGATCTTCGGCACGTCGGCGACGGAAACCGGCCGCTCCTCCGGATCGAGCGCATCGCCGGTTCCGAACTGCAGCCAGTTGAGATTGACCCTGAACGCCTTGGCATATTTCTTCGCGTCGGCGATGCCGAAGCCGTTCCGGCCCGACTCGTGCGCCTTGTAAACATTGGCGTTCCAGCCGAAACGATCGACGATCGCCTTCGGCCCGGTAAAGCCCGCGTTCTTCCTGGCCATGACCAGACGCTTTGCGCGTTCTTCGCGCTCAAATTGTTCCTGATCTTTCAACATGATATAAATAATACCCTAAAATAAGGTACATGTAATCCCCTAAATCGCTTGACGTGCGAGGTATTTTACGTACCCTTATGGTCATGACAAGCAACGATATCATCAACAACCGGCCCCGGCTTTCGGGCCTAGCCAATGCCCGTTACACCGGCTGCCCGCGCTGCGGCAGGGCGCTGTCGATCGCCGAGGTGATCGAACGCCATTGCGAAAATTGCGGCCGCCAGACCGAGCCCGCAGAGATGCGGCAGACGCCGGTCCCCGGCTCTCGGCCGATCAGCAATTCCGGCAGCCTCACTCCTCCCTGAAGGCTATCGGCAGCTGGCGTCGCCGCGCTCCCTCGGCGACGCCGGCACCTTCCACAAGATTTGAGACGAACGATCTCGCCGGCGCCCGCTTTGCGGGAAGAGCTCGGCCGCGGATCGAATGAAAAGAGATCAAACGATGAGCACCGCCCCGGCGCATCAAGCCACTCACATGAACGCCCTCGAGCTCTTCCGCTCCGGCCGGGATTATATCGAAATCTCCGCCATCCTCGGCCTGCCGGTGCCCGCCGTGGAAAGCGAGATTCACCGTCTTCGCAGCGCCGAGAAGGGCGACACCGCCCAGCAGGATCATGACGGCCGCGCGGTCCGGCGCTTTCCCGGCCGCGCCGTAAGGCCGGGCGCCCTGGTCAACTTCGCCCGAGGGCGGCTGAAGCTCCGGGTTTAAGGACGGCGAGAAGCAATCACATGGAAAAGACAGAGATGAGCAAGGACATCATGGAGATCTTGAGCCCCGTGCTGGGGCAGGAACTGGCGGCGGCGATCATCGAGCATCGCAGCCGCACGCTGAAAAAGCCGCTGACGGCCTATGCGGCGCGGATCCAGGTCAGGGAGTACCTGAAGACCGGCAACCCGGTCGAGGCTGCCGAGATGCAGATCCTGCGCGGCTTGCGGGCGATCAAATCCGATTGGTATTTCAATGAAAAGGCGAGGGAAGCCGGGTCGATCAATGCAAGCACGGGCAGAAGGACAACGGTCGATGCCGCAAGAGATTTCATCTCCGGTCAAGATCATAGCGGGGATGCTTTCGGGCTTTCCGGCCTCCGCCGGCATTGATCCCGACATGCAGATCCGCGCCTATCTCGTCGCCATCGACGGCATTCCGGCAGAGGCGGTCTGGCAGGCCGCCAAGCTGTTCCTCTCCGGCAAGGTCCGCGATCATAACCGCGCCTTCGCCCCGAGCGCGGCGAGTTTTGCCGAAATCGCCCGCCAGCAGCAGGCGGTGATGACGGCGCAACGCCGCCCGCGCGTCGAGGCGCCACCCGAACAGCCGCCGCAGCCGAAGGTCGCCGCCCACAAGATGCGGCTGCTGAGACAGGCGGCAAACGGCAGCCGCAGCGCCAAACGGGCGCTGGCTGAGATGTTTCCCGACAATCCGGTCATCGCAAGGGCCGCACGAGACGCACAGGAGGCAATGGGATGAGAGATTTGTTCTGGACGGAAGACAAGATCGTCAAGGCGCAGAAGCTCTGGCAGGAAGGGTTTTCGGCGCGTGAGATCGCCGAACTCTTCGGCTCGAAGAAGAACACCGTCATCAACATGGCGCATCGCAACCGCGACCGGTTTCCCTCGAGGCAGGATGCGCGCAAGGCGCTGGCGGTCGCCGGCGAGGCGCCCGCGCCGATCAGCCATCCCGACCGGGTGCGGCGGGTGACGCTGTCCGGCGCCGAGGTGACGATGCCGCGCGTGCCGACGATCGACGGGCCGGCGCCATGAGTGCAGTTACCAGTGCCGTGACCCCGCGCGAGCGAGAGATCATCGGCTGGATGGCGCAAGGCAAGACCGCCGCCGAGATCGGCACCATCCTCGGCATCTCGCCGATCACCGTCAACACCCACATTGCCAATGCCAAGGCCAAACTCGGCGTGTTCAAGGAGACCGCCCTGGTCGCCGCTGCGCTGCGAAACGGCATCATTCGATAGGAAGGATAATCAGCATGGGCGGCAAGGCCACCAAGGTGAAGATACAGCGGGTTAACAAGGGCGCCGGCCGGCCGCGCAAGGCCAATGTCGAGCGTTTCCCCTGCGGCAAGATCAAGCCCTTCGAAACCGAGAAGGAGAATATCAGCGTGGCGATGGCGGCGCGCCGGCGCATTCACGGCTTCGGCAGGACGGTTGATGACGAGACGGTCAGGAGCCCCTATGCCGGTTATACCCTTGGCCGCATGTTCCTCGACGGGCTGATATCAGACGAGCAGCGCCAGGCCGGCGACGACTATGCCGAGGTCATGGCCCGCTACCACAAGACGACCGGCATCCCGGCCCCGAGCCCGCGGGCCCAGTCGCTCTTTGCCGTCAAGGGCCATGAAGGCGAGGTGACCGAAAGCCTCGCCGACCGCGCCCGCAAGGCCAGCAACCGCATGATGGAACTGCAGGCCGTCCTTCTGCGCTGCGACGACGGGCCGCAGGTGCGCAGCACCGTCTATAACGTGGCGGTGATGGATTACGAACACCTGCGCCAGATGCCGCCGCAACAATTGCTGTGGCTGCGGCGGGGGTTGATCGCGCTAAGGAGGGCGAAGGCGGGGTGATGGGGGCGAGCTTGTGGGCGGCTTCGAACTGGCACGATGCACCCTAGCTTTGACCAGATCGACCTATGGAATGCGGTGCCGTGAGGCCCCCTCATCCGACCCTTCGGGCCACCTTCTCCCCGCTGGGGAGAAGGGGGAAATGCCGTTCCTTCGTCAACCCCATTGTACCGAGTGCCTTGATCAGGCGGATTCATTTGGGCAAGGCAGGCGCGACTTGCTCCCTCTTCTCCCCAGCGGGGAGAAGGTGGCCCGAAGGGTCGGATGAGGGGGCCGCATGGCACAGCGCCAACGAGGATCAATTTATCCGGACGTGCCTCCGGGCTGCCGCTCCAATCGCGATGTGGATCAAAAGTGGGCAAGAATGCGGGGCGCTCCCACATACGTGGACGCGTCCTGGCTTTGACCGGAGTGGGCCGCACAGAGTATCGAAGTGCATGGCTGTGTTATAAGCACCTCCGCACGGCCCACAAACCTTACGATCGGGGAAGCCCGTTGTTCCCGAACCGACGAAGTATTTTGGATGCGAGGCGCGTCAGAACGATCTGAACAACGGCACTCCGCCGTGAGATGAACATGGAATGAGCCAAATGCCCGTCTTTCATGCCAAGTGCAGCTGCGGCGCCCTGTGCCTGGAGGTCGATGGCGATCCGGTGCACAATCACGTCTGCACGTGCACGCGCTGCCAGCGCGCATCCGGTAGCGCTCTCGCCCACAATGTATGGTTCCGTGAGGAAGATGTCCGGATCGTTTCGGGAGACTATTCCCTATGGTTTCCGCAGGGCGAAGCCGTGCCGGATGTGATGAAAGCCTTCTGCCGGATCTGTGGTGGCGGCGGGTTTTCCAGATCCGGCGCATACTTACCCGGCACCGTCGTCATCGCGGCCGGCACATTCGCCGATCCGTCCTTTCCTGCGCCCGATCACGTTCATTGGTGGGACAATCGCCCTCAATGGATCGACCTCGCCCACTCGATCGAGCGTGATGCCGGAAATTAGGGGTTCCGGCCGACGCGAGTTTCTGACTCCGGCGCGGCACGCAATGGGTCGCCGTCGTCATCGAAGGCTTGATTGATGTCGTCATGATCGCGGGAAGGGAAGTGACCCATTGCGTGCAGCAAGCGAGATGTAGCGCAACATTCTTACGGGCTTTTTGCCGGGACAATACCAATCCGTAAGAATGCATCGCTCGGCCGGCGATGGCGCAGCTTACGGAAATGTATGATTCAGGCGAAGTCCCGGTGAGATTGGCAGCGCAGGCTTGGCGTCGTCATTGCCAAGTCGAGGCCAAGTCTCATGAATATGCGCGCCACGCCTGCCGCCCTTATGCCGGCCATTCATCCGGTCAGCCTGCGGGTGAATACCTATCTCATCAATCTCGACCGCGCGCCGTTGCGCCGGTTTCGAATGGAGCGGCTGCTGTCAGGCTTCGGCCTTGCCTATGAGCGCGTGGCGGCCGTCGACGGGGCGGGGTTGAGCCTGCCGCATCCCGACTTCGACGAGAGATCCTATCTCCGCCGGCACGGCCGCCGGCCGAACCTTTTCGAGATCGGCTGCTATCTCAGCCATGTCGTATGCGCCAGGCGCTTCCTCGGCAGCAATGGCGAATTCGCCCTCATTCTCGAAGACGATCTCGACTTCGACGATGATTTCGCCGAGCTGCTCGAGGCCGCCCTCCAGCACGAGGCGCAGTGGGACATTCTGCGGCTCTCGACGGTCAATTCCGGGCGGAAGCACCGGGTCGAGCCGCTGACCGCCGCCCGCTCGCTCGCCATCGCGCTGACCCGCGAGAAGGGCTCCGGCGCCTATCTGATCAACCGCAAGGCGGCGGGCTGGATTGTTGGGGCGATGCTGCCGATGCGGCTGCCCTATGATCTCGCCTTCGACCTGGAGTTCGATGAGGGGCTACGCGCCTGCTTCGTCGATCCGCTGCCGGTGAGCCAAAGGGCCGATCCCTGCTCGCAGATCCAGGCGGGGCTTTCGGCCTACCGGCTCGGCCGCCGCAGGCCGTGGAGCGTGCTGCCCTTTCGCGCTGCGGCCGAAATCCGCCGCTTTGTTGCCCGCTTCATCAGGCTCGCGGCATGGCGGCTCAGGATTTCTCCGGCATCAATGGGAAGGCGATCGAAACGCGAAGGCCGGGATAATTGTCCGTCAGCGCAATCTCGGCCGAATGCAGCTCTGCGATCGCCTTGACGAGGCTGAGGCCGAGGCCGCTTCCCGGCGTCGTGCGGCTCTTGTCGATCCGGTAGAGCCGCCGGAAGACCTTGTCCCTTTCCTCGGCGGGTATGCCGGGGCCGGTATCGGCGACCGAAAGAAGGGCGCGGCTGCCTTCGCGGCGGAGCGAAAGCGTGATGCCGGTTCCGGCCGGGCAGTGGGTGATCGCGTTCTCCACCAGGTTGGCGATCATCTGCGTCAGGAGATCTCGGTCGCCCCAGATGACGGCGGGAGCGCGCGCGGCGATCCGGAACGACTGCCCCGCATCTTCGGCGACATCGCCATAGACCTCGGAGATGACGCTCAGCACGGCGTCGAGATCGGTCGCCTGGAAACGCTCCTTGCGGGCGCCGGCCTCGATCTGGGAAATGCGCAGCAGCGCCTCGAAGGTGAGATTGATCCGGTCGCTCTCGTTTCTGGCTTCGTCGAGCAGAGCCGAAACATCCGCCTGCCGGTCGTTCTCGGCCGCGGCAGCATCGAGCGTCAGGCGCAGCCTGTTGAGCGGCGTTTTCAGATCATGGGCAATATCGGCGCTCACCTGCCGCATGCTCTCGACCAATCGCTGCAGCCGCTCCAGCGCCGCATTGATCTGGATCGCCACCGTATCGAGATCGTCGCCGTTGCCGGTGATCGGAATGCGGGCCTCGAGCGCGCCGTGCGACACGTCGTTCATGGTGTTGGCGACCCGGTCCAGCCGTGCCTGGGCGCGAACGGCGAGAAAGACGCCGCCGCCGATCGCCGTCGCCACGACGATTGCGGCGGCCCATTCGAAGCTGACCAGCACGATCCGCAGCATCTCGTCGGCATCGTTGAAGTTCTCGGCCACGACAAGGCTGTAGGGGCCGATCGTCGATACCTGCATCCGGTAGCGTTCATGCCCCTTGAGCCCGACATCGCCAGAGGTGACAGTATAGACGCCGTTCGGAATGCGTGGTGCTGTGAAATTGCCGGCAAGCTTGCGCCCGCCGGCATCGGTCAGCGAATAGAGCCCGTCGGAGGTCGACTGGAAGCTTGCATAATTGTTCAGCGTGTTGATCAGATCTTCGGTGTCGCCGGGCTGATAGGTCGAGACAATCAGTGAATTCATCTCGCTCAGCGACTGGTCGACATCGCGGCCGAGGCCGAGGCTGAGCATGTGATAGATGATCGCGCCGCTGAAGACGAAGGCGACGACGAAGAGCACGCCAAAGGTGACGGCCAGGCGAAACGGCGTGCTCCTGCGCAGGCTAGAGCATGATGCCGAAAAGTGTGCGCGGTTTTCGGACGGCATCATGCTCTTACTCTTTAAATTGCGAACAGGATTTGAGATTTTCAGGCCGATGGGCCTGAAATCATCCTGTTCGAGGGGCATGCAGGCTGTATCCGGTGTTGCGGATCGTGTGCAGCAGCTGAGCCTGGAACGGCTTGTCGACCTTGGCCCTGAGGCGGCTGATATGGGTCTCGACGACGCTGGTCTTCGGGTCGAAGTGGAAATCCCAGACCCGCTCCAAGAGCATCGTCTTGGTGATGACCCGGCCTTCGCCGCGCATCAGCACCTCGAGCAGGGTGAATTCGCGCGGCTGCAGCTCGATCACCTGGCCGGCGCGCCGCGCCTCCCGCCGGATCAGATCGAGCTCGAGATCGGCGACCTTCAAGACGGTGCGCTGCTCCTGCACCGGCGGGCGCCGGCCGAGCGCATTGACGCGCGCCAGAAGCTCCGAGAAGGCGAAGGGTTTGGTGAGATAATCGTCGCCGCCCGCCTCCAGCCCCTCGACCCGATCGTCGACGCCGCCGATCGAGGTCAGGAACAGCGCCGGCGTGCCGACCTTCGCGGCGCGCAGCGAGCGCACGATCGCCAGGCCGTCGAGGCCCGGCAGCATGCGATCGACGACGATGACGTCATAGGCCTCGCGCTGCGCCTGAAACAGCCCGTCGCGGCCGTCGCCGAATACGTCACAGACATGCCCGGCCTCGGAGAAGCCCTTGGCGATATAATCGGACGTCTTGGTATCGTCCTCGATCAGCAGGATTCGCATCGGCCGCTCCCGGATGCCTGGTGCGGCAAGATCTAGCCGAGACGACAGTCTGGCGGCAACTTACGGATTGGTAAGGGAGGGCGGGCAGGGTGCTCCACCGGTGAAGTTCGACTCGAGTGTGACAATGCCTCCCTGCAACTAGGGGCTCATTGCTGCTGGTTGCCCGTCCGGCCGGTCGGAGCGGCTCCCCACTGGCGTTCAAAGAATTTCGTCTTGGCGCCAAGATAAACGAGCGCGAGCAACAGGGCGATGCCGAAATAGCGGTGGACGTAGACCGTGGCCAGAAGGACGAGCGCGATGCCGCTGGCGCAGATGAACCCGAAGCGGATCGAGTACGGCTTGTCCTTTCCTCCCCACCCCAAGCCGAGGGCCAGGAGCCACGCGAGGAAGATGAAGCTGGGCACACCCCATTCGGACAACCAGAAAGATCTGAACAGCACGCCGGACACGGCCAGCAGACACCCTACGACCAACGAACAAACTCTGATCATCCCTGTGCCGCCTCCATGATTCCGAAATTGGCGGATCGGTTAGCAATGAAATGATGCAACATGCAAAGGCGGCCTTCCCGTGGTGGCTGTGTCACAACCCGATCGCGATGCGCAATCACTAGCAGCGGAACTTAAACCAAAGGCAAATACGTATGGTTGTGTTTTCACTAATTGCTGCAGAACTTGCGGACGCCTTCATCAGCGTCCGCTTCTCAATTGGACGAATGATACAGGAGGCTCGAACGCAATCGGCCCGACTGCTTTGCCCGCAGGCAGTCGTCCGTAGTCGTCGATCGGCAACGGCAGCAGAAATCACTTCTGCCGAGTTTCGGTTCTCAACTTCTCCAAATCGGGCATCTCGGATCCCAGGGCCTTGCCGAGCGGTTCGAAGCCCTTATGAGGAGGCCTCAGGAGACCCTTGCACAGGCCGTCCTTCCATGAAACCCCCCGATCCCACGCTTCCGCCCACGCATCTGTCAGCTCAGAGGCATGGCGTGTCTTTTGGCGGCGATCTCCAGTTATAAGTTTCTGCCAAGACCTTATAACTAATTGTCCTCCCGACATGCGTCGGCAAGTCGCGAGTATGGATCCCAGGGTCAAGCCCTGGGATGACGGAGAGTGGGGGTTGACGTTCTCGCCAAACGCGCCGCCGGCGCAGCGGATATGCATCGGCTAGCGTGAATGACGAAGTCTGGCAGCGAGATCAGAAAGTGAGATTGCGCCAGGTTTGCCGAACCTCACCCTGTTACCGCAGGGCACCTAACACTCTCCGTCGTCCTCGGGCTTGACCGAGGACCCAGGCGAACCACCAACAGCAGCTGCTATCGCTCCAAGAGCCGTCAACCCGTCTGCAGTTGCTCCGGAAGCTGTCCGTAAGCCGTCAGAATCGCGCTGACCAAGCCGGGAAAGCGCTCGTCGAGCTCGGCGCAGCGGGTCTGGTTGCGCATCTCCACCCCCTGGCGTTCGCTGCGGATCAGGCCGGATTCGCGCAGCACCTTGAAATGGTTGGAGAGCGACGATTTTGGAATGACGCGGTCGCCGAGATCGGCGAGCGCTGAACAGGTGCCGCCGCAGGCGGTGCCGGCGAGCTTGGCGAAGATCGCGACGCGCTCCGGATCAGAGAGCGCATAGAGGATCGCCTCGGGTTTTATGTCCTCCAGGGCGGGGTGAAAAATCGGTCGCATGAATTTTATATAGGGCCACTTGACATCGAGATCAACAGTTCCGAATTTCTGAACTACGGAACAAGGCCGTCAATTCCGGCGGCCGTCCGGATCAGAAGGAACAAGAAATGGCTAAGCTCACAGGAAAGGTCGCAGTGATAACGGGAGCCTCCAAGGGCATCGGCGCCGCGATTGCCAAAGCGATGGCGGCTGAAGGTGCTGAAGTGGTGGTGAATTACGCTTCGAGCAAGGCCGGAGCCGACGCCGTGGTCGAGGCGATCGGCGCGGCCGGCGGCAAGGCCATTGCGGTGCAGGGCGATGTTTCCAAAGCCGAGCAGGCGCAGGGCGTGGTCGATGCCGCGGTCAAGGAATTCGGCAAGCTCGACGTGCTGGTCAACAATTCCGGCGTCTATGAATTCGCCCCGATCGGCGAGGTGACCGAGGAGCACTATCGCCGCATGTTCGACGTCAATGTTCTCGGCGTTCTCCTGACCACCCAGGCAGCGGCCAAGCATCTCGGCGAGGGCGGCAGCATCATCAACATCTCCTCGGTGGTCACCAGCATCGGGCTGCCGGCCACTGCCGTCTACACCGGCACCAAGGGCGCCGTCGAGGGCATCAACAGCGTGCTTGCCAAGGAGCTTGGCCCGCGCAAGATCCGCGTCAACGCCATTCTGCCGGGCATGGTCGAGACCGAGGGCACCCATACGGCCGGCGTCATCGGCTCCGATCTCGAACAGAACATGGCCGACCAGACGCCGCTCGGCCGCATCGGCCAGCCGGACGATATCGCCGATGTTGCCGTCTTCCTCGCTTCCGACGATGCCCGCTGGCTGACCGGCGAACGGCTGGTCGCGAGCGGCGGTTTCCGCTAAGGCTTGCGATGGCGGTGCGTGCGCCTTTATGGAGGCGCGCGCATACTGTGTCGGCAGAAGGTTCACCCCTCCGTCGTCCTCGGGCTTGACCCGAGGACCAACGCCGGCGTCATCGGCTGTGGCCATCGTCATTGGGATGACGGAGAATGAGGGTGCGTTTCCGTCCAACTCGCCGCATCGAGCAGACGCGATCCGGGAACTCAAGCACTCGGAATTGCTGGGTCGACGCAATTCAAAATTTATCCCAGCATTGTCACGAGGAAGGGCGCTGGAACGAAATCCTGCACGCAAAGGTTCGGGGCTTTTGAGTGCGAAGGTCGTCCGTATGAAAATCCTTGTTATCGGCGCAACAGGACTTGTTGGCTGTGCCGTCTCAGCCCGGCTAGCGGCATGCGGACATGATATCATCTGTGTGGTGCGTCCTGGAAAACGGCCGGTTGAAAGCACCGGCAGTTGGGTTGAAGTCGATGTGGCCAAAGCAGTGGCGCCGTCTGCCTGGCTGCATCATCTCGAGGGAATAGACGCCGTCGTCAATTGCGCCGGGGCATTGCAGGACGGAGTGACCCACAACATGGCCGGCGTCCACGCGCAGGGACCGGGAGCGCTGTTCCGCGCATGCGAGCAATCCGGCGTGCGCCGTGTGATTCATTTCTCGGCAATTGGAGTGGATCGGCAGCAGCCATCGACGTTCTCGCGGACGAAACTTTCCGGCGACATGGCCTTAATGGAGACGGATCTCGACTGGGTAATACTGCGTCCGTCCGTGATCCTTGGTGATGCGGCCTTCGGCTCCAGTGCATTGTTTCGCGGACTTGCGGCGCTGCCGTTCCTGCCAGTGATGCCATCGACCGGGAAACTTCAGGTGGTGCAGCTCGAAGACGTCACCGAAACCGTCATTCGGCTGCTCGACAGAACGGCCCCGTCGAAAATCGCGCTCGAAATCGTCGGCCCGCAGGCGCTCGAGTTTGAAGAGATTGTGGCGCGATACCGCAGTTGGCTCGGCTGGCCTCCGGCCAAGCGCTACCTGCTGCCCCGCCCGCTCGCCAGCCTTCTTTATTGGTTGGGCGATTTTGCCGGGTCGCTGGGCTGGCGGCCGCCGGTTCGAAGCACGGCCGCAAGGGAGATCGCGCGCGGCGCCGTCGGCGATCCCAGCGAATGGATAGCCGCAACGGGTATCCGGCCATCGTCGTTGGACGATGCCTTGGCACGTCGCCCGGTTTCGGTTCAGGAGCGTTGGTTTGCAAAACTCTACTTCCTGAAGCCCGTCACTTTTGTGCTGCTGCCCCTCTTCTGGATATCGACGGGAATAATCTCGCTGACATCGGGCTTCGAGCAGGGTGTCACGCTGATGATGGGGGGCGGGGCAGGTAGTTTGGCGGCACCAACCGTTATTGCCGGGGCACTTGCAGACATCGCGATAGGATGCGCCATCGCCATACGCCGCACTGCGCGGTGGGGCCTTTACGCAGCTATCCTGCTGTCACTTTTCTATGCGGCGGCCGGCACCGCGATATTGCCGGAGTTATGGAATGAGCCGCTTGGCCCGTTGACAAAGATATGGCCGATCCTCGTGTTGCACCTGGTTGCTCTCGCGATCTTGGAGGAGCGATGACCTATTTCGCGTTGAAATTCCTGCATATCATCGGCGCCACCGTTCTCCTCGGCACCGGCGCGGGCATCGCCTTTTTCATGTTGGTCGCGCATCGCACCGGCCATGCAACGACCGTGGCCGCCGTCGCGCGGATCGTGGTCATTGCGGATTTCGTCTTCACCACAACCGCCGTGATCGCTCAGCCGATCACCGGCATGGCGCTCGCCTGGTATGTCGGCTATTCGCTTTGGGAGCGCTGGATCGTTTGGTCGATCGTTCTTTATCTCATCACGGGTGCTTTTTGGCTGCCGGTCGTTTGGATGCAGATGGAGATGCGCAAGATTGCGAAGGGAGCAGCGGCCAACGGTGAGCCGCTGCCGGCGCGATACCATCGGCTGTTCTGGACTTGGTTCTATTTCGGCTTTCCGGCTTTCGCGGCGGTGCTGGCAATTCTCTGGCTGATGATCACCCGCCCGGTTGGATAATCCGCGGAGTTCCGGCTTTTCGACCAACCTCCTGCCTGTCCGACCTCCGTGCCACCCTCCGACCGGAAATGTGGACTCGGCGCGCGCCGGCTCCACCGCCGCTGCACGAACTTGGCGTCATCGCGGACGCCGTCGCTCAGACTGCACACTCCAGCGAATCCCTATCGACGCTCGTGTAAGATCTTAACGATCATGACCTTCTCCCCATGTTCTCTCCCAAGCTGTCCGATAACGGACCAACCATTACGGCTTGGGAACTCGGACAGCTGAAGGCGGTTGTCGGGGAAAACCTGGCAATGAGGTCTGCAATGGAAAAGGTTATCAATATCGACTTCCATGTCACTTGGAAGCCACCGGTATACGTCCGGATCGGCGACGGCATGCGTGAGCGCATTGAGGGCCCGGATGCGGCGCTTGCGGCGCTTCTCCATCGCTGGCCGTCGACCAATTCTCGTGAGTTCGGCATCGCCAAGCGCAGATGCGTCGATGCCATCGCTCGCCGTGGAAGTGCCGAGGGAGCCCGCAGGGCTTTCATGGAGGCGGCGCTCGCCGCGAGGGTATTCGCATGACCGTGCTTTCAATCGACGCACCGCACTGGGCGATACTTTTGGGGACGTTGACGCTTGCATGCTGGATTGCTGCCGGCCTGGCGGCCGTTCTCGGGACGGCTGAGGAGATCAGGCACGGTCAAGCCGGGAGATTTACCGGTTATATGACACCGGGCCTCGCTGGGGCCGGCGTTGGCTTTGCACTAGCGATGATTACCATCTTGGTATCCGCCTGAAGAGCAGCAGACGCCGGACGGCTTCCTCGGAGCGGTCTACCTGGTCGATGCAGGCGATGTGAGTTATTCCAACGCCTTACGACATCTTGAGCGGCGACGGTCTGGAGACACGATGCGCGACTGCATTATCATCGGAGGTGGACCTGCTGGCTTGACTGCGGCCGTTTATCTTGCGCGCTACCACCTTTCGACAACCGTATTCGACGACCATTGCAGTCGTGCCGCCACCATTCCGATTTCCCATAACCTCGCAGGGTTCCCGGAGGGTATCAGCGGAAGGGAGCTTCTCGCCAGGATGCGCACGCAGCTTCAAAGGTACAAAGTTGAGATCCGCAGTGAGGGCGTCAGACAGCTTCAGCAGGAGCATGACGGCTTTCACGTTGTTTCCAGCCATGGCGGCATGCGGGCGCGAACAGTCCTTCTCGCCACCGGCGTCACCGACCGCAAGCCACCGATGTTGGCCGAGCTTCATGACGAGGCTGTTGCGCGCGGCCTTATCCGCTACTGTCCTGTCTGCGACGGGTTCGAGATCACCGACAAGCCTGTCGCCGTCATCGGTTGCGGATCGAGAGCGTTTGCAGAGGCGCTGTTCCTGCGGAGTTATACGACACACCTAACGATCATTACTCCGCAAGAGGAACACGAGCTCTCGGAGATTGAGCTCAATCGGCTGCGGGACTTGCGGATCGGCCTCCAGGAAGGTCCGATAAAATCTATCGACCCTGAGCGCGATAGGATCACAATCGCAACAGCTTCGAGCATCGGCGTGTTTTCGTCTATTTACCCGGCGCTTGGATCGGACGTTCGGTCGGAACTGGCAGCTATGGTCGGCGCAGAATTGTCGGAGAACGGCTGCGTCATCGTCGACGGTCACCAAAGGTCAAGCATTCCTGGCCTTTATGCAGCGGGAGACGTGGTCATCGGCTTGGATCAGATCGGGACCGCAATGGGGCAGGCGGGCATAGCGGCCAGCGCGATCCGAAACGATCTGAACGAGGCTAGCCCTCTAGCGCGCTAAGGGATGCCGTCGCTTCTGAGCCCCACCAACGCATTTCCAGGAAAGTTTGTGGACAGGGTGAGCCTGAGCCTTGCTCTGCGTCGGCGCTCACGATCTCGCAAATCAAAGTTGAGCCGCTGCCAGGAAGCTCGACGGGGAGGCGTGCGATAGAGCCTTAGCCCAATTCTGCCGTAAAGCGGCACCCGCGGTCGGCGCCTCTGACGCCTCCGCGGGTGCCACGATTACCAGCCACGTCAACGGACGCTGGCAGGCATTCTTGCCGCCGACATAAGGGGTTGAGCAAGCTGATCCAACAAATGGCCCGCATTCTGTTCCTCACCCAGCGACAATGTCAGCAATTGAGCGACCGCCGGCTGTGCAAGCTGAAGGGCAAGATTACGCGCGGTGGTGTAAGCGGCAATTTCGTAATGTTCGACGCGCAATGCTGCACCGATGAGAGCCAGATCTGCAGGAGCGTCTTCTCTCTTCTTGCCTTCCGCCATCACCTCTTCACCCTCCTCGATCAGGCCAGCCATTCCCTTGCAAGGTTTTGCTCTTGCCGCGGAGCCGAGTACTCGCAGACACTCGTTCAGCCGTTCGACCTGCGCTTCGGTCTCGGCAAGATGTTTCTGCAGCAAAGTCTGCAGTTGCTGGGAGCGGGCTGCCTTCTGCAGCTTGGGGAGCGCTTTGAGCAACTGCTTTTCGGCATGCAGCAGGTCGCGAAGCTCGTCCACGAGCACCGCCTCGATCCCTTCCGATCTTTCCGGCGGCGCGCTTCGCGCTTCGATCGACGGTGCAGTCTCGTCGGCGCCCTTGAATCCCTGGAACGCCGGAGCCTCGACGAATTTCCAGGGCTCTCCTTCGTTCCACGGACCGCGAACATCGACCTCGCCGAGGTCGCCTTCGCCCGTCGAATCGTTGAAGAATTGGTCGACGAGCCCCGGTGTGGGAGCGATTCTTCCAACACTGAGGGGAGGTTTACCCATGCTTTCGAGTGCGAGCTGGAATGCCCGCATATGGGTGATCTCTCTTGTCATGAGAAATTGCAGAGCGTCCTTCGTGCCGGAATCGCGGCAGAAGTCGATCAGGCGTTCATAGACGATCTTCGCACGGGCTTCGGCTGCGATGTTGCTTCGCAAGTCCACGTCCAGCTCGCCGGTTATCTTCAGATAGTCGGCCGTCCAGGGGTTGCCCATGGAGTTGAAGAGGTTCACGCCGCCGCCTCCAGCAATGGCAATCAAAGGATCGGCTTCAGCCTCCTCGCGAACGGACTTCAAGGGTTTTAGGTGCATTCTGGCAAGCGTGCCGACGATTTCGAGATGGCTGAGCTCCTCGGTGCCGATATCCATCAGCAGGTCTTTTCGCCCGGGATCCTCGCAGTTCAGGCCTTGGATCGAATACTGCATTGCCGCCGCGAGTTCGCCGTTGGCCCCGCCGAACTGCTCAAGGAGCATATTTCCGAATCGGGGATCAGGCTCATCCACCCGAACGGTGTACATGAGCTTTTTGACGTGATGGTACATGCCGCGTCCTCCTTTGAACTGGCCCAAAACCGCACTCGGTGACGAATGTTCCACACGGGCCGGCGGAGGAGGTAGCTAGTCACCCGGTCGTCAAGCGCGTGCAATCTTTCGGTCAAGCCTACTCGCCAGCGCAGAGTTGCCGCATGATACTTGATTGCTGTCTGAGTCGCCGCGTCCACAGTCAACTCCACTCAATGAGAGATATTGCAGAACGACGGCGGCAACGCTTGGCGCAAACTGCCGGGGCGACGTTCGCCCCAGGGAATTGCAGCCAACATTGAACCGGATCTTCGTAGGGCAGTTTTCGGCAAAGGTGGAAACCATCAATTACAGATCCGAGGATTGCGGAATGAACGACGACCATCCGGAGCGCAAAAGCCCGACAACACCGGCCGCGGAAGGATTAACGCCTGCGTTAACCCGTAACATCGAGGCTATCATGCAGCGCCGCCGGCAGAGCCAAAATGCAGCGTCTGCTCAGGAGCGTTCCGCTGCTTTGATCAGCAAGTTCGCCGGTTCCATGATGTTCGTCTACATTCACATCGTGTTTTACGGAGTCTGGATCATCGCCAACGTAGGATTGCTCCCGCAGGTTCCACCCTGGGACCCCTCTTTGGTGATTCTCGCTATGGAGGCTTCGGTCGAGGCGATCTTTCTCTCGACGTTCGTCTTGATCAACCAGAACCGAATGGCTGCACAAGACAATATCCGCGCCGACCTCGACCTCCAGATCAGCTTATTAAACGAACACGAGACGACACGCCTGATCGCCATGGTCGAAGCCATTGCAAAGAAGCTTGAAGTCCCGACCGAGGCGGACCATGAGGTCGAAGAGCTGAAGAAGGACATCGCGCCGGAAGCCGTGTTGGATCGCATCCAGGCGGAAGGGGAAGACAAGTAGAAGTGGCAATGTTCGCGCTGTAAAAGCGGGCGGATGTTGGTGCCTCGCCGTTGTTGTCGGCGCAGTAGACGGCCGCTGTCGGAAAGAGCTTGTAGGCGGCCACGGATGCCATGTTGATGATGTGGCCGCGGTTTCCGCTGAGGCTTGCGATGGCGGTGCGTGCGCCTTTGGCGCGCGCATACTGTATTGGCAGAAGGTTCACCCCTCCGTCGTCCTAGGGCCTGACCCGAGGACCCACGCCGCCTCCGCGACTGTGGCAATGGATTCAAGGCTCAAGGCCTGGAATGACGGTGAGTGGGGGGTGCGTTGCCGCCCGCTCGTCGTTGGCCCTCCAATATATTCCATTGAGTTATTTCCCGATGAGAGCCAACTGCCGATCGAAATCAGAGGGATCGAAATAGTCGCGCCATACGGTGATCGCTCCCTCCACGACCGTCAGCGTCCCCATGACCGGAAGTATGATTTTTCCACCACCCTCATGCAGGAACACATCAAGCCGTTCGTTAAGGACGACATTTCCGGCCGCCGCGATCTGTGTCACCGTCCAATCGACGGTGAACGTCGTTCCAATTCCGAAATCCCGGTGAAACTTTCGGACGTTCTCGCGCCCGACGATATTCGGGAACGGTACGTTGTCATACAGCACTTCTTCGGAGAGCATGGCGATCGCCTCGTCGATGTGGCCCGCGTTCCAGTGGCCGAAGAAGGTCAGGGCTGTCTTGGTCGGATCAGTCGACATTCAGTGAATTCCTTCTTGAAGGGTTCGAAAACCCGAGCGACAAATTTCAGAGAGTTCTGGCTCGCAATGCTGAAAAGCCTTCAGACCAGCCGCGATCCACCGTCCAGGTTGAGCGTCGCGCCATTCATCCAGCCATTCGCCATCAAGAACACGACTGCCGCCCCGGCTTCCTCAGCGCTCCCGAGACGATGTAACGGCAATGTTGCCCTGAGGCCCTCGACAAAGGCGTCGCGACCGTCGCCAAGTGCCTTGCCGAGCAGTGGAGTATCGATCGGACCCGGCGAAAGGGTGTTCACCCGGCGCGGCGCGAGTTCCAACGCCAGGCCGCGTGCCAATGCTTCCATCGCTGCCGAAGCGGCAGCGAGAACGGCGGTCCCATAGGCATTCGGCCGGTCGCCCAGTGCTCCGGAGATGAATGTCACCGAACCGTCGGCGGCGAGCCGGTCTCCAAGGGACCGAAGCGTATATATCGCCGCCCAGACGCGCTCTTCGAACGCGCGGCGGAGATGGTCGACGTCGGCTTCCAGCACCTTGCCGACGACGAAGCTTCCGGCCATCAAGACGAGGTGATCGACATGGTCGATATCAGCGAGCGCGGATTCGATGGCCGCGCGCTTGGTCACATCGGCCGCCCTCCAGCCACTGAGGCCATGTTGTTCTGCGGCTTGTTTTGCCCGTTCGGCGTCAGATCCGACCACGATGACTTTTGCGCCGAAGGACTTGGCTTGTGTGGCTGCGGCGAGGCCGATCCCCGAGGTGCCGCCGACGATGAGTATGGTTTTGCCTGAAAGGGTATCCGAGATGTTTGATTGAGTGCCCATCGCTCTGGCTCCGTTGTGGAGGCGCTCGATTGCGCCGATGGCCAGAAAGTAATTCCAATTGCCTCGATTGATAATTGGCCCAATATTCGCTTTACTCATGCCATCATGGCACAAATCGGTATAGAACGTCTCACGGGCCTGATTGCATTTGCGCGGGCCGCATCCCTTGGAAGCTACACGGCGGCAGCCCGCGCGCTTGCGGTGTCACCGTCGGCCGTCAGCAAGAGCGTCCAGCGGCTCGAGCAGCAGCTCGGCATTGTCCTGTTCCTCCGTACCACGCGCTCTCTGACGCTTACGCCGGAAGGCCGCGATCTGCACGATCGCGCGCTGCGTCTGTTGCGGCAGGCCGAGGATATCGAGCAGGCCGCAATGGCCGCCCGCGCCGAACCGTCGGGCATTCTCCGGATATCGGCACCACTTCCTGTCGGCGTGCATATACTCGGCCCGGCGCTTCCTCGCTTGCGCGAACGCCATCCGACACTCGCAATCGATCTGCGCCTGGGAGATCAGTTCGTGGACATGATCGAGGAAGGTATAGATGTCGCCATTCGGGTTGGAGCACTGGCCGACTCCCGTTTGAAGTCCCGACGGCTTGCGCCGCATCGCCTTTGCGCCTTTGCTTCGCCCGAGTATCTGAGACGACGGGGTACGCCTCGACATCCTGACGAACTGGCGGGGCATGACTGCGTCAATTTTCGCTTCCAGAGCTCGGGCCAGACACTTCGCTGGCCCTTTGCATCAGGAAAACGAGTCTTCGAGGCCACGCCGGAGATTGGGATCACGGTGGACACAAGCGATGGTGTCGCCGCTGTCCTCGTCGCCGGCGGCGGCGTCGGCATCTCTCCAACCTACATCGCCGCGCCCTATGTGAAACGCGGCGAACTCGTGCCGATCCTCGCCGCCTTCGCCGTCGACCGCTCCAGCATGATTGCACTCTGGCCAGAGAGCCGCCGCGCCAATCCGAATGTCAAAGCATTTCTGACATTTCTCGATGAGGTTTTCCCGGCGCGTCCACCTTGGGACGAGGTGGTGTTTGCCGGACAGTAGTGTTGCGGCCTGGGGTGGCGCTACCGGGAAGGCCAGACTTCGGCGCTGATCGGCTGTGGCCATGGATTCCAGGCCCGAGGCCCGGAATGACGAGGCCGGAGGTGCGTATTCGCCAACTCGCCGGCGGCGCGGCGCCTCGCAAACCGCTAGCGGTGATGTCTTATGGCGCAATCATCGCTAGCGCTGGTTGCTTCGCGCCTTGATCATGCGCCTCTTGCCGTTTCGAATAATGGCGCTGTGACAGAGATGGCAGAAACGCGCCGCCAGCGCATATCCGTTGATCAAGTCCTGAACGCGTCGGGATTGTCCCCGCCGGCTGTCACGTCTCCGGCAGGCCAGCCTTTCGGAAGCCGTCGACAAAGTGGTCTCGTACAGATGCATCGCGCAGCGGCTGGGAGCTGAGCCAATGGCCGATCGTGAAATGAGGGTGGGCGATCAGGAACAATTCTGCCTCTCGCCGCGCCTCCTCATGGTGGCCCAGCTGCGCAAGCGCAGCAGCCAGGAACTTGCGTGAGTTGGTGCGATACGTTTCTTTCCTGCGCAGTGTAGCGGTTGCCGCCTCATAGTCACCCGCAGCGTATTGCGCCTGGCCAAGATGACAAAGATACCAGCAGGCTGGATAGGGATTGAGCCGCAGAGCTTTTTCGATCTGCGCCAGTCCGTCGGCAATCCTGCCGTCCAGCACGGACATATCAGACATGGCGGCCCAGGTATCGGCGTGGTTGGGGTCGAGTTTCAGGGCCATGGCGAAGGCGGCCTCGGATTCCTCCCATCGCCGCTCATAAGCCAGAATGGTCCCCAGAACGTAACGGCAGCCGGCATCGTTGGGATCGAGGTCGACCGCCTTCTGTGCTGATGTCACCGCCATCCGACGGTTGGGATCTTCGGGCTCGCCGAAATGAGTCCAGGCAAGCCAACGGTTATAGGCGAGCAGACCGAGCGCCTCGGCATAGGATGGCTCGAGCTTGACCGCGCGTTGGAGCAGCATATAGGCCTCACGCTCGGTTTGCGGCGACTCTTCCGTCAGCAGGCGGGCGCGCACACACAGATCGTAGGCCTCGAAGTTTTTCGGCCGATTGCGCGGCGTCGGAATGGTCAGCCGGCCGACGAGAGCTTCAACAATCTTGGCGTTGACCTCATCCTGCAACTCGAAAACATCTTCCAACGTCCTGTCAAACCGTTCGGCCCACAAGTGCTGGCCGCCAAGCGCGTCGACCAATTGGGCATTGATGCGGACACGGCCCATAGCGCGTCTGGCGCTCCCCTCGAGGACGTAGCGGACGCCGAGTTCCTGGGCGACGAGCCGTACGTCGATCGGCTTGCCTTTGTAGCCGTAGACGGAATTGCGCGCGATGACGAACAGGCCAGCCGTGCGGGAAAGGTCGGTGATCAGGTCTTCAGTCAAGCCGTCGACGAAAGGCTCGTCCGTTTCATTCCCACTCATATTCGTGAACGGCAATACAGCGATCGAGGGATTTTCCGGCAGCGGCAATATGCTCTGCAGCGCATCCGGCCAATGCCACACGTGGACTGGGCGGGTCAGGTTCTTCAAATAGCGTTCACCTGCATCGAAGAACTGGTCGGCGATCTCGCCGACGATCTCGCCGTGAACGCTTGATGAAATGCAGATACCTCCCGGCGCGGCCTGCGTCTGGAGGCGCGCCGCGACATTGACCCCGTCGCCGAGGACGTCTGAACCGTCGTCGATGACATCTCCGAGATTGACGCCCACGCGCAAAAGCAGGCGCCGGTCTTCGGAACCCTCAACAGCGGTGGTGGCTCGTTGCATTTCCAAGGCCGCGTCGACCGCGTCCACCGCGCTGGCGAATTCGATAAGGAAGCCGTCGCCCACGACCTTGAAGATGCGACCATTGTGACGCAACACAGCCGGCTCGATAACGCCGGAACGGAGTTCCCTGAGGTTCTCAAGCGTTGCGACTTCATCAGCCTCCATCAGGCGTGAATATCCCACCACATCGGCAACGACGATGACGGCAAGGCGACGCTGAAGAGAATGATCCGTCATTTGAGGACAAGCCCCACGACCAAGTTCCCAAATTATTGTTCAAGCGCGGGTGAGTCAACAAAAGGTAAGGGCTAAAGCCCAGGCGACCTCCACCTCCATCAAGCCGCATCCCTCTTTGTGGCCGCCGGCGTCGAGTGGACGACACGGAAATAAGGATCCATGGAAAGCCGACGGTTCTTGAACGTCTGGGGGCGGCGAGCGGCTGGTGGCGAGCGGCGGCTTCCGCTGAGATGGGAATGAAAAGCGCGCGCTTCTTCAGCGCGCGCATACTCGGATATCGGTTCACCCACCCTCCGTCGTCCTCGGGCTTGACCCGAGGACCCACGCCGGCATCATCGGCTGTGGCCAAGGATTCCAGGCTCAAGGCCTGGAATGACGGAGGTTGAGGGTGCGTTTCCGCCCAACTCGCCGGCGGCGCAGCGTTTGACAAATCACTACAATTATCGGCTTTGGCGCAATCATCGCTGGCGCTGTTTGCTTCGCACCTTGACTAGGCGCGTATTGCCATTTCGAATAACAGCGTTGTGACAGAGATGGCTGAAATGCGCCTCCATAGCGACCATTGCGGAGATCACAAAATTCTTGTTTATCTGCCTAACTGAAATCGCAGCCTAACAAACCGGCAGCTCATGTTCACGCAATCTGACCCAGCATACCCTACGATTTTGCCGCCGGAATTCGCAGTCGCGCTTATCTTCGTCGTGAACTTAATTGCGCTTTGCGCGGCGTTTCTCGCCTCAATAAACATGCCCCGCCTCAAATGGTTGCCGCATGTCATCATATTCGTATGGCTTGCTTGTTCACCTATTTTGGCAGCCTTTTTAGCGTCGCCGGACATGCGCCCTGACGAGAGCACTGGCCCTGGCGCTGGCTTCGTTCTTTTGCCGGTTCTCGGAGAGGTGGCAGCGTGTCTATTGGGATATGTCTTAGTCGGCGTGGCGCATGCTTTTTCGAAGATAATTTTGCTTGTGAAACTCTCTCTTGAGAGCCGATAGGCCGACGACCGCTCCCGGCCCCAAATCGGTCATTCCTTCTCGGCCGCAGCCGAGCCTGCTGCTGGAACATTTGAGATAGTGGGCTTCTAGCCAAGAACGCGGTCTCGGTTCGTCCATCAACTGCAAAAGCAAATCTTAGATCACTGCTGCAGGCTTGTGGCAGACCGACTGATTTTAACGGGGGCTCTCAAACTCCCCAAATCACCGACTCCTCATGACGTTTGATCAAGTGCCGAAGATCTTGGAAACCCAGGCGGACGAATTCGGCAAATTGATCGACGGCGGGAGCTCGTGGAGCATCGACGCGCTTGAGGATCGCAAGTGCGCGCTCTGGATGAGGGATCGTGATTGGCAGTGCGGTGATCGTCTTTTCCTTGCGCTGCGCGAAGACGACGCTGTGCGGCATGATGGTCAGCGCATCCGCCGATTTCAGATAATTGATTACACTCATCAGCGAGCCGCCGCTGTAGCGGATCTTGATCTCGGTGGCGCCGAAGGAGAGCAGCAGTGCGCGCAGGTCCGCCAGCAGCGGACTTCCCGGTGGCGGCGCAATCCACGGATAGTCGAGCAGATGGCTCGGCTGCGGCCGCCGTTTCAGAAGCAGCGGATGGGTTACCCGACAGGCCACGACATTGCGGCCCGGGAGGATCTGCTGGAATTCGAGCCCGGAACCCTCGTCGAGTATGTCGATCGGGCATATGGCGAGGTCGATCTGATCTGCCTTCAGCGCTGCGCGCAGATCCGGGAAATAACCGTAGCTTTGATCGATCCGCACGTCCGGACGGCTTGTCTGAAACTCTGCGCACAGCCCGGCAATCAGCGCATCCATGAAGAAGGGCGTGCCGCCGATCCGCACGACGCCGCTCTTGCCGACGCGGAAGCTTTCGACGAGATCGGAGGCCTTGCGCGAGGCTGCGAGCATGACCAGGCCGTGCTCGGCGAGCGAAAGTCCAAACGGCGTCGGCTGCAATGGCCGGCGACCCTTGACGAAGAGCGGCTCGGCCACGCGCTTCTCCAACATGGACAAGGTGCGCGACACGGCAGGCTGAGCGAGGCCCAGTAAGGCCGCACCTTCGGTTACGCCCCCTGTTTTGACAACGGCGGCAAGCTGGATCAGGTGACGTTCATCGAACTTCATAACAATCCGTTATATTGTTTTGCAACAAAATCATCAATCCATGCAATTCCGACTGCTAGTATCAATCTCGGATACACGTGAGATCGTGGAGGATGAGCATGGCGGAGCGTGCAAAGGCGCTCACATTCAGCGAGGCGACGTCGGCCGAGGTTTTCTCGGAACGCTTCTCCGCCGGCAGTGACGGCAATCTGTCACGGCTGATCGCTGCCGCCGTCATCCATGTTCATGATCTCATCAAGCAGTTTCGCCCGACCCAGGACGAGTGGCGCAAGGTTATTGCCTTCCTGACCGATGTCGGCCATGCCTCGGACGAGCGGCGACAGGAATGGGTGCTTCTGTCCGATCTCATCGGCGCGTCGGCCCTGGTCGAGGAAATCAATTCGCGGCGACCGAAAGCGGCGACGCCGAATACCATTCGCGGACCGTTTTTCCGCAATGATGCGCCAGCAAGGGTATCGGGCTCTTCGATCTCGCTCGACGGCATCGGCGAGCCGCTGGCGGTGGCCGTGCGGGTGCAGGATCTCGATGGCCTGCCGATCGCAGGCGCCGAGGTCGTAACTTGGCAGGCGAATGCCGAGGGCTTTTACGAGAACCAGCAGCCGGATTTGCAGCCGGAACATAATCTGCGCGGCCTCTTCCATACCGATATCGACGGACGGTTCCATTATCGCTCCGTCATGCCGTCGGGTTATGGCGTGCCGGACGATGGCCCGGTCGGGCGGCTGCTCGCCGAGGCGGGCTATCCGCTGCGCCGCCCGGCGAACCTGCATTTCGTCGTTCGTGCCAAGGGCTTCGAGACGATCACCACCCAGATTTACGATGCGAGCGATCCACACCTTGGCGAAGACGCCCTCTTCGGCGTGCGGCCCGAGCTCATTGTCTGCTTCGAGCCGTCCGAGATCGATGGACAGCCCGCCAAGGCGTTGAGCCTCACCTTCGTGATGGTTCGAGCAAAGCCGGGGAGGGCGGCATGACCCAGGATTTTTCCTATGCGGGCAGTCCCGCCCAAATCGTCTTCGGTGCCGGCAGCCGCAATCGGGTCGCGCAATGGGTCGCCAAAGCCGGCCGCAAGCGGGCCTTGATCCTCTCGACGCCGCATCAGAAGGCTGATGCAGACGCGCTGGCCGAAGAGATCGGGCCGCTTGCCTGCGGCGTCTTCTCAGGCGCGACCATGCACACGCCCGTCGAGGTGACGGAGGCGGCGATGCGGGTGGTGGCGGAAACCGCGGCGGACTGTGTCGTCTCCCTCGGCGGCGGATCGACGACGGGGCTCGGCAAGGCGATTGCCTATCGCACCGATCTTCTCCAGATCGTGATTCCCACGACCTATGCCGGGTCGGAGGTGACGCCGATCCTCGGGCAGACCGAAGGCGGCCGCAAGACGACGGTGCGCGATGCCAGCATATTGCCGGAGATCGTGATTTACGACCCCGCGCTGACGCTCGGCCTGCCGGTCGCCATGAGCGTGACGAGTGGCCTGAACGCGATGGCCCATGCCATCGAAGGGCTTTACGCGCAAGACCGCAACCCGATTTCCAGCCTGATGGCGCTGGAAGGCCTGCGCGCCTTTGCCCGAAGCCTGCCGGTTATCGTCAACGATCCCAAGAACGCTGAGGCGCGCAGCGATGCCCTTTACGGCGCCTGGCTCTGCGGATCGGTGCTCGGCACGGTCGGCATGGCGTTGCATCACAAGATTTGTCACACGCTCGGCGGTTCCTTCGATACGCCGCATGCCGAAACCCATGCGGTGATGTTGCCGCATACGGCCGCCTTCAATGCCGCAGCCGCGGCATCGGAGCTGGCAGGAGCGGCCGATATTTTCAGCGGCGCCATCGGTGGCGGGCTCTGGGATTTCGCAAGGGCGATCGGATCTCCCTTATCGCTCAAGGAATTCGGGCTGACAGAAATCGATCTCGATCGCGCGGCTGCGATTGCTGTCGAGAATCCCTACTGGAATCCGCGGCCGATCGAACGGACTGCGATCCGCCAGCTTCTACAGGACGCTTGGGAGGGCCGGCGGCCGACGGACTGAGACACAGGCGCCTGCGGGCGCACTCTTTGGGAGGAGAGACAATGGGAGGAGGAAACATGTTCACGAGACGCGATTTTCTGAAGACGACGGCGGCCGGCGGCGCATTGATTGCAACCTCGGGCCTGCCCATGCCGGCGATTGCCAAGAATGCGGCAATCAAGCTCGGCTATGTCAGCCCGCAGACGGGGCCGCTCGCCGCTTTCGGCGAAGCCGACAAGTTCGTCATCGATGCCTTTCTGGCGACGACGAAGGCAAAGGGCCTGAACTACGAGGTCGTGGTCAAGGACAGCCAGTCGAACCCGAACCGCGCTGCCGAGGTCGCAAAGGAGCTGATCGTCGACAGCCAGATCAACCTGATGCTCGTATCCTCGACGCCGGAGACGACCAATCCGGTTTCCACGACCTGCGAGGGCGAGGAGATGCCCTGCATTTCCACGGTCGCGCCGTGGCAGCCCTGGTTCATCGGCCAGCAGGGCAATCCCGGCGATCCGGCCTCCTGGAAGCCCTTCAATTACGCCTATCATTTCTTCTGGGGCCTTGAGGATATCATCGCCGTCTTTACCGGCATGTGGAGCCAAATCGAGACGAATAAAAAGGTCGGTGGCCTGTTCCCGAACGATGGTGACGGCAATGCCTGGGGCGACAAGGTCGTCGGCTTCCCGCCGGTCCTGGAAAAGCTCGGCTACGGGCTGACGGATACCGGCCGCTACCAGAACCTCACGGATGATTTCTCGGCGCAGATCAACGCCTTCAAGCAGGCAGGCACCGATATCCTGACCGGGGTGATGATCCCCCCCGACCTCACCACTTTCTGGAACCAGGCCAAGCAGCAAGGCCTGAAGCCGAAGGTCGCCTCGATCGGCAAGGCGCTTCTCTTCCCGCAGACCGTCGAAGCGTTGGGAAACGCAGGACACAATCTATCGACCGAGGTTTGGTGGACCCCGACGCATCCGTTCAAATCGTCGCTGACGGGCGAGACCGCAGCCGCCGTGGCGGCTGCCTTCACCAAGACAACCGGCCGACCATGGACCCAGCCGATCGGCTTTGCCCATGCACTGTTCGAGCTCGCCGTCGATGTCGTGACGCGGACCGAGGATGCGGGCGATGGCGATGCCGTCGCCAAGGCGATCGGCGAGACCAAGCTCGACACGCTCGTCGGGCCGGTTGCCTGGGGCAACGAGAAGCTGCCGCCGTTCGCGCAAAAGAATGTCGCCAAGACGCCGCTGGTCGGCGGCCAATGGCGGCTGAAATCCGGCGGCGGCTACGATCTCGTCGTCGTTGAAAACGGCCTGGCGCCCAACGTACCGCTTGGCGGCAAGCTCGAAGCCCTTGCGTGAAAGGAGGGTTGCCCGGCACTCGGTCGGGCGGCCGCCAACGGAGAACGACAATGCCCCTACTGGAATTGAAGGGAGTCTCGAAGTCGTTCGGCGCGCTCGTCGTCGCCGAGGATATCGGCTTCTCTGTCGAGCCTGGCGAGGCGCTCGGCGTCATCGGGCCGAACGGCGCCGGCAAATCGACGCTGTTCAACCTTATCAACGGCAATCTCTCCGTTGCCGGAGGATCGATCCAGTTCGACGGCCGCGATGTCACCCATGTGCCGCCGATGCAACGTTGCCTTGCCGGCATGGGCCGCACCTTCCAGATCCCGCAGCCTTTCGCGCGTCTGACGGCCTATGAAAACCTGCTGGTTGCCGGTGCTTTCGGTGCCAAGGCGAGGGAAAGCGATGTCTCGGCTTCGTGCGCGGACATCCTTGTCGAGACCGGCTTGATCGCCAAAGCCAATGTGCCTGCCGGATCGTTGACCCTGCTTGAACGCAAGCGGCTGGAATTGGCGCGTGCGCTCGCCACCCAGCCGAAGCTGTTGCTTCTCGACGAGATCGCCGGCGGACTGACGGAAGGCGAATGCCGCCAGCTCGTCGCGACGATCAAGCGGGTTCACCAGCGCGGCATCGCAATCATCTGGATCGAGCATGTGCTGCATGCTCTTACTGCTGTGGCCGAGCGCATCGTCGTGCTCAATTTCGGCCGGGTGATCGGCATCGGCAAGCCCGATGCGATCATGGCTTCGAGCGAGGTGCGCGAAATCTATCTCGGGATGGAGGTCTGACGATGAGCCTCATCGAAACTCGCGGCCTCACGGCCTCCTACGGCGATTTCCAGGCCGTGCTCGGCGTTGATATCAGGCTTGAGGCGGGCGAGACCATCGCCATTATCGGCGCCAATGGTGCGGGGAAATCGACATTGATGCGCTCGATCGCCGGTGTCATCGCCAACAAGCCCGATATGGTCCTGCACCATGGCGAGCCGATTGGGGCAATGCTTGCATCCGATGTCGTGCGGCGCGGCATCGCGCTCGTGCCGGAGGGGCGGAAGTTGTTCCCGTCGCTGACGGTCGAGGAAAATCTGCAGATCGGCCGCTATGGCCGCCGCGTCGCTGGACCTTGGACGCTCGACAGCATCTATTCGCTATTTCCGGTCCTGAAGGAGAGAAGCCGCAATCCGGCGACGGCGCTCTCGGGCGGGCAACAGCAGATGGTCGCCATCGGCCGGGCGCTGATGTCCAATCCGGAGGTTCTTCTGTGCGACGAGCTGAGCCTCGGCCTCGCCCCCGTGATCATCAAGGACATTTATGCCGCCTTTTCCCATATCCGCGCTGCGGGTGCGGCCACCGTCATCGTCGAGCAGGATATCGCCCAGGCGCTGAAGGTGGCCGATCGTATCTACTGCATGATGGAGGGCCGCATCACCCTGACCGGCCGCCCCGCAGAACTCGATCGCGCCGATATCCATGCGGCCTATTTTGGAGCGGACACCCATGAACTGGCTTGATACGCTTCTGCAAGGTGTTCTGCTCGGGGGGCTCTATGCGCTGTTTGCGGCAGGTCTCAGCCTCGTTTTCGGCATCATGCGCCTGGTCAATCTCGCCCATGGCGATCTCATCGTCCTGGCGGCGTTCCTGATCCTGGTACTTGTTTCTTTGTTGGGGCTTAATCCCTTCCTGGCTGCGCTGATCGCCGCACCCTTGATGTTCGCCGTCGGTTGGCTGCTACAATATCACCTGCTGAACCGCACCCTTGGCAAGGACATCCTGCCACCCTTGCTCGTCACCTTCGGCCTGTCGATCGTCATTCAGAACGGTCTGTTGGAGGGCTTCACGGCCGATAGCCGGCGGATCTCCGCGGGCGCCCTCGAAACGGCTTCACTCCAATTCGGTGGTGTGGGCGCCGGCCTGATGCCGCTCATCACCTTTGCCTCGGCAGTCCTCGTCATCGTCGGTCTCAATCAGCTCATCTACCGCACTGAGCTCGGCTGCGCCTTCCGGGCCACCTCGGACGATGTGGTGACGGCGAGCCTGATGGGCATTCGGCCGAATACGATCTTCGCCGTCGCGACCGGCCTTGCGATGATGATCGTGACGGTTGCCGCGCTTTATCTCGGTATGCGGGCGAACTTCGATCCGACGGCTGGGCCGGCGCGGCTGATCTACGCCTTCGAAGCCGTCATCATCGGTGGTCTCGGCTCGCTTTGGGGCACGCTTGCAGGCGGCGTCATCCTGGGAGTTGCCCAGACGGTCGGCGCTGCGGTCAATCCCGAATGGCAGATTCTTGCCGGGCATATCGCCTTCCTGCTCGTGCTGCTCTTCCGGCCGCGCGGTCTTTTCCCTCGCGCCGTGGATTGAGGGCGCCATGACTCCGGGTTTCGAAACAATGCCGACCGAAATTGCTGCACCGCCGGGCTGGCGGGTGGAAACGCGGACGCGGCTTTCGAACATCTTCATCATCCTCTCGCTTGTCGCGGCGGCCGCGCTCGCCGCTGCACCCTTCATGGTGTCGCGCGGCGTCGTGCAGGATCTGTTCTTCATCCTGACTATGCTGGCGCTGGCGCAGAGCTGGAACCTGCTTGCCGGCTATGCCGGACTGATCTCGGTCGGGCAGCAGCTCTTTGTCGGCTCCGGCGCCTATGCGCTGTTCGGCTTCGTCATTCTTGCCGGTGTCGACCCGATCCTTGCCATTCCGCTCGCCGGCCTCTTTGCAATGCTGATCGCAGCGCCAGCCGCCTTCTTTTCCTTCCGGCTTTACGGCCCCTATTTTGCGATCGGCACCTGGGTCATCGCCGAAGTCGGGCGGTTGCTGTTCGCCCAATGGAAGATGCTCGGCGGCGGAACGGGAACTTCGCTGCCACGCGAAGCCACCAAGGATATGCTCGGTATTTCGGTGCTGCAGAACTGGTTCGGCATGCGTTCCGCGGCCGCGGCCGATGCGCTCACCTATTGGCTGGCGCTGGCTCTCGTCGCGCTGACGATCGGCTTCATCTATCGGCTGCTGCGCAGCAAGCAGGGCCTTGGCCTTGCCGCCGTGCGCGACAATGAGACAGCGGCCCGTGCGCTCGGCGTCGACGCCCGGCGGCTGAAGATCGTTGTCTATCTGGCAACCGCTTACGTGACCGGCATGGTCGGCGCGCTCATCTACCTGCAGAAGGCGCGCATATCGCCTGATGCCGCCTTCTCGCTCACTGACTGGACCGCCTATGTCGTGTTCATTGTCGTCATAGGCGGCATCGGCACCATCGAAGGCCCGCTGGTCGGCGTGCTCGTCTTCTTCCTGCTGCAGAATGCCTTTTCGAGCTACGGCTCCTGGTATCTCCTTGCGCTCGGGGCGCTTGCTATCGTCACGATGCTGTTCGCGCCACGGGGTCTGTGGGGTCTCATATCCAGCCGTACCGGTTGGGAACTCTTTCCGGTCCGCCGCCTGCTGAAAGGCGGATCAACGCTACATGATGAAAAGGGAGGGCCAAATGGCTGACATCACCACCGACGTTCTGATCATCGGTACGGGACCCGCCGGCTCGGCGACATCAGCGCTGCTTGCGACCTACGGCCTCGAGCCGATGGTGATAAACCGTTATCGCTGGCTGGCTAGCACGCCGCGCGCGCACATCACCAACCAGCGGACGATGGAGGTTCTGCGCGATCTCGGTCGCGACGTCGAGGAGGAGGCCTATCTCTTCGCGGTCGAACAGGATCTGATGGGGCAGAATGTCTTCTGCACGGCGGTTGCCGGCGAGGAAATCGGCCGCATGCAGAGCTGGGGCAACCACCCGCTGTCGCGTGCCGAGCACCTTCTTTCATCACCCACCCACATGAACGACCTGCCGCAGACTTACATGGAGCCGCTGCTGTTCAAGACAGCCTGCTCGCGCGGCGCGCAGGCGCGCATGTCGACGGAGTATGTGAGCCATGTTCAGGATGCCGAAGGGGTCACGACCACCTGTCTCGACCGCATGACCGGCAGGGAGCTGGTGATCCGCTCGAAATTCCTGATCGGCGCTGATGGCGGCAACTCCAAGGTGGCGGAGCATTCCGGCCTGACCTTCGAAGGCAGGATGGGCGTTGCCGGCTCGATGAACATTCTGTTCGAGGCTGATCTCTCACGCTATGTCGCCCATCGCCCGTCGGTGCTTTACTGGGTGCTGCAGCCTGGCGCCGATGTCGGCGGCATCGGCATGGGCCTTGTGCGCATGGTGCGGCCATGGAACGAATGGCTGATCGTCTGGGGCTACGACATCAATCAGCCCGCGCCTCAGGTCGACGATGCTTTCGCCACCAAGGTCGTGCGCGAACTGGTCGGCGTTGCCGATCTCAAGCCGAAGATCAAATCCGTTTCGACCTGGACTGTGAACAACATGTACGCGACGAGTATGTCGAACGGTCGGGTGTTCTGCATGGGGGATGCCGTCCATCGCCATCCGCCTTCGAACGGCCTCGGCTCCAACACCTCGATCCAGGATGGCTTCAACCTCGCCTGGAAGCTCGCATTGGTCCTCAAGGGTCAGGCGGGCATGGCCCTGCTCGAGAGCTACCAGGCCGAACGTGCGCCGGTTGCCAAGCAGATCGTTACCCGCGCCAACAAGTCGATCGAGGAATTCGGCCCGATCTTCAAGTCGCTGGGTCTGCTCGATTCCGTCGATCCGGTGAAAATGCAGCAGAACATGGATGCGCGCTGCGATGATACCGCCGATGCCGAACGCCAGCGCACGGCAATCCGCGAGGCGATCGCCTATAAGGTCTACGAGTTCGACGCGCATGGCGTGGAGATGAACCATCGCTACGCTTCGAATGCCGTCGTCAAGGACGGGCAGCCGGAGCCAGCCTACGAGAAGGATGCCGAGCTGCATTTCCAACCGACGACGTGGCCGGGTGCGCGGCTGCCGCATGCCTGGCTGTTCAACGACAGCGGCAGGAAAGTATCGAGCCTCGATCTCACCGGTCATGGCGTCTTCACCCTGTTGACCGGGATCGGTGGCGACGGCTGGATTGCGGCGGCGAGGGCTTTGTCGAAGGAGTTCGGCCTGCCGATCACGACTCACAAGATCGGCCCGCGGCAGGAATGGCAGGACCTGACGGGAGACTGGGCGCGCGCCCGTGAAATCCGCGATGCCGGCGTTCTGCTCGTGCGTCCGGACCATCATGTCGGCTGGCGTTCGCATGCCGCAGTCGCCGATCCGGAAAACGAGCTGCGTCGTGTATTGACAGCAATTCTGGATCGGTGAGGCGACAATGAGCATTGAAGAAAAAGGCTATTTCACTGAGGAAAACTCTGTCGAGGTCGTCACCGGCCGCAACACCAATGCACTCGATGCGCGGCTGAAGCAGGTGATGGAGGTGGTGACCCGCAAGCTGCATGAGGCGGTGAAAGAACTGGAGCCGGCCCAGGACGAATGGATGGAAGCGATCCTCTTTCTCACCCGCACTGGTCACACCTGCACCGACTGGCGGCAGGAATTCATTCTGCTGTCAGACGTACTCGGCGTATCGATGTTGGTCGACGCAATCAACAACCGTAAACCATCGGGCGCCTCCGAAAGCACGGTTCTCGGCCCCTTCCATGTCGCGGATGCGCCGGAGCTGCCGATGGGCGCCAATATCTGCCTCGACCAGAAGGGTGAGGATATGGTGATCAGCGGCCGTATCCTCGATACTGAAAGCCGCCCGATCGAAAACGCGGTGCTCGACGTCTGGCAGGCGAATGACGAAGGGTTCTATGACGTCCAGCAGAAGGGCATCCAGCCCGATTTCAATTTGCGCGGCGTATTCCGCACCGGCAAGGACGGACGCTATTGGTTCCGCGCGGTGAAGCCGAAATACTATCCGATCCCAAATGATGGACCCGTTGGGCAATTGCTCGGTGCGCTCGGCCGTCACCCCTACCGGCCTGCGCATCTGCACTATATTATCAAGGCAGACGGGTTTGAGACGCTGACGACCCATATTTTCGATCCCGATGATCGCTACATCCATTCCGATGCGGTATTCGGCGTCAAGGAGAGTTTGCTGGCCGAATTCAAGCTGATGGACGATCCCACAAGGGCAAGGGAGCTCGGATTCGCAGGATCGTTCTGGCAGGTCGAGCACGATTTCGTGCTGGCGCCGGAACGCAAGCGAAAATAGTCCAGCCTCCGAGATTTCGCGGCGCCGCACGCGCAGACGAGTTCACCGCAATGTTTGGAGGGCTGAACCGCTTCGGCAACCGGCGCATGCAATTGGTCGGCGCCATTCTGGTCGCCGGCACCGATCCAACTGCAGACCCTCAATCACGCTTTGCCGCATCCCTCCAGGCGCGCTCGAACGGTAGGCGCCAGGCGTGCGGGGCAATGAGTTGGTGGATCGACTTCGGCCCCCAGCCGCCCTGGTCGTAGAGGCGTACGGGCGGCGGGTTATCGAGGAGAGATTGGGAAACCTCCCAGAGCCGCTCAATACCCTCGGCCGTAGTGAACAGCGTGTGGTCGCCGCGCATGGCGTCGAGGATCAGACGCTCATAGGCCTCCAGAACTTCGCCAATCAGGCCGGTTTCGCTCATGGCGAATTGCAGCGAGAGCTTGTCGAGTCGGAAGCCCGGTCCAGGGCGCTTGCCATAAAAGGAAAGCGAGACCTTGGAGGCATCGGCAAGATCGAAGGTAAGGTGGTCAGGGCCCTGCGCCCCCACGCCGGAACCCGCAGGGAACATCGATTTCGGGGGCTCGCGGAATGCGATGGAAATAATGCGCTGCCCCTCGGCCATGCGCTTGCCGGTACGCAGGTAGAAGGGCACGCCAGCCCAGCGCCAGTTGTCGATGGCGCATTTTAAGGCGATGAAGGTGTCAGTGTCGCTTTCGGGATCGACGCCAGGCTCCTTACGGTAGCCGATGTATTGACCGCGCACCACGTCGCGCGGCTCAATCGGCAACATGGAGCGGAACACCTTGTTCTTCTCTTCCGAGATCGGCGCAGGCTCAAGGGCAGTGGGCGGCTCCATCGCCATGAAGGCGAGGATTTGGAAAAGGTGGGTCACCACCATGTCACGATAGGCGCCGGTGGTCTCGTAAAAGGCGGCGCGGGTGGAAAGGCCGAGCGTCTCCGGAACGTCGATCTGCACATGGTCGATGAAGTTGCGGTTCCATATTGGTTCGAACAGGCCATTGGCAAATCGGAAGGCCAGGATGTTTTGCGCCGGCTCCTTGCCAAGGAAATGGTCAATCCGGAATATCTGCTTTTCGTCGAACACCTCGTGCAGCTTCTTGTTCAGTTCAACGGCACTGGCAAGGTCCGTGCCGAAGGGCTTTTCCATGATGATACGGGAGCGTTCAGTCAGCTCAGCCTGGGCGAGGAGTTGCACGGCCAGAAGGGCGGCGCTTGGTGGCACGGATAAATAATGCACGCGCCGCGTCTCGGCGCCCAGTGCTTTCTCGGCTCTATCGACCGCTTCCTTGAGAGCATTGGCGCCGGCAGCGAGCGGAACATAGTCGAGCGATGCGGCAAACGCTTCCCATTCGGACGGCGAGAACTTGCGAGTCAAGAATTTGTCCAGTGAGTCACGGGCGATGGTGCGGAAGGCATCGGCATCGATGTCGTCGAGCGAGACGCCGATAATGCGACATCCTGGGATGAAGCCCGCATTGGTGAGGTGGAACAGCCCGGTCAGTAGTTTGCGCCTTGAGAGATCGCCCGTCGCGCCGACGAGCACAACGACCTGTGGGTAGCCGGGGCCAACCCGAGTTGAATTCTTGCGCAAAACACTCATCCTCAAGCCTTCCGTTGTCGCTTGGGGATGGAGGTCGACCCCAGCTCCGCGCTGCCGCGGAGCGGCTATCTTCGTGCGTGATGCCATGACGTTGAAGCTCATCCCTCTAAGGTTAAATAGAGGCATGGATCGTGTAGCGGAGCAAGGGGGCTGAACCCCTCTGGCGCCTTGCAGCGGTTCAGGGCATCCTATGATGGCTGAAAGTTGTGTCTATGGCAGTTGGAGGAATGCCGATGCGTTGCTTTACCGTACTTGGACCCTCGCAGACTGGAAAATCGACGGTCGTCGAAAAGCTCGGCTCGTTGGAGGGAACGCCGAGAAAATCCAGCTCCCCTTATGGACTGAACCTCACGGAATTCACCTTTGGAAATGAGGCGTGGTGCGCGCTCGATGCGCCGGGACCGAACGAAGCCTTGGCGCATGTGCAGCACGCGCTTCTTGCCAGCGACGCCTGCATTCTGTGTGTTTCTCCGGCTCCCGAAGAGGCCGTGCTCGCCGCGCCCTATCTGCGGATAATCGAAGCCTCGGGGACGCCTTGCATCCTCTTCGTCAACCGGATGGACGAACCGAGAGGGCGGCTGAGGGACGTAATCGCCGCGCTTCAAGACTACGCCAACCACACGCTTTTGCTTCGCCAGATCCCGATCCGCGAGGGAGACAGGATCATCGGCAGTTGCGATCTGATTTCGGAACGGGCGTGGCGCTACCGGGAAGGCCAGACTTCGGCGCTGATCGCAATCCCCGAAAGTGCTGCCGAGCGCGAGCACGAAGCGCGCAGCGAGCTTTTGGAACACCTGTCCGAATTCGATGACTGGCTTCTTGAGGAACTGATCGAAGATCGCGAGCCGCCCAGCGACGCGCTCTATGCCATTTCATCGCGGGTTCTGAGCGAAAACAGGATTATTCCGGTCCTGATCGGCGCCGCAAGTCACGGCAACGGCATGATGAGGCTGATGAAAGCGCTGCGCCACGAGGCGCCGCAGGTCACGGCTCTTCGACAGCGCCTGGCTCGTGCGGGCAATGTCGATGAAAACAAGCTGACCGCCGTGAGCTTCCATGCCTATCATCGTCAGAATATCGGCAAGACTGTGCTGGTGCGTGCGTTTGGCGAGGGACTGCGGCAAGGCGCATCACTCGGCGGCTCCGGCCTCGGCGCCGTGCAGGATCCCGCAAACGGACGGTCCAGCTCGGCGATCACGCCTGCACCGGGGGATGTCTTCGCAACAGTCAAGTCCGACCACTTGCCCGTCCCGTCGCTGTTGACATCAAACGCGGCGATCGCCCCGCCCGAATGGACCGAGCCACCGACGCCGATGCTTGAAAGGATCCTGGTCCCGGGCAGCGAACGCGATGAAAACAAACTCTCCGAAACGCTGGCAAAACTTGCCGAGACGGATCGCGGTCTTGTCGTTCTGCAGGAGGAAGGCACCGGCGCCCAGCTCGTCCGCGCCCAGGGCCCGGTACATCTGCGCGATCTCTGCCGAACCCTGTCCGACGTCTTCCACATCGAGGTAACAGATCGAACGCCCCGCCCGATCTATCGTGAAACCATCGCGAAACCGTCCGAGGTTCACTACCGGCATCGCAAACAGACCGGCGGCGCCGGGCAATTCGCGGATGTGAAGCTCAGCATTCGCCCCAACGAGCGTGGCCGGGGCTTCACCTTCAGCGAAACCGTCAAGGGTGGCGTCGTTCCGCGCAACTACATCCCTGCCGTCGAAGCAGGCGCGCGCGAAGCGATGGAGAAAGGGCCGCTCGGCTTCCAGGTCATCGATGTCGGCGTAACGCTGTTCGATGGTCAGCACCATGCTGTCGACAGTTCGGAACACGCCTTCAGGACTGCTTCGAAAATGGGAGTGCGACAGGCGCTTTCCGAAGGCTCGGCCGTTTTAATGCAACCGGTCTTCCGCAGCGAAATTCACATTCCGTCGATCTATTCCGGCAGCCTCGTCCAGATCGTCTCCGCGCTCAAGGGTCAGGTTCTCGGCTTCGACCGGGATGAAAACGCCAAGGGATGGGACATCTTCCGGGCACTTGTTCCGGGCGGCGCACTTGACGATCTGGCGCGGGCGCTGCGCTCGGCGACGCAGGGCATTGGTTACTTTTCCAAGACCTTCGATCACTTCGAGGAGCTATACGGCAAGGAAGCGGACGCCATCGTGAGGGCACAGGAGGAAACGGGCGGCGCACACTGAAATCTTCCCGCCAATACCTCGACGGCCTTGGGGGGCAGTATGCGGCCGGGGCCGGCCAGTTCGCACTGGTTTTCAGAATGCGCCTGAGCTCCGATCCTCGCTTTCGAGGATGGCGCGCCGCGGAACCATTGATTACCCTGCGAAACTTTATAAGCTGCCCTCATTACCGTGAGCGGCTTGAGGACGCTCCAAAGGGCATTCATGAGGGGCATCCGATGATCCACGAATTGCGCATCTATACTTGTCTGCCGGAGAGGCTGCCGGCACTGCAACAGCGTTTCGAGACCGCGACGCTGGCGATCTGGGAACGGCTCGGCATCCGCTCACTCGGCTTCTGGACAACGATGATCGGTTCTTCCAGCAACGATCTGACCTACCTGCTCGAATGGCGGTCGCTGGCGGAGCGCGAGCAAAAATGGGCCGAGTTCATCGCCGATCCGGAGTGGAAGGAAGCGAAGGCGAAGAGCGAGGCGGATGGGCCGATCATCGCCAACATCACCAGTTCGCTGCTGCAGCCGACACGCTTCTACCGTGGTTTCTCCAACCTGTCGGAATAGCGGTTACGGCAGCCGAGACCCCATGACCATGTCCGGCACCGTCATCAGGCGATACCGAGAGCCGTTATTCAAACACTTTAGAAGGGGGCTGTTTTTCGATGCCGGCCGCGGCGATCAGCCAGAACAATCCCCCCGCGGCAATTCCGAATACAGCTATTTCTGTGAGCAATTCGATTGCTTCCAGCAATCCCCACCACGTCATCATTCCGTGTTGGTAGGTCATGTGATCATTCGTGTAGGCCTCGTCGGGGCCGAAAAATATAGCTAGGCAAAACCACGGGAAGGTCGCAATGGAGGCCCCGACCATCGCACAATTTGCAAGAGATGCCCGTACTCGTCCCCTGAGGTAGAGGATCAATGGTATCCCCAATGCAACGGTTGGCGGATACGCACCCAAGAACGCGACGACTGCAGTCGTTTGGACAACGCGCTCCATAACATCCGGCAGGCCCTGATAGGCTGGTGCGTAAACCGCATGTGCGAAGGATGCCACCAAAGGCACTACGATTAGTGCAACTGCAATTCTCCACCAGGGGGGAGATGCGAATGTTGTTGCCGCCATATGCACCTTGCCCAAATAGTCTACGCGACAGAATTGCACGCGCAGGTGTGTATGACAACGGTCCGGCTCCCGCAGCTTTCTTGGATTGATGACGTGTACGCTTCTGCCGACGGGGCAGTAGTTAGCATCGTCCATTAGAGGATGGAGCAGAACACCTATCTGCCGGTGCACGAGTTGGACGAAGATGGCGATGTTGATGGGAGTGCCTGACACGGGCTATTCTTGATGGGCACGAAAATGGAGGGTCAGCACGCCGACTCTCGCGCAGATGACTGGTTCACTGCATATCCACAATTTCTATATCGGAAAGCTGAAAGCCAAGCAGGAAGAGCTTTTTGATAGCGACCCTGACCTGGCAACGCTTCTCGACAACGTGGCTGCCATTCTGTCAGAGCACGCGGTGTCGTTGGCCGAGGACATCGCTGACATGGAAGACGATGATTGATTGCGTGGCAGCCACTGAGCTGTTCGGTCTTCCGGAGGATCAATTACTCAATGATCAGGCCTGAACTCGCATTCGCCATCATAATGATGAGCAACTTTGCAGCTCCGATCACGGCTTTTCTCGCTGGACGCACATGGCCACGTTGCTGGAAGACATTGCATATTTTGGCGGTGATCTGGATCGTTCTGTCAGTATACGTGTGCCACAGAGTGACGTTCACGCCAGATATCCGGGATGTGGGCGACTCTTATAACGGATTGGACCAGTTTATAGTCGTGGTCGCCATCTTCTTGCAGCAGCTAATCATTCTAGCCACCTATCTAGCTTGGTTTGTGTGCCGCGCAATTGTTAAGCGTCTGCGGGTGTGACTATGCTTGACGCAACGACGTCGACATGAGACCAATTTGCTGCCGGAGGGGCGGAAGAGCTGTGTCCGTCTGCCTTTAAATCGCCGGGGCGGTCCATCGTCTTCCCGGCGCTCCGGTGCCAGGATCGCAAGGTGGCAAAAGCAGACGCTTTTTTCGTGACCACGGCAAGCTCACGCCTTGCTCTCATCTCATAATCGATGGCGAATGACGATGCACGACACCGCCGCCCTACTCGAAGACGCCGCGAACCGGACAGGCGAAATTTCCACGCGGGATTTGCAGATCATGCTGCGCCGCGCCGCGCTACTGGTGCGCGGCTCGATCGCGCTCGACTACGACACTGAAGAGGCCCTACGGAATGTCTCCAGCGAGCTGGTGCTGACGCGCGAGGACGCCATCAGGCTCATCGTTCGGGAGTGGGTGGAGAAGAACACCTATCTGCCGGTGCACGAGCTGGATGAAGATGGCGATGTTGATGGGAATGGTTGACGGGCGTTGTGATTGACAGACTCCGCCCACTCTCACTACGAAAGTGCCCTGCCCCTTTGATTGAGTTTTTCAAGCATAGTTCGGGGCAAAGGCTGGACCTAAATGTTTAAAAATTTCGCCGGGGTGGATCTTTTCTTTCGCCTTCATAATCAGGTTTTCATAAAACGATACGAGAGCCATATCAGCGGTCCACCGCTCGATACGGTCATTTTGTCTATCTCCCTCTTGCTTCTTTGGGTGGTCAGAGCAGACTTACTGGACCATGCCAGCCCGTACCTAAGATACATTTTGGTTATTCTGCCAAAATACTACTATGAATTGCCATGGTTGGCGGAAAATCATCCGGAGCAGATCGCCCTTTACACATGTCTTTCGTTTTCTCTGATCACATTCACGCTTGCGAAAACACTATTGTTTTCGTTTTATATCATCTCATCTAAACTAGGCCAAGAAATTATAGTTGCCGACCCAAAGAGGCTCGTGAAAATATCCTTGGTATACTTGCTCACATTCGTCACTTTTATCTTTGTTATTCCTCTGCCGGCCTACGGTACAGGCGCTTCGACAACAGTTCTCGGAAATGCGTATTTTCTCACCTTTTTCAATATCGTTGTTCTATGGATGCTGAGCGGTGGGATATCGGCGAACGTGTTGCTGGCCAAGAGAATCAAAAGGCCGAACAGAATTGATGGGGAAGCTTGATTGAGTGGAGATCAAATTGCGCTGTGGGTAGTGCTCGTCCTCTTTGTGGGGGCCAGTTGCGCCTACAGTTGGTATTGGTACATCAGGTCGGTCATCTTTTACCTTAAAAATGGCTTCGATTTCAGCGTGGACTTCGGCCCTAGTATGTTCTGGTCCGAGTTCCATGACGATCTCGATCGAGCCAAGCCTAGAGAAAAGTTTCTGATCGGGTGGCCCGTTGTTGTGGCTGTGAGTTCTGCGCTGCTCTTGGCTCTTCTCAGGCTTTAGTGTCGGTTGCGGATCGTAACAGTTGCAGCACTACTCCAGCTCATAGATCTCCGCGTTGTCCTGCTCCTCCCTCAGTCCCTTATATGACGGATGGCGCAGCTTCCCGTCGTGTGTCCAAGCTCTGTATTCGATTTCAGCGATGAGTTTCGGCTTGATCCAGATCAGGTTCTTGCGGCTTGCCTTAAAGCCAGTTCCGGCTGGGAAGGCTTGCGAGGCGGCGTTGTCATACCGCAAGTTGAACAGCCATATCTTAAAATGCAATTGACCCATATTGAGTATTGACACTTCATAAGTCGCGGCGAGGAAAACATTTCTGCTGCCTTGACCTGCTGAGGGAGGGTTATATCTAAATAAGTAGTCTCCCCATGGAATACCGAATGTGTAGTCGCGTTTACATCAAAGAATCGCTTCACGAGCTCGCGCGTAGTTTCTCTTTCGCCGGATACGGCGAGCTTGACGGCTTGGTTGACCGCATCCCTCGATACAACGGCTCACCAGGCCAAGTCTATCCGATCATCATCCAAGAAGCAGCGCCGGGAACCGGTATCGTTGCCCCGGTCTTTGCAATAGCAAAGTGGGGACTGGCGCCTGCATCTAGAACGCCTAGCGACCGGCGTCGCCCATTGGTCGATGTTCGCTGCGAAAAGATTGCCGCACACAGACTCGCCGGGCCCGCCTACCGGTCTCGGCGCTGCTTGATCCCAGTCAACGGATTCTTTGAGTGGAAGTTGATCTCCGCTCACAGCCGAGACAAGCAACCCTATGCTATCGCGATGAAGACGGACGTTCTGTTTGCCCTCGCAGGCATTTGGGAGCTCTGGCGCCACCCAGCCGGCATCGATATCCGCACCTTCGCCGTGGTCACCTGCGCGCCGAATGAGATGATGACGACAATCAGTGAACGAATGCCGGTCATTCTCCGTCGGCAAGACTATGAGCGCTGGCTATCTCCTGATCCAAATCCATCCGACCTGATGAAGCCATACTCGGCCGACCTTTTGACCATGTGGCCGATCGGCACGGGCGTTGACAATCTGAAGAATACCGGCCCCGAGATCATCAGCCCGGTTAATCTTGCTCCGCAGCGTCCTCTGACTCGTCAGCTTCGCTGAGAGGCGGAACCGCCCTCCACACTGCCACGACATCAGCCGCCCTTCGAAAAGAAGTAGAGGATTATTGACTCCATCGCCCGCGTGAACATAATGAGAACATCGGCGTGCGGCCGCCAATCTGAAAACTAAAGTATGGAGCACGGGATGCGCGAGCAGCCGATTGGCGAAGCCATGGTTGATGATGAGATTGCCGAGGTGCTTGCCTATCACAAAGGCGATGTGCAAGCGGCGATAGGAACGCTCCTGGCGGACATCCGTCACCTTCGCTGGCAGCTAGTGCTGACCGAAGGCGCTATGGGCCGAGGGATCACGCGTGGGTGGCGGCCGAGATACGACCGAGACTGACCATGCCGGAAATCAACTATTCCAAGAAGTTGCGCGGGTGGACCCTGCGCGACGCGGCTGATGCTAACCAATTGCTCGAGGTAACGTGCCAGCTGTGTCGAAGGACTTACCGGTTTTTTCCGCGAGATCTGTTGAAGCTGACGAAGAACGTGAGCCTCGATCGCTTGGCCGGCCGGTTCCGGTGTCAGCTCTGCGACCGAAGGGAATACATGAACCTGAAGGTCGTTCAGATTTGGGGGGCTGAAATCGGCAAGCTTCCAGTGCGCCGACTGGTCAAAGTGACATCGGTCAAAAAACCAATCTGGGAAGACGGAGTTTTGTAGGATGACGTCGCGCCGAGATAACCCTAGCGCCCGCTGGCGCCTAAAAACTGATCTTCCTCATCACGTCATACTCTGGTGGGGCAACTATCACTCCGGCGAACACCCCTATTCCGTTCACGATCGGGGTACGGTCATCACCTCCGCGCTCGCACTGGACAGCAGATCGAAGAGCTATAGGGCGTCGATCGAGTGGTATAGCTGTCTTGTCTTTTGCTTCAGCAGCCGCGAAGCTGCAGAGCAATTCAGGGATCGCTGGGACGGCCAGTTTATCGATACGGACGAAGTGGCCCGCAATGGGGCCTGGACGCCGAAGGAGGGAGATGTGTGCAATCTATACCGGATGGATGCGAAGGATTGGGTCAATAAGTGGGCTCAAGACGTCGAGAGTCTGGTCAACTTGATGCCGGCCTACCAGATGAACCCGGACCAATTGGGCCCGATCGTCCGCAACACAGCAGATGGCCGCAAGCAGCTTGTCCATGCGAGATGGGGTCTTCCTTCGCCATTCTTCGTGATCAAACAGGCAGCTGAGGCCCGGGCAGAGAAATTGCGCCAAAAAGCCAAGCCCGTCGACATGGACATGCTCATCCGGATGGAGCCGGATAAGGGCGTCACCAACGTCCGCAACCTCAATGTTTCGCACTGGAAGAAATGGTTCGGCGTCCAGAGCCGTTGCATAGTGCCGGTGACCAGTTTTGCCGAACCCGATCCCGCCAGCAAACAGGACGGTGGAAGCACGCCGAACGCGTGGTTCGCCCGTGACGACAGCAGGCCGTTGATGTTCTTCGCTGGGATCCACGTTCCGCAATGGCAAAGCGTTCGGAAAGTCAAGGATGGTCTTACGACCGACGACCTCTACGGCTTCTTGACCACCGACCCCAACGATGTCGTCAAACCGATCCATGGAAAGGCGATGCCGGTCTTGCTGCTGACGCAAGAAGAAGTCGACGTGTGGATGCGCGCCCCTTGGGAAGAGGCGAAGGCGCTCGCCCGCCCGCTGCCGAACGATGCAATCAGGGTGATCTCGCGCGAGGCCTATGGCTCCACCATCATCAGCAACGACGGGGAGCCGGTGCAAACGAGTTTGCTGTAATCACCGTGAGTGGACAAGGGCATAAAGGCATCATCGGCGCCGGGCGCTAACCTGATTATCGAGCACTATTGCTGTGTCGCCGGCTGCGCGGAGTGGTCTTAATGGGATGATGACATAACTATACATCATAGATCATTCCAAACCAAAGAAATTGGCTGGCTTCTCAAATGCTGAACGGTCTCGACACCTTCGTGATGAAGCTGGTGGGTCAATATTCATCCAAGTCGATTATAGCGAATAAGTTCATTATTCATTTTCTTGACTTGAACACTGTAAAATTTCTGACTCTATTTATATTATTATGGTTTTTATGGTTTTTTCGAAAGAAGTGGAAGCCGGTTATTGTCGAATGCATCATCGACATGTTCTTCGGAATTGGCATATCGCGATTTATACAACTGTTTCTGCCAGAGCGTCTCAGGCCGCTGCATTCAGGCAATCCCGACTTCGTGCTGCCTTTGGGCGTTGATCCGAAAGCGCTTGAGCATTGGAGTTCCTTCCCCAGTGACCATGCCGCGCTGACCTTCGCGGTATCGACAACGATGTGGCGTGCATCCCGACCGCTTGGTGCGGCCTGCTTCATCTGGTCGACGTTCGTGATTTGCCTGCCGCGCATCTATGCTGGCTATCATTATGCGACCGACATCCTGGGTGGCGCTTTTGTAGGCGTGTGCACAGCCCTTCTGGTTGCACGCCCTCTTCAGAAGCTATTGATGCCGTCTGTGCTAACGGCTGAGGAGCGCTTTCCAGGTTTGTTCTTCTCTGGTTTCTTTGTCATATCCTATGAATTTGTGACGCAGTTCGACGAGCTGCGGCTCGTCGGAAGGGCCATTCAACACCTCATCTCGTGATTGCGAGATCGACGAGCTCGGATAAACAGCACATCCTTCCACTGCAGGCCGTTCCGGATCACATAGACGACTTGAGCGGCCGGCTGGCGAAAATCGAAACCGTAGCAAGCGGAGATTGGCCTAATAAGAAGGCCGAAGCTGAGTTTAACTATCTCCAACGCTGTAACGGAACCTAGCCGGTCCCTCGTTCGTTGAGGCAACAGGAAAGCACGGGTGTTCCTCCTGTGCGATCCGTGTTGTCAAGACTTGCCCCGTTTCGGCGGGGCTTTTTTTGTCCGGCATCGTACCGGAACCGCACTATGCCCGATCACCCCGCCGCTGTTGAGGAAGCGATCGACATCTTGACGAGACTGCCCGAGCCCACTTCCAAGACAATTCGAAAGAAATCGCCGAGTGATGTTCAATCGAATTCATCCTCGGATCGTATCAAGGTGAGGGGTTCTAACGCCCGCGGCCTCATGGCGCCGTTTCCATGTGAGGCGCCATCAAACGCGGACGCATCCAGTTCGCGAGTTCGACCGAACAGCCTCGATCCACAGTGGGTACGACAGCAGACATTTAAGTCCCTGCTAACGCTCCCCATATAACATGCTGCGCCGGTCGGGTTCTTCGTCCGGCGTAGCGGCGTGCTCCTGCGTTCATGGATGGTGCAGTTGAGCCGCCGCACTTCTTTCTCAACGGAAGCCGAAGAAGCTCAGGATAGCGAGCACGATGACGACGGCGCCGACGAGCCAGATTAAGTTATTCACGTGGAATCTCCTTCAATGGGAATGAGCCAGGTTGCAAGCACATAATGTTTGGCGGCGGCTCATGTTCCAATGTCCACAATGCCTGGCGCCGCCTGCCAAGACTTGCCCCCTTGCGAGGGCTTCATTGTCCGGTAGTGTACGGGAACCACAGGCAGCGCAGTGAGGTTAACTCACCGGATCGCCGGCGGAGAGGTAGTAACTTCGGATCGCACACGCCTTTTCTGCTTGCGATCCACCCCATCTCAGAGTTGGGTCGTGCGGAGTAAGTTTCCCAGTGGGCTCCCAACGCGACGCACGACTTCTTTCTCAGCCCAGCCAAATGAACATAAGTGTCGAACACATTTGCTGATCAAGGACGGCGGATTGGTTCGTGAGTCGTGGAAATTTTGATGACGGGCCGCCCACCTCCCTCCGTGCACTCGGCTCCGCAAACTTCGTTGTTCGCGGAGCCCCATCGCCGTCGATCCTGCTGAGCTACTTCCAAACGAGAGCCTCACGAGATTTCGCCATGCTGACGTAGCGATAGTAGACCGTCGCGGGCACCACCAATTTGGTGCCAGTCGTGCAGCACAGGTAGTTGCCGAAAAGAAAGTAATTTAGCTTATCGCATGAAAAACAGGTAACGCCGTGATAGTCCACGACCTGCTTCCCATCCAGAAACATCAAGAAGCGTCCGTCGCCTTCCCTGGTCCATCGGACAAAGAGTTCGAAACGGTGCCAAGCGCCCGCCAGTTCCCTGATAGAGGCGACGCGCATGTCGAAAAGGTTAATACAGTCACCGCCGAACTGGGTCATCTGCTTCCCGCTTGGCTTTTCCATACTCCATGAAAGGAATTGGTCGTTGCTATGGGGATTGGTGGTCAGGGCAACGAGTTGGCATTGGTCCTGATCCTTGAATTCGACGAATATCTGGTGACCTCTTACCTGCTTCGAACCAATCGGAAAGTCGGGCACGAAATACATGTCCCAGCCATACCATGCCTCCTTGGGTTGCTTGGCCTTGCGTCCCTGCTGAACCGTCGCGCGAGCCGACTGTTGCTCGCAGTCGTCCTGCACGCACGGGCCTGGATTGATCGAGAACTTGAACACCTTGGCCGCGTTGTACTGATCCAGCGGGTCTTTCACCATAGCAAAGCCGCCCGGCTGATTGCGCTCCGTCGTAACTCTAAACGGGTGAGTGAAGCCAGGAACTTTAAATGTCCTTTCCGCAGCGAATGAAAGATTTGCTGAAAGAACTGGCAGAAGTACTGCCACCAGGATTTTGCGGAGGAAGTTCAATATGCCGATATTCTTGAACCCTGAGCTTGGCCGATTAGGTCTCAGCGGCATCACCAACCTCCCTCATTGTCTCGGCATCGCCTGTTACGCGTTCAATATGCCATAAGGGGCGACCTTCAGCTTTGAAGGAATTATGGAGCTTCAACCAGACGACTTCAGCGGTGGCCAGCGGCACACCGCTTAACGACGACCGAATGAGCCGTGCCACCAATCCCATCCTGAATGCTGCGGCTCAAGTCGGTGTCAACAGGGTCGCGCCGGTCGGCGCATTGGGGTCTGCCCAGCGACGGATAGTGCCGGTGCCCAAATCAGCGCCGTAAAGCCAGCCGTCCGGTCCCTTCTGAATGTCTACGAGATAGGCGACGCCCGTATCGAAGACCTGTACGTTCGAGATCTGCCGGCTTGCGTTCATCGTTGCGGTGTAGACATTTCCATTGACAAGATCCGCAAACATCAGGGTGTTGTCGTTGTAGAAGTCCCCGACGGTGATCGCAGTGGCGTTGTCGGGCGAACCGTGGCTTCTCGATAGCAGCGGAAAAACAGCAGCCTGATCAGAAGGGCTGTTTCGGTTCCCATTGTTGTAGAAGCTGATCGCCTGAGGGAGACCCTGGTAGCCGCCCGTTCGGCCAGGACCTTCCAGATAGGGCCAACCGAAATTCGATCCTGCAGGGCCGGTGTTTATTTCCTCCCAAGTGGTCCAGCCGACATCTCCGAGCACGGGCAGGTTGGTCACTGGATCGAAGGTGAAGCGATAGGCGTTGCGCACGCCCGAATAGAATACCTTGGACTGATTGCTGTTCGGATCTGCGGGGTCATAGAAGGGGTTCCCCGGAACGCCCGCGCCGGTCATCGGATCTATCCTCAGGACTTTGCCGGACAGATTGTGAACGTCTTGGGCGCGAACCGTGCGAGGGTCCATGAAATTGTATGAGGTGCCGTCTCCGTTGCTGAAGTACAGCATGCCGTCGGGCCCGAAATGGAGTGCTCCATTGGAATGGGAGTCACTGTCCGTCGCCAGATAGTCCCGAATATTCTGGTTCTGGATTCCGGCGCGATCTGGATCGTTGTCCTGCGTTCCCACCTCGATCTGGCTTGCAGGGGCGGTAATGGTGGTGCCGTTGACGATGCCGGACGGCGGTATGTTCACAGCGCCGGTACTGTCGAGATCCGGACGGCTGGTGTATGCCCAGGTGCTATTGGTACCGGCCAGCACGACCATGCTGGCCGGATCGGCAATCATCGTGTTGGGGTTGACCGTAAGCCGAACGAGGCGCGAAGGACGGTTCCCTTTGGTATCCGGTCCCGCCAGGCCGGTTCCATTCGCGGTTTCCGGCGGATCGTAGGTGTAGAGCAGATAGACGTATGGATTTGCCGCGAAGTTCGGATGAATTGCCAGCCCCAGCATCCCCCGGTCTCCGGGCGTATAGTTGACCTGGCTGGACAAATCGACAAACGGCGTCGATCTCAGCGTACCGTTGTCCACCACCCGCACAATGCCATTCTGTTGCGCGACAATCATATAGCGGCCATCGGGGGTCCAATCCAAGGTCGTTGGCTCGGTCAAGCCGGACACGACGGTCTGTCGGACCAGATTGCCGAGGTTGCTGTCGTCGTCCAGGATGTTGACGGTCGCAGTCGTTTGGCTCCCCAGGACAGCACCTGTCGGGTTGCTCAAGGTTAAAGTGAAGCTTTCGTTGCTCTCGGCCGTCGTGTTGTTGAGCAGCGGAACAGAAATGGTCTGGATCGCTTGCCCTGCGGCAAAGGTGAGCACGCCCGTTGTTGTCGTATAATCGGAGCCCGCGATCGCGCTGCCATTGCTCGTTGCATATGCGACGGTGGCCGTGGCATCGATGTTTCCGCTGCGCTGAACCGTGATGGTGGCGGCGGCGGCCTCCGACAAGGTGATGACTGGATTGTTCAAGGAGATGGTTGGTGCGGAATCGTTGTCGACGATGGAGACCAGAACAGTCCGCGGCGCTGCCAGCGAGCCACCAGGCCCGGGATTCTGGATGCCGACAGAAAATGTCTCGGTCCCTTCGGCATCAGGATCATTGACGATTGGGATGGCAAACGTCTTGCTGCTCTCGCCGTCCTCGAAAACAACTTGCCCGGTATTGGCTCGGCCATTGAAGGTCGGCAACGTATAGTCCGCTCCAGCCTGTGCCGCTCCGGCTCCGCCGATCTCGTTGGTCGTGTACTCCAGTGTCAGCTGTCCGCTCGTACTGCCTGTGCGAACGACCGTGATTGTTGCAGCACCCGCTGTTTCACTGACGTAGATGGTGGCGTTGTCCCGCAAGGCAACGCTTGATCCAGCAGAAAACACGACGTCGCGGAAGTAGTTTTCGTTCTGGTAGACCAGGGCTGGAAAGGTGCCGATGGTTTCGTTGTAGACACCGGCGCCGGCCGGGGCGGTCAATCCGCCATTGCTGATCGGGTTGGCAAAGCCGTTCGAGGTCAGCGAATAGTAGCTGTTGGCATTGACCGAGACGACATAGGTGGTGCCCGCATTGATGACCAGCGGGCTTGCCAAGGTCTGCTGCTGCCAGCCTGAGGCCGTCTCATTGGTGAAGGTGACGCTGGCCAGCTGCTGCCCGGTAGCCGACCAGATGCGGCCGACATGCGTGCCGGTCTCGCTGGGGGACTTGTAATAGCGGATCGCCTGGATCGAACCGGTATTGCTGCTGACGAAGCGCATCCCGACTTCCCAGTCCACTCCAGGCCCGTCGGTGAAGTTGGGTTGGGCCGGCGTCTGGGTGGTGAAGAGGCTGACGGGGCTGGAACTTACGGATGTAAT